>NZ_JAFCXL010000019.1:0-101062 GCF_049898325.1 Massilia sp. DWR3-1-1 | reverse complement strand
CACTGGTCGTCCCGCATGGTCATCACGACGGCGCGCTCCTGTGTCGTCAGATGGGTATAGATTTTCGGCATGGCAGCACCTTACAGCAAAGGGTGTTGCACTTGGTTTTAGAGGCTGCCTGGCATATGCATGGATGTTTTAATAAAATCGAAATATTGATTTTAAGAAAATATCATCTTTTTGCCGGCTTGGATAGCCCCGCGCTCCCCCTCGCGACGCCGTGTTACGCCTTGGGCAGGGTCACGCCCCGCTGGCCCTGGTATTTGCCGCCGCGGTCCTTGTAGGAGGTCTCGCACACTTCGTCGCTCTCGAAAAACAGCACCTGCGCGCAGCCTTCGCCGGCGTAGATTTTCGCCGGCAGCGGCGTGGTATTGGAAAACTCCAGCGTCACATAACCTTCCCACTCCGGTTCGAACGGCGTGACGTTGACGATGATGCCGCAGCGCGCGTAGGTCGACTTGCCCAGGCAGATCGTGAGCACGTTGCGGGGAATGCGGAAGTACTCGATGGTGCGGGCCAGCGCGAACGAGTTCGGCGGGATGATGCAGACATCGCTCTTGACGTCGACAAAGGAGTTCGAATCGAAGTTTTTCGGATCGACGATGGTGCTGTTGATGTTGGTGAAAATCTTGAATTCGTCGGCGCAGCGGATGTCATAGCCGTACGAGGAGGTGCCGTAGGAAATCGTCTTGTTGCCGTTGGCATCGGCACGCACCTGGCCTGGTTCGAACGGCTCGATCATGCCCGTTTCCTGCGCCATGCGGCGGATCCATTTGTCGCTTTTGATAGTCATCGATGAGGCTTTCGGAGGTAGTGGCGGATGAGGTGGCGCAAAACGGCGTGGCGCCGCACAGACCTGCTGGGGGCCGCGTCGCGGTGAGCGCGATTTTACGCCATAACCGTGCTACCGGGCCAGCCCCGGCAAGAGCTGATCGATCATCCGCGCCGTCAGCGCCGCCGCCTGCCCGGGCGACTCCATGGGGAACAGGTGGCCGCCTTCGATCTGCAGGTAATGCGGTCCGACCAGCTTGCGGGTGGCGCCCAGGCCAGCCTGGCGCAGCTCGGCCGAAGCACTGCCGCCGATGAAGCCGACCGGCAGGGGGAACGGCGGCTTGACGATGGTGCCCATGTGGTGCGGCAGCGAACGGTAGATCGCCGTTTCCACCTCGCGCGCGAAGCGCAGCTGGACGCCGTCCGCGTGCGCTTTGAGGCCATGGGCGATGTAGTCGTCGAGCACGCCGGGAGCCCAGGCGGCGAAGATGTCCTTGGCGGCAAAGTGCGCATGCGCCTCGGCCGCGCTGGGCCAGAGCATGCGGCGCTTGTGCGAAAAGCGCGCGGGCGAAAAACGCTCGGCCCAGCTGCCGCGCTTGGCATGACGGAGCAGGAACGCGCGCCAGCCCGCCACCACCGGCGAATCGAGCATCACCACGCAGCGCGCCAGCGCGGGACGGCGCCGCGCCGCCATCAGGCTGAGCATGCCGCCCAGCGAGTGGCCGACCAGGATCGCCGGCGTGGGATAACTGGCCAGCTGCGCGCTCAGTTCGTCGACCAGTCCCGGCCAGCCGTCGCTGACGGGGTAGGCGGGATCGTGGCCCACCATGTCGGAGACGCGCACGTCGAAGCGCGCGCGCAGGCCGTCGAGGTAGCGGCTGTAGACGCCGGCGGGAAAGCTGTTGCCGTGGGTGAAGTGCAGCAGAGGTTTTGTCATCCAACAATTGTATGCGCAGGGCGGCCAGCACGGCTAGAGGGAAGCCCCTAAGCGCCCAGTCAGCGCCAAGTCAGCGCCAGGCGCACATGCCAGCAGGCATTGTGGCCCATCAAGACCGTCGTGCCCGATTGGCATAAGGTCGTCAAGGTCCCCTGCCGCCTGGCGCGGCGCCTCTACCAGGAGAATGCATGAGTACCATCGACGACAGCAGTGCGGAAACCGGCGGCGGCAGCGCGCCGTCCCCCCACAAGCGGGCCCGGGCGGGCGAAGCGGCCGTGAAGGTCCGCCCGGCCACACCGGGGCCGACCAGGGCGGCCTGCCCGGCCGGGGCCGCCCTGCCCCGCTTCGCCGACATGTGGCGCGGCTATCCCGAGGGGCAGCCGTCGACCGAGCGC
The DNA here is from genome assembly GCF_049898325.1 of Massilia sp. DWR3-1-1. Taxonomy (NCBI): domain Bacteria; kingdom Pseudomonadati; phylum Pseudomonadota; class Betaproteobacteria; order Burkholderiales; family Oxalobacteraceae; genus Massilia; species Massilia sp. DWR3-1-1. The sequence goes on along the minus strand of NZ_JAFCXL010000019.1, from coordinate 98,959 downwards.
TGGCAGAGCGACATCATCGAGCAGGGTATCGTGCTGGCGCGCAAGGGCGAGCTGAAGTACCCGGACCAGTGCGCCATCAAGCTCAGCGTTGCCCTGCATGCGGGCGGCGTCGACATGCGCGCCTATCCGGGCGCCGCCACCGTCATCGACGGCAAGCGCGCGGGCCTGCGGGCGGCCGAACTGGCTGCCTGGCTGAACAGGCAGGCGTTCTGCGGGGTGCCGCTGGCGCTGCGGGTCACGGGCGCCGACTGGAAAGACCAGATCGCCAACAAGACCGGCATCATCTATTTTGCCAATTACTGGCGCCGCAGCGGCGAATCAAAGCCCAGCGGCGACCACATCGACCTGTGGAACCGCTCGACCTTGTCACCCTCGCTGGAATCGTTCTTCCGCTTTCGCTTGGGCATCGACCGCATTCCCAATCCCTTCGAGCGCCTGCGCGGTCAGCCAGGCAACTGGTACTCGAACCTGGACGAGGCGACCGAGATCTTGCTGTGGGAAGTGGCATAGGCCAAAAAAAACGGGCTGCCACGCAGCCCGTTTTTTCACCTGCCTGTGAACGTGCGCGTCAGGCGCGCGCCGGCAGGTGCAGCTCGCCGCCGCCGGCCAGTTCCTGTGCCTGCAAGGTGCGCGACGCCTCGACGTGCCGGGCCAGGGTCGGCCGCAGCACCACGATGGCCAGGAAGGCCGCCGTCAGGTCCATCGCCGCCACCGTGTAGAGCACCGTCGACCAGGTTCCGGTCGCTTCCATCATCAGGTTGCCGACCGGGACGAACAGCGCGCCGATGCCCTTGGCCGTGTACAGCACACCGTAGATCTTGCCGATATGCCGGGTGCCGAAGGCGTCGCCGGCCAGTGCCGAGAACAGCGAATAGACTTCGCCCCAGGCCAGGAACACCACGCCCGACAGGATCAGGAAGGCGTAGGGATTGCTGCCGAAGTAGCCCAGCGCGATAATCCCCAGGCCTTCGAGCGTGAAGGCGATCACCATGGTTTTTTCACGGCCGATGTTGTCCGAAATCCAGCCGAACAGGGGCCGCGAAATGCCGTTCATGATCCGGTCGAGCATCAGCGCCAGCGGCAGCGCCGCCATCACGAAGAAGTACAGGTCGACCTTGAATTCCTTCACGCCCAGATCCTTGGCGATCACGCCCAATTGGGCCACCGCCATCATGCCGCCCGTGACGACGAGGATGAACATCAGGAACATCAGCCAGAACAGGCGGGTGTTCAAGGCTTCCTTGAGCGTGTAGTCGCGGCGCGCCTGCACCAGCTTGGCCGAGCCCTTCACTTCGGCCGCAGTGGGCGAGCGCAGGAACCAGGCGGCAACGAAGGCCAGGCTGCCCTGCAGCAGGCCGAACACCAGGAAGGTATGCTGAAAGCCCGAGCTTTCGATCATGGCGGCGATCGGCAGGATGGTGGCGGCCGAACCGGCGCCGTAGCCGCCGGCGGTCAGTCCGACGGCCAGGCCGCGCCGGTCGGGGAACCACTTGAGGGCATTGTTGATGCAGGTGGCATAGATGGAACCGACGCCCAGGCCGCCGACGGCGGCGCCGATATAGAAGCCCGTCAGGCTGCTCGCCTGCGAGTTGATGACCCAGGCGGCGCCGATGAAGACGGCGCCGAACGCGACCATCAGGCGGGGACCGAATTTGTCGATGAAGTAGCCTTCGATGGGCGCCAGCCACGTTTGCACCAGCACGAAAATGGTAAACGCGAGCTGGATCTTGGCGCGCGACCAGCCGTAGGTTTCCTGGATTTCAGGCACGAACAGGGTCCAGGCATACTGGATATTCGCGGTGGCGATCATGCAGATCACGCCGACGGCCAGTTGCAGCCAGCGGGTGTTGGGGGAAGCGGCGCCGTGCGGCCCGTGCGCCAGGGCGGGGCTAGTCATGGCGCCCTCCTGCGACGGCCAGGGGGCGGCGGGCCGCGACGGCAGGCATCGCGGCGGACCCGCGCGGCGCCCGGCTCAATATGGTATTCGGCATTGTTTGTCTCCATTGTCATGGTTATGCTGTGTCGGCTGCACGAGGCGCAGCCCACCAGTTTTTTTATGCAAAATCAAAACACGTGCATGTCACGGCCGCCGTCGCCTCGCGCGCTGTGGCCCACCTCCCCTGGACGAATCTCCTCATCGAACGAGCGCCATCGCCTGCTCCAACAGGCTGCCTGCGCTCCCGCGGGCGATGGGTTTGTCAGCCACCGCGCCGACCGTGTATGTACAGCGGCGAAGTCATTGTGCAAAAACTTATTTTGCGAATCGTTGACCGCCGTTAGGTTTTTGAATTTTTATGCAAGGTTCCACAAGATTGTTTGCTATGCCAAACAGCCACACAGCGCCGGCCTGGCGCACACGGTCAGCGACCGTACCAGTAGCGGGGGTGGCTGTGGCGGTAGGCCTCGGCCTCGATTTGCGGGCCGAAGTGCACGGTCACCGCGCCCGATTCGTCGGTGCGCAGGCGGGCGATGCCGGCATCGCCGTAGCGTTGCCACACTTCCTGCTTGGGATGGCGGTAGCGGTTGCGGTAGCCCACCTGGAAGATGGCCAGGCTGGGCCGCACGGCGGCCAGAAATGCCGTCGTCGACGAAGTGCCGCTGCCGTGGTGGGGCGCCAGCAGCACGTCGGCCGGCAGGTGGGCGATGTCACGCCCCAGCAGTTGCGCTTCCTGCGCCGCCTCGATGTCGGCCGCCGCCAGCAGGGTGCGGCTGCCGGTCGAGATGCGCAAGGTGCAGCTGCGCGCGTTCGGCTTGAGGCTGGCGTCGGCGTAGCTGGCGGCGGTGGGCTGGAGCATGTCGAACTGCACCCCGTCCCAGCGCCAGTGCTGGCCCGCCGTGCACGGCAGGGCCGCGCGGGCCGCCCGCACGATGGGGTGGCGCGCCTCCAGCGACGACCAGAGCTGGTCGACCGGCAGCGATGCCAGCACGGACAGGGCGCCGCCGGCGTGGTCGGCGTCGCTGTGGCTGATCACCATCGCATCAAGCCGGCCGATGCCGCGTGCTTTCAGGTAGGGGTGGATGACGCGGTTGCCGCCGTTGCCATCGACCGAATACTGGGGACCGGCGTCGACCAGCAGGCGATGGCTGGCCGTTTCGATCAGCACCGCCATGCCCTGCCCCACATCGAACACGGTGGCGGTGAAGGTGCCCGGCGCGGGAGATACCGGCAGCGCGGTCAGCGCCGGCAGCCAGGCGGCCAGCCCCGCCGCCCGCAGCGGCCAGCCACGGGGAGCCAGCAGCCAGGCGGTGCCCAGCAGGGCAAAGGCAAACAGCACCGGAGTCGGCGCCGGCGCCGACACCACCGCCAGCGCGCCGCTGCCGAGCCAGTCCAGCCAGGCGGCCAGCCCTTGCACCAGCGCGTGCGCGGCGATCAGCAGATAGTCCGACAGGGGCGCCGGCAGCAGACTGCCCGCCAGCGCCAGCGGGGTGACGGCAAAGCTGATGACGGGGATCGCCAGCGCATTCGCCAGCGGGCTCACCAGCGAGACCTGCGCAAACAGCAGCAGCGTCAAGGGCACCAGCCCCACCGTGACGACGTACTGGGTGCGCAGGGCCTGGACGCCGCTGCTGGCGAGGGCGGCGCGCAGGCGGCCCAGACGGGTGGGCGCCGTGCGCGCGCGCGGCGACCGCAGTTGCGTGCGGCCCACGCTGGCGTACAGGATCAGGCCGACGGCGCCGAACGACAGCCAGAAGCCGGGCGCCAGCACCGCCCACGGGTCGAGCAGCAGCACCAGGCCCAGGGCCGCGCACAGCACGTGCGAGATGCTGGTCAGGCGTCCGCTCCACAGGGCCAGCGCCAGCACGCTCAGCATGTACAGGGTACGCTGGGCCGGCACGCCGAAGCCGGCCAGCAGCACGTACAGCAAGGCGCTGGCGGTGCCGGCCAGCGCCGCCACTTTTTGCGCCGGCAGCAGCAGCGGCAGTTGGGCGCGGGTGAAGAACGAGCGCCGCCACAGCGCCGAGGCCAGCATGGCGACCATGCCAGCGACCATGGTGATGTGCAGGCCGGAGATGGAAATGAGGTGACTGACCCCGGTGCGACTGAACACCTGCCAGTCGTCCTGCTCGATGGCGCGCTGGTCGCCCACCACCAGGGCGACGATGACGCCGGCATAGGGCCGCCCCGCCAGCGCCCGCTCGATGCGCGCGCGCAGCACGGCGCGCCCGTGCCCGACCAGGTTCGATGGCGTGGCGACGAAGGCGTCGAGGCGGCGGTTGCCGCTGTCGGCGCGCACGTAGCCGGTGGCGCGCAGGCCCTGCTCGAGCAGCCACACTTCGTAATCGAAGCCGTGCGGATTGGCACTGCCGTGGGGCCGCTGCAGGCGCACCGTCAGCTGCCAGCGCGCGCCCGGCTGGACGTCGCCGACCGGCACGCCCGGCTTGCCCATGAAGCCCGCATACCAGGACAGCGCGAGGCGCGGTGGCACCCGCGGTGCCACCTGCGAGCGCGCGCCATCGTGCACCTGTTCGACCCGGAAGTGAAAGCGCACGCCCTGCTCGAAGCGGTAGGGCAGGCTGTCGATGGTGCCAACGACGGTGATGTCGCGCCCTTCATCGTCCGCCGCCAGTTGCGGCGCCAGCGCGGCGTGCGCCAGCAGGGCCGCCCAGCACAGGCCCAGCAGCGCGCCCGCCAGCGCCGCCCGCGCCCTGGCAAGGCCGCGCCAGGCCAGCAGCAGCACCAGCGCCGCCAGCGCCAGCGCGATCAGCGTGGCAGGGGCCGGCAGGCTGGCACAGCGCTGCAGCCAGGCGACTCCTGCCGCAAAGCCCAGAATCGCACATCGCATGGCGCGCTCCCCGACAAAAGGAGCCAGTGTCGGGGCAAACGGGGATGCAGCGTTTGGCGGGCGTCGAACGGACGCCAAATGGGCGTCGACCGGGAGTCAAACGGTGTAGCCGTGCAGGCAAGGTTCAGCCGCCATCTTCGTCCCCCGTGCCAGGAAGACGGCTGGCTGCTCAGCGCTGAACATTGCCTTGGAGAAGCGGATTCTTCGATTCCCGATGTTGAAGAACGTGTGACTTTCCAATAGGGCAATAGCCACTCTTAGTTACCATTTGCCATGGACAAACTGTATTACCATTCGGCATCAAGTCTTGGTGTTCATCGTGCTCCCTCAACCGGTGTCACCCCTGCCACTTCGTCGTTCCGCAAGTGCGCACCCCAGCATTCGCGCCATCATCGCCCCGGATCGGGCTTACCCTGTATTAGAAATTAATCATGATCAAAAAGTCAACTGGCGATGCGGCGTCGCGCCTCACTTACGGCGATCCGAAGCTCGAATTCCTTGTCTCCAAGGATGATGTACTGATTACCCGGACCGACCCGAAAGGCGTCATCGTCTACGCCAACGATGCCTTTCTGGAATCGGCACAATTCACCTTGGGCGAAGTTCTGGGCAAGGCCCATAACATCATCCGCCATCCTGACATGCCGCGCGCCGTCTTCGCCGACATCTGGGGCACGCTCAAAACCGGCAAGTCGTGGTCGGGCATCGTCAAGAATCAGCGCAAGAACGGCGGCTTCTACTGGGTGCGCGCCTTCGTCACGCCGGTAGCCAGTGGCGGCAAGGTCACGGGCTATATGAGCGTGCGGGTGCGCGCCACCAAGGAAGAGGTGGCGGCGGCCATCGCCGTCTATCGCCAACTCGACGCGGGCACCCTGATGAGCCCGGACAGCGCGCGCCAGGCCGCCGCCGCATCGGCCTATATCCTCCAGCAGGGCATGGCGGTGCGGCGCTTCGCCCCTTTGCGCCTGAAACACTGGTTGATGACGCGCCCCGTGGGCGCGCGCCTGGGTGCGTGCTGCGCCATGCTGTCCGGCGCCGTCGGCGTCGCCCTGCTGGCGCCCGTGCTCGGGCTGCCGGCCTGGCTGGCCATCGCCGCCGGCATCACCGCCGCGGCCATGCCGTGGGTCGGCTTCGCCTACCTGAACGTGCGCATCCTGCAACCGCTGGGCACGCTCAACCGCACGATTGGCCTGGTTATCAGCGGCACCCCGCTGGCGCAATTTACCCACCATGGCGACCAGGCCATCCTGAGCCTGGCCAGCGGCATGAACCAGATGACCATGCGCACCGCCGGCGTGCTGCGCGACGTGCAGGACCGGCTGGCCGTGCTGACGGCGACCGGCAACGACATGCAGGCCACCAGTGAAGGCCTCAGTGCCGGCGCAGAGCAGCAAGCGGCCAGCATCGCGTCGGTTTCCCAGTCCATCGCCGGCATCGCCGGCGGCGTGCGACAGACCACGCGCCAGTCTGACGAGGTGACGGACCTGGCCCGGCAGGCGCTGGCGCTGGTCGATTCCGGCACCGCCGCCTCGCACGATGTCAGCAACGCGTTCAATGGCATTGACGCAGCGACCCGCCAGGTCACGACCTTGATGGTGGCGGTGCGCGCCATTGCCATGCAGACCAATATCCTGGCCATCAATGCCCACGTCGAAGCGGCACACGCGGGCCAGGCCGGCGCTGGTTTCGCCGTGATCGCCATGGAAGTGCGTTCCCTGTCCGAGCGCGTGACCCACATCGTCGACCAGGTCGATAGCGTGAACGCCTCCGTCAACAGCGAGCTGGTGAACGCGGGCGCATGCCTGCAGCGCATGCATGGCGCCATTGCTGACATCCAGACGGCTTGCTCGCAAGTGGGCGGGCTTGCCACCGAGGTGGCCGCCACCACGCATGCGCAGAGCGCTGCCATCTCCGAAGTGTCCGATGCCATGGGCGAACTCGATACCGCCACCCAGCAAAATGCCCAGGCAGCGGAGAATTCGGCGCGGGCCGCGCATGATCTGCTAACGCACGCCATGCGCCTCGGTGCTGCAATTGCCTGAGTTGCCGCACCGGGGCGCTGCGCAGGCAAGTCAACCCAGGCAAACAGGACGCCCGGGGTGACCCGCCAGGCGTAATTTTTGCCCCGCACCAGCCTGAAAAGCCACATAATCGCCGTGGGACATTCCCCACTGCCACCTGCTATCCCACCCTTGCCATGATCGAACCTGGCTTTCCCACCCTGCTCGCCTATCCGGCCCTGTCGCTGGCGCTGGGCGCACTGTTGATCGGCCTGGCCGCGCTGGCGCTGGTCCGCTGTGGCCGTGCGCGCGCGGACGCGGCGGCGACGCGCTACTGGCGCCGCCTGCACCTGCTGTCGGAGGTATTGCTGGCGCTGGGCCTGATCGGCCTGGCCGTGTTTGCCGGCCGCTTGACGGTGGCGGCCGACCAGGTGCTGCTCGATGAGCGCGTGCGCAGCGCCCGGCAGGAGGTCGACGTGCGCCTGCGCGCCGTGATCGACACCGAATGCCAGCCGGCGCGGGCGCAGGCAGCTGGTCCGGCCCGGCGCACCGAACGGGGTGCCGTGCCCGACTCGGCCAACCTGACGCCCTACAATCCGGGCGTCGCCGCCAACGACTTGTGCGCCATCGCGCGCGCGCGTCCCGCCAACGGCGCCGTGCTGCTCGACTGGCAAATCAGCGCCCACGCGCTGCGCCAGTTCGGCGCGCGCTATCCGGGCTGCTTCGACAATATTTTTGGTCGCCACAACGATTGCGAGAGCACCTTGCGCGCGGCCGAGGACACGGCGGCGGCGCTCGAGCAACTGGTGCAGGCACTGGCAGCGCAACAGCAGGGTGGCGCGCAGATGCTGGCCGTGCAGGGCCGGCGCGACTGGGGCTTTGCCCTGCTGGCGGCGCTGCTGGCCGGCGCCGGCATGGCGATGCGGATCGCCCGCGCCGCCGCCCTGCTCAAGTAAGCGCACCAGCCAGTAAAGGACCAAGGCGCGGCAAGGCCGCCAGCGCGTTCTGCCAGGTGTGCGCGGCGATGTCGCCGGCGTCCACGCCACGCAGTTGCGCCAGCACCGCACCGATGGCCGGCAACTGCGCCGGGCTGTTGCGGCCCGGGTGCAGCCAGGCGGGCGCGATGTCGGGTGCGTCGGTCTCGAGCACGATCGCGGCCAGCGGCAGCTCGGTGGCCAGGCGGCGGATCTGCAGCGCACGCGTAAATGTCATGGCGCCGCCAAAGCCCAGCTTGAAACCCAGGTCAATGAAGATCTGCGCCTGCTGGGCGCTGCCGTTGAAGGCATGGGCGATGCCGCCCGGCGGGCGCACCTTGCGCAGGTGCTTGAGGACCTGGTCCTGCGCGCGGCGCACGTGCATCAGCACGGGCAGGTCGAAGTCGCGGGCGATGCGCAGCTGCTGCTCGAAAAAATGCGCCTGCTTTTCGCGCATGGCCGGTTCGGTCAGCGCGGGAATGAAAAAATCGAGGCCGATTTCACCGATGGCGACAAAGCGCGCATCGTCCATCGCCGCCGCCACCCGCGCGCGCAGCGCCAGCAAATCGGCTTCGACCGCGTGCGGCACGCAGATCGGATGGATGCCCAGCGCATAGGCGGCGTTCGGGGCGGTCGCCGCCAGCGCCGCGACGGCTTGAAAATTGTGCCGGTCCACCGCCGGAATGACCACCATCGACACCCCGGCGGCGGCGGCCTCGCGCGCTATCGCCAGCGAATCGGCGAGGCCGCCGAATTCACTGGCGTCGAGATGGCAATGGGTATCGATCCACATGCTGCGCCGTTCGACCTGCGCTCAGGCCGGCTGCAAGCCGTGCTCGGTCAGGCGGTACACGCGGTCGCAGCGGCGCGCCAGTTCGATGTCGTGGGTGACGATGACGAAGGCGGTGCCCAGCCTGGTCGACAGTTCGAGCATCAGGTCGAAGATCGACTGGGCGGTGGCGTGATCGAGGTTGCCGGTCGGTTCATCGGCCAGCACGCAGGCCGGCTGCGTCACCAGGGCCCGCGCCAGCGCCACGCGTTGACGCTCGCCGCCCGACAATTCGCCGGGGCGGTGAATCACCCGCTTCGACAGGCCCACCCGGGTCAGGATGGCGCCCGCGCTGGCGTTGGCGTCGGCGCGCTTCTGGCGCCGGATCAACAGCGGCATGGCCACGTTGTCGAGGGCCGAGAACTCGGGCAGCAGGTGGTGGAACTGGTAGACGAAACCCAGGTCACGGTTGCGCAACTCACCGCGGCGCGATTCCGACAGACCGGCGAAATCCTCGCCATTCAAACGCACCGTGCCGCGGGTGGGCGTGTCGAGCCCGCCCAGCAGGTGCAGCAGGGTCGACTTGCCGGAGCCGGAGGCGCCGACGATGGCGACGCGCTCGCCGGGGAAAATAGTGAAGTCGACGCTATTTAAGACGTCGACGGCGTAATCGCCCTGGCGGAAGGTCTTGCCCAGGCCGGTGCAACTGAGGACCGGCACGGCGGCCTGCCCGGTGCCTGCCTGATTGAAGACCTCAGGCTGATTCATGTCAGGCTTATTCATAACGCAGCGCCTCCGCAGGTTTCACGCGCGAAGCGGCGTAGCTTGGATACAGGGTGGCCAGGAAGGCCAGCACCACCGCCAGCACGCCGATCTTGGCGACGTCGGGCCAGCGCAGGTCGGACGGCACGGTGCTGATGAAGTAAATGTCCTTGGACAGGAACTGCACGCCCAGCAGGTGCTCGATGAAAGGCACGATGACGTCGATATTCATCGCCACCAGCACGCCGAAACCGACGCCGATGGCCATCCCCATCAGGCCCACCAGCGCGCCCTGGATCATGAAGATCTTCATGATCGAGCGGGGCGAAGCACCGAGCGTGCGCAAGATGGCGATGTCGGCCTGCTTGTCCGTCACCGTCATGACGAGCGTGGAGACGAGGTTGAAGGCGGCCACCGCGATGATCAGGGTCAGGATGATGAACATCATCTTCTTCTCCGTCTGCACGGCGGCGAACCAGGTGGCGTTGGCCTGCGACCAGTCGCGCACCACCAGCGGGCCGCTCATGCTGTTTTTCAGCTGCTGCGCCACTTGCGGCGCCTGGTGCATGTCGTCGATGCGCAGGCGCAGGCCGGACGGGCCGTCGAGCCGCTCCATTTTTTCCGCGTCTTCCAGGCTGATGAAGGCCAGGCCGGAATCGAATTCGTAGTGACCCGCCTCGAAAATACCGGCCAGGGTGAAGGTGCGGGTGCGCGGCAGCATGCCGGCCGGGGTGGTTTGCGCCTGCGCCAGCAGCATCGTTACCTTGTCGCCGATCGACAGGTTGAGCGCGCCGGCCAGGGCGTAACCCATGACGATGTTAAACGAGCCCGGTTTGAGGTCGCTGAAGCTGCCCGCCTTCATTTGCCGCGCCACGTCGGACACCTTGCCCTCTTCCTCGGGCAGCACGCCGCGGATGATGGCCGGGCGCATGACGTCGCGCACCAGCATGCCCTGGGTTTCGACGAAGGGCGCGGCGCCCTTGACGGCGGGATTCTTGAACGCTTCGCGGGTCGAGGCCTGCCAGTCCGGCAGCGCGCCGCGCGGATCGAACACCTCGACGTGGGCCAGCACCGACAGCATGCGGTCGGTGACCTCTTTCTGGAAGCCGTTCATCACCGACAGCACCACGATCAGGGCGGCCACGCCAAGGGCGATGCCGGCCACGGAAATGAGCGAAATGAAGGAGATAAAACTGTTGCGGCCACTGCGCTTGCCGGCGCGCGTATAGCGCAGGCCGACCAGCCATTCATACGGCAGATTCTGGATGATGCTCATGTGCTCCAACGGGAAATGCGGGTAAGAGCGAAGTGTGCCACACAAACTCGGGCGGTGTGAGCTTGTCACAACACAATTGTTCCCAGGACAGGGCAAGGGCGCGCCCCTTGGCGGCGGCCGCCCGCCGTGGCGCCGGCCGATGCCCTACAATGGCGGCATGACCGAATTGACGCTTGTATTGCCGTTTGCCCTGCCCCCTGATGAACTGGCCGCCGACCTGGTGCGCGTCCTGAAGGCGCCGAACCTGGCCGCGCTGCTCTCGCGCAGCGCCCGCTTTTCACGCCGCAGCGACGACGGCTTCGCCCGCAGCCTGCCGCACGAACGGCTGCTGGCGCATGCGCTGGGCCTGGCCGGCAGCGATCACGCCGGCCTGCCCTTCGCAGCCGCCGTCATGCGCGGCTACGGCCTCGACCCGGGCTCCGACAGCTGGCTGATCGTCCACCCGGCCCACATCGAAATCGCCCGCACCCACCTGCTGATGGGCGATGCTCGCCGGCTGGGACTGGTCGAGTCGCATGCGCGCGCCCTGTACGACAGCGCGCGCCCGTATTTCGACGAGGACGGCCACACCTTGTTATATGGCGACGCCCTCACCTGGTTCATGCGCGCCGGCGACTGGGCCACGCTCGATACCGCCAGCCCCGACGCCACCGGCGGCATGAACCTGACCGACTCGATGCCGCAGGGTGCGTGCGCGCTGGCCTACCGCAAGCTGCAAAACGAGGTGCAGATGCTGTGGCATGATCATCCCGCCAACGCCGAGCGCGAGGCGCGCGGCCTGCCCGCCATCAATGGCTTCTGGCCGTGGGGCGCGGCGGCAGCGGCGCCGGCGCCGGCCGGCGCCATGGCCTTCGCCAGCGCCAACGCGCCGCCGTGGATGGCGGCGCTGGGGCCGGTCGTGCACGGTCCGTTCGGGCCATGGCTGGCAACGCCCGCGCGGCCGGCCGGCTTTGTCGAAGCGTCGCTGATCGGCCCCGCACTGGGCGGCGACTGGGCCGACTGGCTCGTGCAGATGGGCCGCATCGACACCGAACTGCTGGCGCCGGCGCTGGCCGCCGTCAAGGGCGGGCTCACACTGCGCCTCGTGCTCAGCCACCGCAGCGCGCTGATCGAGGCGCGCGTCAGCGCCCTGTCGCAGCGCAGCTTCTGGCGCCGCCACAGCCTGGAGCGCCTGCTGGGCTGATCTGGCCCGTTCGCCACTATTTACCGCATTTACCTACCCGGACAATTTTCGCCATGACCCGTATCGCCATCCGCCCCTGTTCCTTCCGCCATTCCGAAATGCTGCGCCAGGGCGGCGTGCACCCCGTGCTGGCGCGCCTGTACGCCGCGCGCGGCCTGACCGATGCCCGCGAACTGTCGAGCGACCTGGCGTCGCTGATCGCGCCGGCCGGCCTGCTGCACATCGGCGCGGCCGCCGTGTTCCTGGCTGACGCCATCGGCGCCGGCAAGAAAATGGTGATCGTCGCCGACTACGACTGCGACGGCGCCACCGCCTGCGCCGTCGCCCTGCGCGGCTTGCGCGCGATGGGCGCCACCGTCGACTTCATCGTGCCGAACCGCTTCGAGTACGGCTATGGCCTCACCCCCGAGATCGTCGCCCTGACGGCGCGCGAAAAGTCGCCCGACATCATCATCACCGTCGACAACGGCATCGCCAGCATCGACGGCGTGCTCGAAGCGAACCGGCGCGGCATCGAAGTGGTCGTCACCGACCACCACCTGCCCGGCGACGCCCTGCCGGCCGCGCGCGTGATCGTCAATCCGAACCAGCCCGAGTGCGGCTTCCCCAGCAAGCACCTGGCCGGGGTCGGCGTGGTGTTCTATGTGTTGCTGGCGCTGCGCGCCGAACTGCGCCGGCGCGGCGTGTTCGACGCCGCCAGCCAGCCCAAGCTCGACAGCCTGCTCGACCTGGTCGCGCTGGGCACCGTGGCCGACGTCGTCAAGCTCGACCCGAACAACCGCATCCTGGTCGCCCAGGGCATCAAGCGCATGCGCGCCGGACGCATGCACGCGGGCGTGGCCGCCCTGTTCCGGGTGGCCGGGCGCGAAGCGCGCAGCGCCTCGCCGTTCGACCTGGGCTTCGCGCTGGGCCCGCGCCTGAACGCCGCCGGGCGGCTCGACGACATGTCGCTGGGGATAGAATGCCTCGTCACCGACGACGAGGGCCGGGCCTGGGCGATCGCCCAGCAGCTCAATGAAATCAACCTCAAGCGCCGCGAGATCGAGGCCGACATGCAGGACACCGCCCTGCTCCAGCTCGACGCCTACGAGCCTGCCGACAGCAGCACCATCACCGTCTTCGACGCCGGCTGGCACCAGGGCGTGATCGGCATCGTCGCCTCGCGCCTGAAGGAAAAGTACTTCCGGCCCACCATCACCTTCGCCCCCGGCGCCGACGGCTTCATCAAGGGCTCGGGCCGCTCGATTCCCGGCTTTCACCTGCGCGACGCGCTCGACCTGGTGTCCAAGCGCGCCCCCAGCCTGATCGACAAGTTCGGCGGCCACGCCATGGCGGCCGGCCTGACCCTGCGCGCCGACGCGTTCGAGGCGTTTTCCGCCGCCTTCGAAGAAGTCGGCAAGGCCTGGCTGAGCACCGCCCAGCTCGAACGGGTGATCGAAACGGACGGCCCGCTCGAAGACGCCTATTACACCACCGCCTTCATCGCACTGATGGATGGCGAAGTGTGGGGCCAGGGTTTCGCGCCGCCCGTGTTCTGCGACGAATTTCGCGTCGTCAGCCAGCGCATCCTCAAGGAGCGCCACCTGAAACTGCTGCTCGAGCGCAACGGCCAGCGCTTCGACGCCATCTGGTTCGGCCACACGGCGGCCGTGGGCGAGCGGGCGCGGGTGGCGTTCCGCCTCGACGCCAACGAATACAACGGCGTCACCAAGGTGCAGCTGCTGGTCGAGCACGCCGAACCGGCGTGACGGCGCGCGCGGCGGCGCACCCTTGCAACCTTTCCGAAACCGGAGTATAAATACTCCATCACCGGAGCCATCATGAATGCAGCCTACGCCTATCCCAAGAGTCGCTACGAGCCGGCCGAACTGGTCGACCTGAACAACCGCGCCGAGCGCGAGCGCCTGTCGAAGTCCGCCCTGAGCGGCTTTTTCAAGCTGACGGCAGCGTGGCAGCTGCGCGACGAAGACGCCCGCGAACTGCTGGGCGGCCTGTCCTCGTCCACCTTCTACGAGTGGAAAAAGAACCCCGACCGGGTGCTCGAGGTGGACCGCATCACGCGCATCTCCTACCTGCTGGGCATCTACAAGGCCCTGCACATCCTGTACGGCGACAAACTGGCCGACGAGTGGGTGGCGCTGCCCAATACCAATCCCGTGTTCGGCGGGCGCACGCCCCTGTCGCAGATGCTGGCCGGCGGCCTGCTGGCGATGCAAACGGTGCGCAAGTTGCTCGACGCGCGCCGCGGGGGTCTATGAGCCTGCTGACCTTGCCCAATCCGACGCTGCCACCATTGACCCTGCTGCGCCAGTTCGACACCTGCCGCCTGATCCCGTCGCGCTTTGCCGACCTCGAGGACTCCGTGCTGGCGCCGCTGGCCGACGACGCGGCCGTGCTGGCCGACCTGTTCGAGCTCGATAACGCCACCAACGAGCGCCTGCGCGGCGAATACGGCAGCCTGCCCGGCATCGGCGTCGATGAACTGGTGTTCGGCGTGCCCAATTTCCGCATCATCAATGCCGCCTACACCTATCCGCGCCCGGAAGGGAGCCGCTTCAACGACGGCGAACGGGGCGCCTGGTACTGCGCCTTCGAGATCGACACGGCGCTGGCCGAAATCACCTTCCATAAAACCGTCGAATACCAGGAAATCGGCCGCTTCGACGACAGCGTCACCTACCAGGTGATGCTGTCGGACTTCACGGGCACTTTCCACGACCTGCGCGAGGTGGCCGGGCAGGCGCCGTTTGCGGCCGTGCTGGCCGGCGACAGCTACATCGCCTCGCAGGCGCTGGCCGCCACCCTGCTCGAACTAGGCTCGATGGGGGTGATCTTCCCCAGCGTGCGCCTTGACGGCGGCACCAACCTGGCATGCTTTCGCCCGGCCCTGGTGAGCAACACCCGCAAGGGCGGCGCCTACCGCCTGACCTGGGCCGGCACGCCGCAGCCCGTCATCGAAGCGCTCTGACGGCATTTTTATTGACCCCGCTCGAACGTATTGCTTACTTATCCAGACCCACCATGCTCAATCCCGACAAAGACCTCGAACTGCACCATAAAATCAACAGCGAAACGGCGCGCCTGCCGTGGGCCGAACTGCAACGCCATTTTGCCCAGGGCGCGGTGATTTTCGTCAGCCCCGATCTCGACCTGATCGAGGTCGCCGTGCGCATCTCGCACGACGACAAGGCCAGCATCGGCGCCTGGCTGGCCGACGGCAAGGTGGGCAAGGTCAGCGACGAGCAGGCCCAGGCCTGGACGGAAGCGGCCAGCATGCTGTGGACCTCGGTGGTGCACCCGTTCATCCTGGTGCAGCAGGAAAAAGCCCGGCTGAACTAGCGCGGCACGCTACTTCGCCAGGTCCAGCCCGTACAGGGCGAAGCCCTTGCCGGCGCCATCATCGGCCTGCAACTGCGTCACATTGGCGATCCCCGCCGCCTGCGCCAGCGCCAGTTTGCCGGGCGCGCCATGGAACACCACCGGCCCGGCGGTGCGCACTTTCGCGAAGCGCCAGCTGCGCTGGGCGCCATGCGCGGCCATGGTCAGCTGTTTCGCCCCCTTGATCCAGCCGATCAGCACATCGCGGTTGGCGTCGGGCGACGCCAGCACGGTCTTGCTGCCATCGAGGCCGGGAAAACCGCCGCCGCCGCTGGCGCGGTAGTTATTGGTGGCGACGATGAACTGCGCGTGCGCTGCCACCGCCTGGTCGCGGTAGCGCAGATTGACGATGCGCTGGCCGGGCGCGCGCGTGAGATCGATCTCGTATTGCAGCGCGCTGGTGGTGGGCATGTCGAAGTTATAGCTGGGAAAAGACGGATTGATCAGCTCCTGCGGGGCGGCGCGGGCCGGATCGATGGTATTGAAGCGCCCGGCGCTGTGCTCGAGCCAGGCCTTCAGGCCGGCGCCGTCGATCTTCACCGCGTACAGGGTGTTCGGGTACAGGTACAGGTCGGCCGCATTATTGAGCGCCAGCGTGCCGGCGGGGACGTCGGTGTAGTCGGACACGCCGGCCGAGCCGCTCTTGAAGGCCGAGGCCATCGACAGCACCGGCAGCGCGGCGTACTGGGGCAGATTGGCCTGGACGTAGCGGGCCACGTAGTCGGCCTGCGCCAGGTTGACGGGGGCGATCGCGCTCACCTCGCCCACGTCGGCAAAGTAGCTCGACATACGAAACGCGCTGGCGCCCACCGGGGTCTTGACGTAGTCGATGGTGGCCGCGTGCTCGGCGGCGACGAGCGCCACGATGGCCGGATCGGCGGCGACGAAGGACTTGTCGGCCTGCTGGGCGCCGCGCGCCTCCACGGTGGTGCGCGATTTGTCGATCAGCCAGTGCGCGCCATCCCATTGCAGGCGCAGGCCGATCACGCCCAGGTGCTTGCCCCACAGGTTGGCCATGGTGGTAGGCACGCCGTTGACGGTGCCGGCCGCCTTGTCGACGCCGGGCAGATTGAACTGGGCGACGGCGCTGGCGGCGTTCGGAAACACCTGGTGCGAGTGGCCGATCAGCATGGCATCGATGCCGGGCACTTGCGCCAGGTACCAGTTGGCGTTTTCCATCGACGGCGCGTACGGGCTGTTATCGAGCCCGCCGTGCGAAATGGCGATGACGATGTCGGCGCCGGCGGCGCGCATCTGCGGCACATATTTTTCGGCCGTCTCGCGCACCCCTTCCGTGTAGACCTTGCCGTCGAGCCAGCGCTTGTCCCATTCAACGATGGTGGGCGGGGTGAAACCGATGATGCCCACCTTGACGATGGCGCTCACGGCCTTGCCGTCGGCGCCGGTGGCGCTGATGCGCTTGTCGATGATGTGGAAGGGCGCAAACAGCTGCCTGCGCGTCCTGCTGCTGTAGACATTGGCCAGCACCTGCGGAAAGGCGGGGCCGGCGCAGCGGGGCTGGGCGGGATCGACGCCGTCGACCTCGAAGCGGCTGCCGGTGACCTGGTTCAGGTAGGCCAGGCCATAATTGAATTCATGGTTGCCGATGCCGCCCCCTTCCATGCCCAGCCGGTTCATCACCTTGTAGACGGCCAGGGTGTCGGTGCAGGCGAGCGGCTTGACCATGGCCTGGTAATCGGCCAGCGCGGTGCCCTGGATGGTGTCGCCATTGTCGAGCAGGAGCGTGTTGGGGAACTCGGCGCGGGCGCGCGCGATCAGGGTGGCGGCCCGGTCGAGTCCGAACGACTTGTCCTCGGCCAGCTTGTAGTAGTCGTAGCCGATCACGTTGGCGTGGACGTCGGTCGTCTCCAGCACGGCCAGGGTGGCGCTGGCGCCGGCGGCCAGCGGGGCCGGCGTCTCCAGCGCCACCCGCGCGACCGGCCCCGCGCAACCGGCCAGCAGCAGCGCCGTCATCAACAGGGTCAGACAAGGCAAAGTGGGGCGAGCAGTGTGCATGGGCAGGTTCCGGTAAAGTCGAGGCAGGCGGCCATCATACGGCAGCGCCGGCGTCATCGCCAACGCTGGCGATGACGGGATATATCAGGCAGCCACAGTCGCGCTCCGGTATAATCGAAGGTTCATTTCATACTACGCAAAGACACCAAGATCATGGAAGCCGAACGCATCAACGCCCTCTCCGCCCTGCTCAACGACCTGACCAGTCGTGAAGCCGAACTTCGGAGGTATCTTTGACTTCGATAAAAAGTCAGAGAAACTAGAGCAGGTCAACGAAGAGCTGGAAGACCCCACCGTCTGGAACGACCCGAAACGGGCGCAGGAACTGGGCAAGGAGAAGAAGGCGCTCGAGGGCGTGGTGGACACGCTGATCAAGGCGGACGCCGACCTGAAGGACGCCCACGACCTGTTCGACATGGCGCGCGAAGAAGCCGACGAAGACACGCTCGAAGCGGTCAGCGCCGACGTCGACGCCATCCTGAAGATCATCGAAGGCATGGAGTTCCGCCGCATGTTCAGCGGCCAGCTCGACGCCAACAACTGCTTCATCGACATCCAGGCCGGCGCCGGCGGCACCGAGGCACAGGACTGGGCCTCGATGCTGTTGCGCCAGTACCTGCGCTATTGCGAGCGCAAGGGCTTCAAGGTCGAGATCATGGAGCAGTCCGACGGCGAGGTAGCCGGCATCAAGACGGCCACCCTGAAGGTCGAGGGCGAGTACGCCTATGGCCACCTGCGCACGGAAACGGGCGTGCACCGGCTGGTGCGCAAGTCGCCGTTCGACTCGGCCAATGGCCGCCATACCTCGTTCACCAGCCTGTTCGTCTACCCGGAAGTGGACGACTCGATCGAGATCGACGTCAATCCGGCCGACATCCGCGTCGACACCTACCGCGCTTCCGGCGCCGGCGGGCAGCACATCAACAAGACCGATTCGGCCGTGCGGATGACGCACGGCCCCACCGGTATCGTGGTGCAGTGCCAGAACGACCGCAGCCAGCACCGCAACCGCGCCGAGGCGATGGAAATGCTCAAGGCGAAATTGTACGAGCATGAACTGCGCAAGCGCATGAGCGAGCAGCAGAAACTGGAAGACTCCAAGACCGACGTCGGCTGGGGCCACCAGATCCGCTCGTACGTGCTGGACCAGTCGCGCATCAAGGATCTGCGCACCAATTTCGAGACGGGCAATACCAAGGGCGTGCTCGACGGAGACCTCGACGACTTCATTTCGGCGTCGCTGAAACAAGGCGTCTGATGGCCGCTCCAGCAACTGCCGCCTGCGCCTTCATCTTCGACATGGACGGCACCATCGTCGACAACATGGCCTACCACACGCGCTCGTGGATTGACTTCTTCGGGCAGCGTGGCATGGCCATCGACGCCGACGAGTTTTTCCGCTCCACGGCCGGCCGCCAGGGCAAGGAAATCATCCGCGCCCACCTGGGCGAGCACCTCGCTGACGACGCCGTCAGCGCGCTCAACCTGGAAAAGGAAGCGGTGTACCGCGAACTGTACGGCCCGCACCGCAAGAGCGTCGCCGGTTTCGATGCGCTCATCGCGCGCGCGCGCGCGGCCGGCGTCAAGCTGGCCGTGGCCACCGCGGCGCCCGTGGCCAACATCGAGTTCACCCTCGATGGGCTGGACCTGCGGCGCCACTTCGACGCCGTCGTCGGCGCCGCCGACGTGGCGCGCGGCAAACCGCACCCGGATGGCTTTCTGCTGGCCGCCGAACGCCTCGGCGTGCCGCCGTCGGCCTGCATCGTCTTCGAAGACGCCCCGCTGGGCGTCGAAGCGGCGCGCAACGCCGGCATGCGCTGCGTGGTGCTCACCACCACCCTGCCAGCGGCCGCCTTTGCCGCCTTTGACAACGTCATTGCCATCGTCAGCGACTTCGCCGCGCTCGATGTCGACGCCCTCTTTCACTAACACCAACGACAACACCATGACCACGGACATCCAGGACCAAGCCGCCTCGCCGGCGGACGAAAACAAGATCATCGCCGAGCGCCGCGCCAAGCTGGCCGCCATCCGCGCCAAGGGCATCGCCTTCCCCAACGACTTCCGCCCGCAGCACAACGCGGCTGCGCTGGCGGCCGAATACGGCCACAAAACCCGCGAAGAACTCGAAGCATCGCCCGTCGCCGTGGTCGTCGCCGGCCGCATGATGCTCAAGCGCGAAGCGGGCAAGAAAGCCGCCTTCGCCACCTTGCAGGACGCCTCGGGCCCGCGCGCCGACGGCCGCATCCAGATCTACGCCACGCTCGACCTGACCGGCGCCGAGGCGATGGAAGCGCTGCACCACTACGACCTGGGCGACATCCTCGGCGTCGAGGGCACCCTGTTCAAGACCAAGACGGACGAACTGACCATCAAGGTCAGCACCCTGCGCCTGATCACCAAGTCGCTGCGCCCCCTGCCGGACAAGTTCCATGGCCTGTCGGACCAGGAAACCAAGTACCGCCAGCGCTACGTCGACATGATCATGAGCGAGGAAACGCGTCGCACCTTCAAGGCGCGCACCGCCGCCATGTCGTCGATCCGCCGTTTCATGGAGAAGCACGACTTCATGGAAGTGGAGACGCCGATGCTGCACACGATTCCCGGCGGCGCCGCGGCCAAGCCCTTCATCACCCACCACAATGCGCTCGACATGGAGATGTTCCTGCGCATCGCGCCGGAGCTGTACCTGAAGCGCCTGGTGGTGGGCGGCTTCGACCGCGTGTTCGAAGTGAACCGCAATTTCAGGAACGAGGGCGTGTCGCCGCGCCACAATCCTGAATTTACCATGATGGAGTTCTACGCCGCCTACACCGACTACCAGTGGATCATGACGTTCACGGAAAACGTGATTCGCCAGGCCGCCATCGATGCGCACGGCACGGCCGAGCTGACCTATGGCGGGCGCGCGCTCGACCTGAGCAAGCCCTTCCACCGCATGACCATCGTCGAAGCGATCACCAAGTTCGCGCCCGCCTACAGCAACGCGCAACTGCACGATGCCGACTTCATCAAGGCCGAGCTGCTCAAGTTCGGCGTCAAGCCGTTCGCCACCGCCGGCCTGGGCGCGCTGCAACTGGCGCTGTTCGAAGAAACCGCCGAAGCGCAGCTGTGGGAACCGACCTTCATCGTCGACTATCCGGCCGAAGTGTCGCCGCTGGCGCGCGCCTCCGACACCGTCGCCGGCGTCACCGAGCGCTTCGAGCTGTTCATCGTCGGTCGCGAAATCGCCAACGGCTTTTCGGAGTTGAACGACGCCGAAGACCAGTCGGCGCGCTTCCTGGCACAGGTGGCGGCCAAGGACGCGGGCGATGAAGAGGCGATGTTCTACGACGCCGACTACATCCGCGCCCTCGAGTACGGCATGCCGCCCGCGGGCGGTTGCGGTATCGGCATCGATCGCCTGATGATGCTCATCACCGATTCGCCCAACATCCGCGACGTGATCCTGTTCCCCCACCTGCGCCGGGAAGAGTAATCAAGCAGGGGGCGGCAGCCTGCGCTGCCCGCCCCCTGCGCGGTTTATTTGATCACCCGGTAGCACGGCACATAGGCCTTGCCCGGCAGTTTCATCCTGCTCTGCTCCACGAACGACGCCAGCAGCGCGTCCATCGGTCCCATGATCTCGGCGTCGCCGTGAATTTCAAAGTGGCCGAATTTTTCGATGGCGCGGATGCCCTCGTCCTTCACGTTCCCCGCCACCACGCCTGAAAACGCCCGCCGCAGATTGGCCGCCAGCAGGTGCGTCGCCTGGTTCTTGTGCAAACTGAGCGAGCGCATGTTGTCGTGATTGGGCTTGAACGGGCGCTGGAATTCTTCGTCGATTTTCAGCAGCCAGTTGAAGTAATAGGCGTCGCTGCGCGACTTGCGGAACTCGCGCACTTCCTTGATCGCCGTCTGCATGGTCTGCGCCACCAGTTCCGGGTCGTCAACGATAATCTGGTAGCGCGCCTGTGCCTGCTCGCCGAGCGTGGTGCCGATGAAGGCGTCGATCTGCCTGAAATAATCGCGCGACGATTCGGGGCCAGTGAAAATGAGGGGAAATGGTATCGCCGCGTTCTCCGGATGGAGCAGAATGCCCAGGATGTACAGGATTTCCTCGGCGGTGCCGGCGCCGCCCGGGAACACGATGATGCCGTGGCCCGTGCGCACGAACGCTTCGAGCCGTTTTTCGATATCGGGCATGATCACCAGGTCGTTGACGATCGGGTTGGGCGACTCGGCGGCGATAATCCCCGGCTCCGAAATACCCAGGTAGCGGCCATTCGTCAGGCGCTGCTTGGCGTGGCCGATGGTGGCCCCTTTCATCGGTCCCTTCATCGCCCCCGGCCCGCAGCCGGTGCAGATGTCGAGGTCGCGCAGGCCCATCTGGTAACCGACTTCCTTCGAATAATTGTATTCGACCCGGTTGATCGAATGGCCACCCCAGCACACCACCAGGTTCGGATTGCGCATGGGCCGCAGCACATTGGCGTTGCGCAGGATATGGAACACCGAATCGGTGATGCCATCGGAGCGGCTCATGTCGAAATTCGGGTTGTCCGTCACTTCATTACTGATGAAGACAATATCGCGCAGCACCGCGAACAGGTGCTCGTGAATCCCCTTGATCATTTTGCCGTCGACGAAAGCAATCGCCGGCGCGCCCTTGATATCGAGCTTGATGCCGCGCTCGCGCTGGACGATATGGATGTCGAACGAGGCATACCGTTCGAGCAGTTCCTTGCCATCGTCGATCGAGCTGCCGCAATTGAGCACGGCCAGCGCGCAGCTGCGGAAAACCTCGTACAGGCCGCCTTTGCTGGTATCGAGCAGCTTGGCCACTTCGGCCTTGGAGAGCACTTCGAGCCGGCCTTCCGGCGAAATGAGGGTGTCGACGATGTCGTATTCCATGGGGGCCTTCCTTTTCAATTCCTGTTTCTGGTATGAGCGAACGCACGTGCAATGCCAATATACGACAAATTCCGGGGCACCGGCCGCTGTTGCGCCGAATGGTGCGCTGCGCCAAAATCGGCGTATTGACGACACGGGGCAAAAGTTCGCAGGCGCTGTCTGATTTACATTAGAATGCAGCCGTTAGTGAAAAGGGCCGCCTGCGCCCGGCGCTTACCCGCGCCGGCGCCGGCTGCCCTTTGTATATGATTTATCCATTCATAATTTCAAATATTTTGGGGGAACCCCGCATGAGCGGTGCAGCTACATCCGACCAGCCAGTCGTCGTCCCGGAGTTCAAGCAGATCTTGGGTCATCCAAGTCCGCTCTGGATGTTGTTCATGACCGAATTCTGGGAGCGCTTCGCGTTCTACGGCATTCGCTGGGCCCTCGTGCTCTACATCGTCACCCAGTTCTACGGCGGCGCCGCCGTCGGCGAAGCCGATGCCAACCTGACCTACGGTTCCTACCTGGCGCTCGTGTATGCGGGCGCCGTGTTCGGCGGCTATGTCGCCGACCGCGTGATCGGCTACCAGCGCTCGATCCTGATCGGCGCCGCCTTCATGGCCGCCGGCCTGTTCGCCATCACCATTCCCGATCCCGATGTGTTCAAGGTCGGCCTGGCCACCATCATCGTCGGTAACGGCCTGTTCAAACCGAACATCTCGACCATGGTGGGCAAACTGTATGCCATCAACGATACCCGCCGCGATTCGGGCTTCACGATTTTCTACATGGGCATCAATGCCGGCGCCTTCCTCTCGCCCATCCTGACCCAGATCCTGGCGCAGAAAATGGGCGTCACGGACAATATCCCCGCCTATAAAGTGGTGTTCTTCGTCTCCGGTATCGGCATGCTGATCAGCCTGGTGTGGTTCGCCATCGGCCGCAAGACCCTGCAAGGCATCGGCGCGCCCGTCGGCGCCGCCAAAAACCCCATGCGCATGGTAATGGTCGTCCTCGGCGGCCTGTGCGTCATTCCCGTCATGTACGGCCTGCTCAAGGCGGGCGCCGGCAATCTGCAGATCGTGCTGACGATCCTTTTCGTGATCCTGGCCATCATGCTGATGGTCGAGGGCATCCGCGACGGCAAAGTCGCGCGCGACAAGACCATCGCCATGATGATCATCTTCGCCTTCAACATCCTGTTCTGGATGTTCTTCGAACAGGCCGGCAGCTCGTTCACCTTCCTGGCCGAGAATATCGTCCAGCGCAACCTGGGTGGCTTTATCTTCCCCACCGCCTGGTTCCAGAGCGTGAACTCGATCGCCATCATCGCCTGCGCGCCCGTCATCGCCTGGATCTGGGTGGCGCTGGGCCGGCGCAACGCCAACCCCTCGATTCCCCGAAAATTCGGCCTGGGCATCATCTTCAATGCACTCGCTTTCGGCCTGCTGATCTACGCGCTGTCGGTGCTCGTTGGCGCCGACAACAAGATCCCGTTCTGGACCCTGTTCGCCGTCTACTGCATCCAGTCGATCGGTGAGCTGTGCCTGTCGCCGATCGGCCTGTCGATGGTGACGAAGCTGGCGCCGACCCGCCTGGTGGGCCTGGGCATGGGCGGCTGGTTCCTCTCGACTGGTATCGGCAACAACCTGTCGGGCATTTTCGCCAGCCACGTCAGCGGCGAAGCGGGCATGTCGGTCGCCTCGGCCCTGTCCGGCTACACCTTCGGTTTCTGGTCGCTGCTGGCCGGCGGCGTGCTGCTGCTGGTGCTCGCGCCCTTGATCCAGAAGCTCATGCACGGCGTCAAATAAGACGCGGCTGTTCGATGCGATGAAAGGCGGGCCTGCGGGCCCGCCTTTTTTTTGGCAGGCGCGGTCTTCTGCCTTGCTGCCAAAAGCACCGTCCAACGCGCCCGCGCCGCCTGCTCTTGCCGAATCGGCGCCGCAGCCTTAAGGTTCGCTTCAATCGGCCCGCCTTATAATGTGGTTCACTTCGCGAGAGACTGTTTTGACAAGCTTACACAAGCTGGCGTCCCGCCGGCCCTCCCCTGCCTCCCCGGGCGGCTTCATCATCGTCGCCCTCCTGATCATCGTCGCTCTCATCCTCGGCGCCATTTACACGGGCGTGGTCCTGTGGGCGAATGTGCCCTCGATCGCCGCCGTCACCGATTACCAGCCGAAGATACCCCTGCGCGTCTACACGGCCGACCACGTCCTGATCGGCGAATTCGGCGAAGAGCACCGCGACTTCGTGCCGGTGGCGCAGATGCCGCCGCTGATGGTCAAGGCCCTGCTGTCGATCGAGGACAAGCGCTTTTACGAGCACGGCGGCATCGACTGGATCCGCGCCATGGGCGCGGCGCGCTCGAACCTGAAAGGCGGCTTTCGCCAGGGCGGCTCGACCATCACCATGCAAGTGGCGCGCAATTTCTTCCTCTCGCGCGACAAGCTGATCGCCCGCAAGGCCACCGAGGTGGCGCTGGCCTACAAGATCGAAGGCGCCCTGTCGAAGCAGCAGATCCTCGATCTGTACATGAACCAGATCTACCTGGGCCAGCGCGCCTTCGGCTTCTCCAGCGCCGCCCGCACTTACTTCGGCAAACCGCTCGACGCCCTCTCGATCGCCGAAATGGCCATGCTGGCCGGCCTGCCGCAAAACCCGGCGCGCCACAACCCGGTGGCCAACCCGCAGGCGGCGCGCGCGCGCCAGCAGGTGGTGCTCAAGACCATGCGCGACCAGGACATCATCAGCGCGCCCCAGTACCAGGCGGCGCTGGCCGAGCACCTGCGCATCAACGCCAGGGGCCAGCAGTTCGAGGTGCACGCCGAATACGTCGCCGAACTGGCGCGCCAGGCCGTCTACGAGCAGTTCAAGGAAGACGCGTACACGCGCGGTATCGTGGTCACCACCACCATCGTCAGCACCGACCAGGATGCCGCCTACAAATCGCTGCGCCGAAACGTGCTGGCCTACGACCAGCGCCACGGCTACCGCGGCCCCGAGAGCCGCATCGACCTGCCGGACAAGCTCGAGCAGCGCGACGACGCCATCGAGGAGGCGCTGCAAAAGCGCCGCTCGAGCGACGCCCTGCTGCCGGCGGTGGTGCTGGCCGCCTCGCCCAGGCTGGTGCGCGCCGTCACGGTGGACGGCGAAACGGTCGAGATCAGCGGCGCCGGCCTGAAGTTCGCCGCGCCCGGCCTGGCCGCCGGCGCCAAGGCATCCTTGCGCCTGGACGCCGGCGCGATCATCCGCGTCAGCCGGGACAAGAGCGGCTGGGCGATCGTCCAGCTGCCGCAGGTGGCGGCCGCCTATGTCGCCCTCGACGCCTCGACCGGCGCCTACCGCGCGCTGGTGGGAGGCTTCGACTACAACCTGCAAAAGTTCAACCACGTCACCCAGGCCTGGCGCCAGCCCGGATCGGCATTCAAACCCTTCCTGTATTCGGCGGCGCTGGAAAAAGGCTACTCGCCGGCCACCGAAATCCTCGACGCGCCGCTCGACATGCCAGGCGAAGACGCCGGCAAGACCTGGTCGCCGCAAAACGACGACGGCGTCTTCGACGGCAAGGTGACGATGCGGCGCGCGCTGGCGCTGTCGAAAAACGTGCCCTCGGTGCGCCTGCTGCGCACCCTGGGCGTACCCTACGTGCACGAGAGCCTGGCGAAATTCGGCTTCGACGGCGCGCGCCAGCCGAACAACCTGACCATGGCGCTGGGCACGGGCGCCGTCACCCCGCTGCAGATGGCCGGCGCCTACGCGGTGTTTGCCAACGGCGGCTACCGGGTGCAGCCCTACCTGATCGCGAAAATAGTCGATGCGCGCGGCGCCGTCATCGCCGAGGCGAAAGCGCCCACGCCGGGCCGCGCCGAAGACCGCGTCATCGACGCGCGCAACGCCTTCATTACCGACTCGATGCTGCGCGACGTCACCCGCTACGGCACCGGCGCCGACGCCACCCGCAAACTCGAGCGGCGCGACATCGCCGGCAAGACCGGCACCACCAGCGATGCCTTCGACGGCTGGTTCGCCGGCTACGGCGCCCAGCAGGTGGGGGTGGCCTGGATGGGCTACGACGAGCCCCGCTCGCTGGGCGGGCGCGAATTCGGCGCCACCCTGGCCATGCCGATCTGGATCGACGCGATGCGCGCGGCGCTGGCCGGCAAGGCGCAGCAGGAACGCATCGAGCCGGAAGGGGTGATGCGCCAGGACGACGACTGGATCTACGCCGAGTATGCCGGCTCGACCGAATTCAAGGGCATCGACCTGGAGCAGGCAGCACCGGCCGATCCAGCGCCGGAACCAGCCCTGGCGCAGCCGTGAGCGGCCAGTCGACAGCAACGCTTGGGAATTCGTGGTGAGGCGGTTATGATGGGGCGGGCCGGCTTTTGCATGCATTAAAAACAAGCATGCACGCGCGGCCTGACTTTTCATCAACCTCTCAATGGAGCGCTGCGGATGGCGACGGTATCACTGGCTGAACCAAAAGAGATCACGGTCCGCGGCATCGTCCTCGGCGTGATCATCACCCTGATCTTCACCGCCGCCCAGGTCTACCTGGGCCTGAAGGTCGGTCTCACCTTCGCCACCTCGATCCCGGCGGCCGTCATCTCGATGGCCCTGCTGTCGGCGTTCAAGAGCGCCACCATCCAGGAAAACAACATCGTCCAGACCATCGCCTCGGCGGCTGGCACCCTGGCCTCGGTGATTTTCGTGCTGCCCGGCCTGTTGATGATCGGCTGGTGGGCGCACGTGCCGTTCTGGCCCACCTTCGGCTGCTGCGCCATCGGCGGCGTGTTGGGGGTGATGTACACCATGCCGCTGCGGCGCGCACTGGTGTCGCAGTCCGACCTGCCCTACCCGGAAGGGGTGGCCGCCGCCGAGGTGCTCAAGGTGGGCATGTCCTCGCGCAGCGGCGCCGCCGAAGGCAAGGCGGGCCTGTGGGCGGTGATCTGGGGCAGCCTGGCTTCGAGCCTGTTCGCCGCCTTCGCCGCCGCCAAGCTGATGGCCGGTGAAGTGGCGATCTACTTTCGCACCGGTTCCGGCGCCACCGGCATCGGCGCCTCGAGTTCGCTGGCGCTGATCGGCGCCGGCCACCTGATGGGCATCACCGTCGGCATCGCCATGCTGGCCGGCCTGGTGATCGCCTGGGGCGTGCTGGTGCCGTGGATGACCTCGGGCATCCCGGTGGCCGACACCGTCAGCGCCGCCGACCAGGCGCTGGGCGTGTGGAGCCGCCAGGTGCGCATGATCGGCGCCGGCGTCATCGGCGCGGCCGCCCTGATCACCCTGGCCAGCCTGGCCAAGCCCGTCATCGGCGGGCTGCGCTCGGCGATGGCCGCGTCGCGCCACTCCAGCGCCACCGACGGCGCCCTGCCCCGTTCCGAGCGCGACCTGCCGATTTTCCTGGTCGGCCTGGTGACCCTCATTTCGATGGTGCCGGCGGGCTGGCTGCTGTCCGAATTCCTGCAAGGAGGTCCGCTGGCGTCGCTGTCGGTGCCGCTGGTGGCCGTCGGCGTGGGCTACATCCTGATCGCCGGCATGTTCGCCGCCGCCGTCTGCGGCTACATGGCGGGGCTGATCGGCTCGTCCAATTCGCCCGTCTCCGGCATCGCCATCCTCACCATCCTGGGCGCCTCGCTGTCGGTCGGCATGGTTGGACGCCACCTGATCGGCCCCGATGTCGCCCAGGCGCTGGTCGCCTTCGCGCTGTTCGTCACCACCGTGGTGCTGGCGGTGGCGGTGATCGGCAACGACAACCTGCAAGACCTGAAAACCGGCCAGCTGGTCGACGCCACCCCGTGGAAGCAGCAGGTCGGCCTGATCATCGGCGTGTTCGCCGGTTCGGCCGTGGTGCCGCCCGTGCTGGAACTGCTCAACCGCGCAAATGGCTTCGCCGGCGCGCCGAATATCGGCGCGATTTCCTCGACGCCGCTGGCGGCGCCCCAGGCCACCCTGATCTCTACCCTGGCCAAGGGCGTCATCGGCGGCGACCTGCCGTGGTACCTGCTCGGCTACGGCGCCGCCATCGGCGTCGCCCTGGTGCTGGTCGACTACCTGCTCAAAAAATCCAGCGCCGGCAAATACAGCCTGCCGCCGCTGGGCGTGGGACTGGCCATTTACCTGCCCAGCGCCGTCACCCTGCCGGTGGTGGTGGGCGCGGTGGGCGGCTACCTGTTCGAACGCGCCGTTTCCAGCCACAGCTGGGGCGAAGCGGCCAAGCGCATGGGCGTGCTCGTCATGTCCGGCTTCATCGTCGGCGAGAGCCTGTTCAACGTGGCGCTGGCGGGCCTGATCGTCTCGTCCGGCAAGGGCGAGCCGCTGGCCATCGCCAACGGCCTGAGCGAACACCAGGGCATGCTGGTGGCGCTGGTGCTGGGCGCGGCGCTGCTGGGCAGCTTGTACCGCTGGTCGGCGCGCAACGCCCGCCGCGTCGAAATTTGACCAGCCCGGATGGCAGCGGCCACGTCTGATATAAGATAAGCCGTCTTT
This sequence comes from Massilia sp. DWR3-1-1, assembly GCF_049898325.1. Taxonomy (NCBI): domain Bacteria; kingdom Pseudomonadati; phylum Pseudomonadota; class Betaproteobacteria; order Burkholderiales; family Oxalobacteraceae; genus Massilia; species Massilia sp. DWR3-1-1. The sequence continues at coordinate 70,450 of NZ_JAFCXL010000019.1, read as the reverse complement.
TATTTCATCATTTCCTGCGCGGCGCCCCGATGATCAACTGGATTACCCGATGGTTCAAGGGGAGCGGGGCCGCGCAGGCGACCGGGCAGCAGCGCGCGCCGGCCGCGCCAACTGCTGGCGCATCGCTCGCACCACCATTCACCACCGAGGTCCCCGTCATCGATCTGCCCCTGCTGTTTTATCGCTACCTGGCCGGCGGCCCCTCGGCCGAGGTGCCGGCCGCCACCGAGCAGTTGATTCTCGACGAATTCGCCCGCCTGGCGGACTCGCCCCACGATGGCGCCGACCTGGTGCCACGGGTGCCCGCAGTGATTCCCCAACTATTAAGAAGCCTGCGCGACGACGCCATGTCGGGCGCCGAGCTGTCGCGCCAGCTGGCGCAGGACGTGGTGCTGGTGGCCGAAGTGATCCGCGAAGCCAATAGCCCGTATTACAGTCCCGCCGCCCCCGTGCGCACCATCGAAGGGGCGGTCATGCTGCTGGGGCAGAACGGCATGCGCATGCTGCTCGCGCGCGTTGCCTTCCGGCCCATCATCAGCATGCAGGCGGGCCGCTTCGCCCACCAGTGCGCGCCGCTGGTATGGCGCCAGTCGGAGTCGTGCGCGCTGGCGGCCAGCCTGAGCGCGCCGTCCGCCGGCGCGAATGTCTTCGAAGCCTACCTGGCGGGCCTGTTGCACCATGTCGGCCTGATCGTCGCCCTGCGCCTGATCGACCAGATCTACAGCGGCGCCTCGCTTCCCCGCTCGGCGCATTTTTGCGCGCGCCTGCTGGCCGACGCGCGCCGCGTGTCGGCCGGCATCGCCACCGTGTGGGAGTTCCCGCCCAGCGTGGCCGCGGCCATCGCCGGCGACGCCGCCGGTGGCCCATCGAGCCTGGCCGGCGTGCTGGCCGCCGCCGACCGGCTGGCGATGCTGCGCCTGCTGGTCGACGCCGGCCAGATCGACCCTGCCCTGCTGCCCGCGCTGGCCGACACGGGCGAACTGGCCATCCTCGAACAGCTGCGCGTGGCGCCCCACTGATGGCCTTCGACATCAGCGAAAAACTCGTCATCGGGGTGGCCTCGTCGGCCCTGTTCGACCTGTCCGCCTCGCACCAGATTTATCTCGACAGCGGCGCCGAGCAGTACCGCAGCTATCAGGAACAGCACCTCGACGTCATCCTCGAACGGGGCGTGGCCTTTCCCTTCATCCGGCGCTTCCTCAACATCAACAAGTACTTTCCCCGCCAGAGCCCCGTCGAGGTGGTGCTGTTTTCCCGCAATTCACCGGAAACGGGGCTGCGGGTGATGCGCTCGATCGCCCACTACGGCCTGGACATCTCGCGCGCCGCCTTCATGACGGGCGCTTCGCCGTATCCGTATCTGCCGGCCTTCAACACCGCGCTGTTCCTCAGCGCCAACGAGGGCGATGTGCGCAGCGCCATCGCCGCCGGCCACGCGGCGGGGCTGGTGCTGCCATCGAAGATCGATGACGACGACAGCGACCCGGAGCTGCGCGTGGCCTTCGACTTCGACGGCGTCATCGCCGACGACGAATCGGAGACAGTGTTCAAGCAAGAGGGCCTCGACCAGTTCCACGCCCACGAGACGCTGCACATCGCGCGGCCGCACCAACCGGGACCGCTGGCGGCCATGTTCCAGCGCCTGGCGCTGATGCAGCGGCTGGAAGAGCGCATGCAGCGCAAGGACCCCGCCTACCGCAAGCTGCTGCGCATTGCCATCATCACGGCGCGCAGCGCGCCCTCGCACGAGCGCGTCGTCACCACCCTGAAAAACTGGGGGGTGTCGGCCAACGAGACCTTCTTCCTGGGCGGGATGGACAAGGCGCGGGTGCTGTCGGTGTTCAAGCCGCACATTTTTTTCGACGACCAGCTCAGCCACCTGCGCACCGCGCCCGATGGCACCATCCCCATGGTGCACGTGCCGTTCGGGATCGCCAACCGCGCCGCGCCGGCCTGAGCGGCGCTTTCGCTTGCGGCCAGGCGCCGGTGCCGGCGGGCGAATCGGACTATAATGGCAGGCTCCAGAATACGCATTTCGCCACTCACACTCGCGCCTCCCGCATGCCCTTCGAGCTCTCCCAATCCCTGCCGAAACCGGGCGCACGTTTCGCCCTTCCCACCCTGTACGGCTCCGCCGACGCCTATGCGCTGGCGGTCGCCGCGCTGGCGCTGAAAGCGGAAAAACGCATGCTCACGGTGGTTGTCGCCAACGCCAGCGACGGCCAGCGCCTGCTCACCGAGCTGCCCTGGTTTGCCAGCGGCCTGGCCTGCCACCTGCTGCCGGACTGGGAAACCCTGCCCTACGACGCCTTCTCGCCGCACCAGGACCTGGTCTCGGAGCGCCTGGCCACGCTGCACGAAATCCGCAACGGCCAGTGCGATGTGCTCATCGTGCCGGCCACCACCGCGCTGGTGCGGCTGGCGCCGCCGTCCTTCCTGGCCGCCTACACCTTCTTTTTCAAGCAGGGCGAAAAGCTCGACGAGGCGGCCCTCAAGGCGCAACTGACCCTGGCCGGTTACAGCCACGTCAGCCAGGTGATGTCGCCCGGCGAATACTCGGTGCGCGGCGGCCTGATCGACCTGTTCCCCATGGGCTCGGCCCTGCCCTACCGGCTCGACCTGTTTGGGGACGACATCGAAACCATCCGCACCTTCGACGCCGACACCCAGCGCTCGCTCTACCCGGTGCGCGAAGTGCGCCTGCTGCCGGGCCGCGAATTCCCCATGGACGAGGCGGCGCGCACCAGCTTTCGCAGCCGCTGGCGCGAGCGCTTCGAGGGCGACCCCAGCCGCTCGGTGGTCTACAAGGACATCGGCAGCGGCATCGCCTCGGCCGGCATCGAATACTACCTGCCGCTGTTCTTCGAACAGACCGCCACCCTGTTCGACTACCTGCCCGCGCACGCCAGCCTGGCGCTGGTGGGCGACATCGACGGCGCCATCAAGCGCTTCTGGAGCGACACCCAGTCGCGCTACCGCTTTCTCAAGGCCGACCGCGAGCGCCCGATCCTGCCGCCCGACGAATTGTTCCTCAGCGATGAAGCGTTTTTTACGCTGGCCAAGCCGTATCCGCGCTGGATCGTCACCCGCGACGGCGACGGCGCCGCCTCGGCGCTGTCGGCGCCGATCCCGAACATCGCCGTCAACCGCCGCATCGACGACCCGCTGACCAATCTGCGCGCCTACCTGCTAGGCCAGCGCGGACGGGTGATGATCTGCGCCGAATCGAACGGCCGCCGCGAAACGCTGCAGCAGTATTTCAACGAGTACCACCTCGAACTGGCCAGCGTCGAAGGCTTTGATGGCTTCAGGGAGTCGTCGGCCCGGCTGGCGCTGGGCGTGGCGCCCTTGCAGGCCGGTTTCGAGCTGTTCGACCAGGGCCCGGACCCGCTGGTGTTCATCACCGAGACGGAGCTGTACGCCGGTTCCGGGCGCCGCGTGGGGCACAAGAAGCAGGAAGGCGTCACCCAGGTCGAGTCGATGGTGCGCGACCTGTCGGAGCTCAAGATCGGCGATCCGGTGGTGCACATCAACCACGGCATCGGCCGCTACATGGGCCTGACCAGCATGGACCTCGGCGAAGGCGAGACCGAGTTCCTGCACCTCGAATACGCCAAGGACACCAAGCTCTACGTGCCGGTGTCGCAGCTGCACGTGATCGCCCGCTATTCGGGCGCCTCGCCCGAAGACGCGCCGCTGCACTCGCTGGGCTCGGGCAACTGGGAAAAAGCCAAGCGCCGCGCCGCCGAACAGGTGCGCGACACCGCCGCCGAACTATTGAACCTGTACGCGCGCCGCGCGCTGCGCCAGGGCCACGCCTTCGAATACTCGTCGCACGACTACCAGAATTTCGCCGACAGCTTCGGCTTCGAAGAGACGCCCGACCAGGCCGAGGCGATCACCAACGTCATCAAGGACATGACCAGCGGCAAGCCGATGGACCGCCTGGTGTGCGGCGACGTCGGCTTCGGCAAGACCGAGGTGGCGCTGCGGGCGGCGTTCATCGCCGTCATGGGCGGCAAGCAGGTGGCCATCCTCGCGCCCACCACCCTGCTGGCCGAGCAGCACGCCCAGACCTTCGCCGACCGCTTCGCCGACTGGCCCGTGCGGATCGCCGAGCTGTCGCGTTTTCGCACCGGCAAAGAGATCAACAACGCCATCAAGGGCATGGCCGACGGCACCCTCGACATCGTCATCGGCACCCACAAGCTGCTCTCGCCGGACGTGCAATTTACCCGCCTGGGCCTGGTCATCATCGACGAGGAGCACCGCTTCGGCGTGCGCCAGAAGGAGGCCCTGAAGGCGCTGCGCGCCGAGGTCGATGTATTGACGCTCACGGCCACGCCGATTCCGCGCACGCTGGGCATGGCGCTCGAAGGCCTGCGCGACTTTTCCATCATCGCCACGGCGCCGCAAAAGCGCCTGGCCATCAAGACCTTCGTGCGTAGCGAAGACGGTTCCGTCATCCGCGAAGCCTGCCTGCGCGAACTGAAACGGGGCGGCCAGATCTATTTCCTGCACAACGAGGTCGAGACCATCGGCAACCGCATGGCGATGCTGACCGAACTGCTGCCGGAAGCGCGCATCGGCATCGCCCACGGCCAGATGCACGAGCGCGACCTGGAAAAAGTCATGCGCGATTTCGTCGCCCAGCGCTACAACATCCTGCTGTGCACGACCATCATCGAGACCGGCATCGACGTGCCGACGGCGAACACCATCATCATGCACCGGGCCGACAAATTCGGCCTGGCCCAGCTGCACCAGTTGCGCGGCCGGGTCGGCCGTTCGCACCACCAGGCCTATGCCTACCTGCTGGTGAACGACGTCGCCAGCCTGACCAAGCAGGCCCAGCGCCGCCTCGACGCCATCCAGCAGATGGAAGAACTCGGTTCCGGCTTCTTCCTGGCCATGCACGACCTGGAAATCCGCGGCGCCGGCGAAGTGCTGGGCGAGAACCAGTCGGGCGAGATGCTCGAAGTGGGCTTCCAGATGTACTCCGACATGCTGCAGGAGGCGATCCGCTCGCTCAAGGCGGGCAAGGAGCCGGACCTGGCGGCGCCGCTGGCGACCACCACCGAGATCAACCTGCACGTGCCGGCGCTGCTGCCGGTCGATTTCTGCGGCGACGTCAACGAGCGCCTGTCGATCTACAAGCGGCTGGCCAACTGCGCCAGCGCGGAAAAAGTCGACGATATGCAGGAAGAGCTGATCGACCGCTTCGGCAAGCTGCCCGACCCCGTCAAGGCGCTGATCGAGACGCACCGCCTGCGCATCGCCGCCAAGGCGGTCGGCATCGTCAAGATCGACGCCCACGGCGAGGCGGCCAGCCTGCAGTTCATGGTCAATCCGCCCATCGACTCGCTGCGCATCATCACCCTGATCCAGAAAAACCGCCACATCAAGCTGGCCGGCCAGGACAAGCTGAGAATTACCGCCAGCATGCCGGACCTGGCGGCGCGGGTGACCCAGGTCAAACACACCATCAAGCAACTGCTGGCATAACACCATGACAATGAAACTGATTTTGCAGGGCCCCGGCGCCGACATGGCCACCCTGAACCGCCTGGCCGCGCTGGCCGCCCCCGCCGGCACGCGCGAACTGTCGCGGCACGCCTTGCGCTGCGACAGCGTGCAGGCCGATGCGGCCACGCGCCAGGCAGTCGAGGCAGCCGCGCTGGCGGCGCGCATCGACGCCACCTTCATCGCCAGCGCGACAACGCTGGCCGATTTCGGCCTGCTGGCGATGGACATGGACTCGACCCTGATCACCATCGAGTGCATCGATGAAATCGCCGACATGCAGGGCCTGAAGCCCCAGGTGGCGGCCATCACGGAAGCGGCCATGCGCGGTGAAATCGGCTTTGCCGACAGCCTGCGCCGGCGCGTGGCGCTGCTGGCGGGGCTCAGTGCCGACGCCCTGCAACGGGTCTACGAAGAACGCCTGCAACTGTCCCCCGGCGCCGAGACGCTGCTGGCGGCGGTCAAGGCGGCCAATATCCAGACCCTGCTGGTGTCGGGTGGCTTCACGTTTTTCACCGACCACCTGCGCGCGCGCCTGGGCCTGGACTACAGCAATGCCAACACGCTCGAGATCGTCGACGGCAAGCTGACCGGCCATGTCGCCGGGGCGATCGTCGACGCCGAAGCCAAGCGCGACACGGTCAAGCTGGTGTGCGACGAACTGGCCATCCACCCGTCGCAGGCGATCGTGATGGGCGATGGCGCCAACGACCTGCAGATGATGTCGATCGCCGGCCTGTCGGTGGCATTTCGCGCCAAGCCGGTGGTGCGCCAGCAGGCCGACGTGGCGCTCAATTTCAGCGGCCTCGACGGCTTGCTGCACGTGCTGGCCTGACGGCGGGCCCGCTCAGGGCCGCTGGTCCTTCAGCGCCACCCCCGTGGTGTGCAGGCGCCGCGCGCCGTCGATCAGGTAGAGCAGCGCCGCCAGCGCCTGCCCGTACGGCAGCCCTTCCGGGCGCACGTTCGAGATGCAGTTCCGGCGCTCGTCCGTCAGCCCCACCCGCGGCGCCCAGGTCAGGTAGATGCCCATGCTGTCGGGCGAACTCAGGCCCGGCCGTTCGCCGATCAGCACCACCACCAGTTGCGCGCCCAGCGCCGCGCCGATGTCGTCGCCCAGCGCCACCCGCGCCTGTTCGGCCAGCACGGGCGGCGCAAAGCGCAGCGACGGCAGTGCCTGGCGCAGCAGCGCGTACAAGGGCGCGCCGTGGCGCGCGATGGCCGGCGCCGACAGGCCGTCGGCCAGCACCACGCCGATATCGTGGCGGCCCGCGTGCGCCGCCAGGCGTGCGCGCGAAGCCTCGTCGAGGCGCCGGCCCAGGTCGGGGCGGCGCAGGTAGGTGGGACGGTCGGGCGCCAGGCTGTGCACCGGCAGGCTGGGCTCGCCCAGTTGCGCGGCCAGCGCGGCCACGTCGAGCGGCACGTGGACGGCGTCGCGCGCCTGCGCGTGCGCCAGCTGAAACGCCAGCTGGGGCGCGGTCGGCATCGACACCCCCACGTGGCCCTGGGCGATGCGCGCCGCCGTCAGCCGGCGCAGCCCGTGCCAGGGGTCGAGCGGCGTCGTCATGGCGCTCATGGCAGCAAGCGCCGCGCCGCCTGCGCCAGCAAGGGCGGCATGGCTCCCAGCCGTACACCGTCGGCGTCGGCGCCGGCAAAAATGCCCATGCGGCGCAGCCAGTGTTCGAATTCCGGTGCTGGCTGCAAGCCCAGCAGGCGGCGCACGTACAGGGCGTCGTGGAACGAGGTGCTCTGGTAGTTGAGCATGATGTCGTCCGCGCCCGCCACCCCCATGATGAAGGTGCAGCCAGCGGCGGCCAGCAGGGTGAGCAGGCTGTCCATGTCGTCCTGGTCCGCCTCGGCGTGGTTGGTGTAGCAGACGTCGCAGCCCATCGGCAGTCCCATCAGCTTGGCGCAAAAATGGTCTTCCAGGCCGGCGCGGATGATCTGCTTGCCGTCATATAAATACTCGGGGCCGATGAAGCCCACCACCGAGTTCACCAGCAGCGGCTCGAAGGCGCGCGCCACCGCGTAGGCGCGCGCCTCGCAGGTTTGCTGGTCGACGCCATGGTGGGCATTGGCCGACAGGGCGCTGCCCTGGCCCGTCTCGAAATACATCAGGTTCGTGCCCAGCGTGCCGCGCCCCAGCGACAGCGCGGCCGCCCGCGCTTCGCCCAGCAGGGCCAGGTCGATGCCGAAGCTGCGGTTGGCCGCCTCGGTGCCGGCAATCGACTGGAACACCAGGTCGACCGGCGCGCCCTTCTCGATGGCGGCAAGCGTGTTGGTGACGTGGGTGAGCACGCAGGACTGGGTGGGAATGTCGAAGCGGGTAATGAGGTCGTCGAGCGTGTGCAGCAGCGTGACGAGCCCGCCCACGTGGTCCGAGGCCGGGTTGATGCCGATGCAGGCGTCGCCGCTGCCGTACATCAGGCCGTCGAGGATGCTCGCGCCAATGCCGGCGCTGTCGTCGGTCGGGTGGTTCGGCTGCAGGCGCGTGGACAGGCGGCCCGGCAGGCCGATGGTGTTACGAAAGGCGGTGGTGACGCGGCAGCGCGAGGCGACCAGGATCAGGTCCTGGTTGCGCATCAGTTTAGAGACCGCCGCCACCATCTCCGGCGTGAGCGCTGGCGCCACTGCCGGCAAGGCGCCGGTGTCGTCGCTAGCCGCCTGCGTGAGCAGCCAGTCGCGCAAGCCGCCCACGGTCAGGTGGCCGATGGCGGCAAAGGCGGCGCCGTCGTGGCGGTCGACGATCAGGCGCGTCACTTCGTCGCTCTCGTAGGGCACCACCGCTTCGCTCAGGAACACCGTCAGCGGCAGATCGGCCAGCGCCATCTGCGCCGCCACCCGCTCGGCGGCGCTGCGCGCGCCAAGGCCGGCGAGCATGTCGCCCGAACGGGCCGGGCTGGCCTTGGCCAGCAAGTCGCGCAGGTCGGCGAAGCGGTACACCATGGCGCCGACGGTGTGGGCGTAGGCAGTCATGAGGGCGCCAGCGCGCGCCGCATCAGCGCCACCGGTACCGGTACCGCCAGCGGCAGGTGGTAATGCTCGACGAGCGCGAAGCCGCGGCTGCGGTACAGGGGCACCCCGGGCATGGTGGCGACCAGTTCAACGGCGCTGAAACCGGCGGCGGCGGCCTGCCGCTCGCAGTGCGCCAGCAGCATCGAGGCAATGCCCCGCCGCGCCATCGACGGGGCGACAAAAAAGGCGCGGATCTTGGCCGCCTCGCGGGCCGGATCGAGCAGCCGTTCAGGCGCCGACTTGTGCTTGTCGCCGCCGCAGCCGGTCGAGCGCTTGCCCCAGCCGCCGCAGGCGACCAGTTCGGCGCCGTGTTCGACCAGGTGTTCGACAAGGAAAAACGTGCCGTCGGCGATCAGCTGGCTGTCGACGCCGAACACTTCGCGGGTAACGGCGTCGAGCTGGGCCGGCGTGTAAAAATCGCCGTTCAGGCCCCGCGCAGATTGCTCGATGAAGCGCTCGAGCGCGATAATATCGGCGGGAACGGCCTGGCGGATGGTAAATAGGGGCTCAAGCATGTTGCAGGCCCCCTTGCAACTGTAACAAGCTGTAATCCGCATGGAACATGGCAGGTCGCCCCCTTATGATGATGTGCATCAAAGTGCCCCCCAAGCGTGAGGATCCCATGAAAACCCTGATTTCTGTACTCGCCGTCGCCGCCACCGCCACCCTGGGCGGCTGCGCCTATGATGCGCCGCGGGGCGCTTATGGCGCACCGTACGCCGCACCGTACGGCGCTAACTATACCGCGCCGGCCGATCCGGGTCAGTGGCGCGTGGTCTCCGTCACGCCCGTCGCGCCCGGCACAGGCGAGCGCCTGGCGGCCAGCTCGTCCAGCGGCTCGGCGACGCAATACAGTTCCGCGCCGATTGTGACACAGCCCGTCTACGTTGCGCAGCCCGTCTACTACCCGGCCCCCGTGTATTACGCGCCAGCGCCCTATTACTACCCTCCCGTGTCGATCGGCCTGGACCTCGGCTTCGGCCGCAGCTGGGGCGGCCACCGGGGCGGCCGCAACTGGGGCGGCATCGGCATCGGCACCCGCTTCGGGCGCTGAAATAGCGCACCAACTTGGGGAGGCCGCATCGTGATGCGGCCTTTTGCGTTTCCGTTCTAAGTGCTTGATCTTCCTACGCCTTCTTCCTTACCAACACCTTACGCCCAAGTTTGTTGCAGCGCGTCACATCTAACGATTGCTGTTAGCAAAATGGTCCCCTACAATCAGCCATCGATGGACGGCGACGTTCACGTAAGGCAGGTAGAACACAACATCATGGAGACAGCAAATGAATTTCAAGTTGAAAACGTTGGTAGCAGCGGTAGCGCTTGGTGTATCGATGTCGGCAATTGCTGCCGATCCCATCAAAATCGGTGTGGCCGGTCCCTTCACCGGCGGCTCGGCCCCCATGGGCGTGTCCATGCGCGACGGCGCCAAGCTGGCCGCTGCTGAAATCAATGCCAAGGGCGGCGTGCTGGGTCGCCAGATCCAGCTGATCGAGCGCGACGATGAAGCGGCCCCACCGCGCGGCGTGCAAGTGGCCCAGGAGCTGATCAACAAGGAACACGTCGTCGCCACCGTCGGCTACATCAACACCGGCGTGGCCCTGGCCTCGCAGCGCTTCTACCAGGAAGCAAAAATTCCGGTCATCAACAACGTCGCCACTGGCTCCATCATCACCCAGCAGTTCGCCAAGGAGCCGTCGAACTACATCTTCCGCAACGCCGCCAGCGACCAGATCCAGTCGGAAATGATCATCCAGGAAGCCGTCGACCGCCGCAAGTTCAAGAAGGTCGCGATCCTGGCCGACTCGACCAACTACGGCCAGCTTGGTCGTGAAGATCTGGAAAAAGCCCTCGACAAGCGCGGCATGAAGGCCGTCGCCACCGAGAAATACAACATCAAGGACGTCGACATGACGGCCCAGTTGCTCAAAGCCAAGCAAGCCGGCGCCGAAGCGGTGCTGACCTACGGTATCGGCCCGGAACTGGCGCAGATCGCCAACGGCATGGAAAAACTGGGCTGGAAAGTGCCGCTGGTCGGTAGCTGGACCCTGTCGATGGGCAACTTCATCGACAACGCCGGCAAGAACGGCGACGGCACCCGCATGCCGCAAACCTTCATCCAGGACCCCACCAACGCCAAGCGCAAGACCTTCATCGACTCCTACGTCAAGGCGTACAACCCGCCAAACGGCCGCATGCCGTCGCCGGTGTCGGCAGCCCAGGGCTATGACTCGATCTACCTGCTGGCCGCGGCCATCAAGCAGGCCGGCTCGACGGAAGGTCCGAAGATCCATGCTGCGCTGGAAAACCTGAACGAGAATGTCGACGGCGTCGTCACCTCGTACAGCAAGCCGTTCAGCAAAACCGACCACGAAGCGATCGACTTCAAAAATACCGTGTTTGGCGAAGTCAAGGGCGGCAAGGTCGTTCAGGCGAAGTAATTGCATAAATTGCCGCCATGCGCGGTAATTTTCGGCCGGGCTTGACTCTCAAGCCTGGCCGATTTTTTGTTGACCGGCGGCGCACTCGCGGCCCCGCCCACCGGACCCCATCATGGATATCCTGCTACAGATCGTCTTTTCCGGTATCGCGCTCGGCATGATTTACGCCGTCATCGCGTTCGGCTACCAGCTTACCTTCGCCACTTCCGGCACCCTCAATTTCGGCCAGGGCGAAGCCCTCATGCTCGGCGCCCTGGTCGGCCTGTCGCTCGTCAGTTCGATTCACGGCGGCCCTTACCTCAGTTACCTCCTGATGATCCCCGTGGTGCTGTGCTTCGGCGCGCTGCAGGGCATGTTCGTCGAATGGATCGGCGTGCGCCCGGCCATCAAGATCAAGTCCGAATTCGGCTGGATCATGTCGACCATCGCGCTGGCCATCATCTTCAAAAACGTCGCCGAAAACATCTGGGGCAAGGACGACCTGACCTTCCCCTCGCCGCTGCCGACCGCGCCGATCAACATCCTCGGCGCCAATGTGCAGCCGATGCAGATCGCCGTCATCGTCGGTGCCATCGCCATCATGCTGGCGGTCGAACTGTTCAACCGCAAATCGATCTACGGCAAGGCCGTGGTCGCCACCTCGAACGACCGCGACGCGGCCGGCCTGATGGGCATTAACACCAGCATGGTGATCACGTTCTCGTACGCGCTGTCGTCGGCCACGGCGGCATTCGCCGGCGTGCTGGTGGCGCCGCTGACGCTCACCGGCGCCACCATGGGCGCTTCGCTGGGACTGAAAGCGTTCGCCGTGGCCATCATCGGCGGCCTGACCTCGGGCATGGGCGCCATCGTCGGCGGCCTGATCCTGGGCATCGCCGAAACCGCCACCGGTTACTACATCTCGACCGGCTACAAGGAAGTACCGGGCCTGGTGCTGCTGCTGCTGGTACTGGCGATCAAGCCGGCCGGCCTGTTCGGCAAAACCGCGATCAAGAAGGTTTAATAGGCATCCCATGAACAAGAAAATCTTTTTAGCGTCCGTCATCGGCATCATCGCGCTGATCGCGTTCCCCATCCTGATCCCGAATCCCTACTACATCCACCTGGCCGAGACCATCCTGATCTACGCCATCCTGCTCTTTGGCCTGGACATCGTGGTCGGTTACACGGGCCAGGTCTCGCTGGGCCACGCCGGCCTGTTCGGCATCGGCGCCTACATCACGGGCGTGCTGGTGTTCAAACTGGGCGTGCCATGGCCGCTGGCCATGCTCGGCTCGATCGGTGGCGCCGCCCTGTTCGGCGCCATCCTGGCCTTGCCGGCCCTGCGCGTGACGGGCCCCTACCTGGCGATGGTCACGCTGGCCTTCGGCACCATCATCCAGATCCTGATCAACGAGATGACCTTCATCACCGAAGGCCCGCTGGGCATCAAGATCTCCAAGCCCGTCCTGTTCGGCACCAAGCTGTCCGAAGTGGGCTATTTTTACCTGGTCGCCGCGCTGATGGTCATTTCGCTCATCGTCGTCCACCGCATCCTCAAGTCGAACCTGGGGCGCGCCTTCGAAGCACTGCGCGACAGCCCGATCGCCTCGGACTGCATGGGCGTGTCGGTGTACCGCTACAAGGTCTACGCTTTCGTCATCAGCGCCGGCCTGGCTGGCCTGGCCGGCAGCCTGTTCGCCTATTCGGAAGAATACATCTCGCCGCAGACCTTCAATTTCGAGCTGACCATCCTGTTCCTGCTGGCCGTCATCATGGGGGGCCGCAAGACCCGCTCGGGCGCCCTGATCGGCGCGCTGATCGTGGTCATGCTGCCTAGCCTGCTGGCCGACATCGAACTGTTCCGCAAGATCGCCGTGTTCTTCGCCGTCGTCGCCGTCGCCAGCGCCATCTACCTGCTGGCGCGCCAGAAGAGCACCCCGCGCAAGGTGCTCATCCCCGTCGTCGCCACCGTCGCCATGGCATATTTCTCGTACCGGCTGGAGAACATGACGGACTGGCGCCTGACCATTTTCGGCTTGATGACCCTGTTCGTCGTCTACTACCTGCAAGATGGCATCGTCGGCTTCTTCCGCTCGCTGCTCGGTCGCGGCGCCGTCCACGACACCTCGCTGGCGGTGGCCGCCGGTAATGCCGACGCCTTTGCCGGCGCCGCCAGCAGCGGCAAGGCCGGCGTCGCCCTGCTCAAGGTCGACCAGGTCCTGATGCAGTTCGGCGGCCTCAAAGCGCTCAACCGGGTCGACCTGCAAGTGGGCGAACGCACCGTGCACGGCCTGATCGGCCCGAACGGCTCCGGCAAGAGCACCATGATGAACGTGCTGACGGGGATCTATCAGCCCACCGACGGCAACGTCGCCTTCGACGGCGTCGTCATCACGGGCCGCACGCCGGCGCAGATCGCGCTGGGCGGGGTCGCGCGCACCTTCCAGAACGTGCAACTGTTCGGCGAGATGACGGCCACCGAAAACGTGCTGGTGGGCCTGCATCACACCTTCCATTCGAACGTCGCCGACGTCATGCTGCAAACGCCGCGCTACCGCCGCGAGGAAAAGGCGGCACGCCAGCGCGCCGCGTCGATCCTCGAATTCGTCGGCCTGTCGGACCTGGCCAACGAGGAAGCGCGCAATCTGCCGTACGGTAAGCAGCGCCTGCTCGAAATCGGCCGCGCGCTCGGTCTCAATCCCCGCCTGCTGCTGCTCGACGAGCCAGCGGCCGGCCTGACCGCGCCCGACATCAAGGAGCTGATGGCGATCATCCGCAAGATCCGCGACCACGGCATCACCATCATCCTCATCGAGCACCACATGGACGTCGTCATGGCCATCTGCGACACCGTCACCGTGCTCGACTTCGGCCAGAAGATCGCCGAAGGCACGCCGGCGGCAGTACAGAGCGATCCGAAAGTGATCGAAGCCTATCTGGGCGGCAGTGCCGATGCCCCTGCGGCGCACTAATAAGGACAACCATGTTATCGATCCAAAATCTGTACGCCGCTTACGGCAAGGTGCAAGTACTGCACGGTATTTCGCTGGAAGTGCCGAAGGGCAAACTGGTCACCCTGATCGGCTCGAACGGCGCCGGCAAGACCACCACCATGCGCGCCATCTCCGGCATGATCCGGCCCACCTCGGGCACGGTCAGCCTCGGTGGCAAGGACATCACGGGCCTGGAGTCGCACAAGATCGCCCGTAGCGGCCTGGCCCACTCGCCCGAGGGGCGCCGCGTGTTCCCCACCATGAGCGTGACGGACAACCTGCTGCTGGGCGCGTTTCCCCGCTTCACGGGCTCGCGTCCGAAAGGCGAGATCAAGCTGGACCTGGAAAAGGCGCTCGAACTGTTCCCCCGCCTGAAAGAGCGCCAGCACCAACTGGCCGGCACCCTCTCCGGTGGCGAGCAGCAGATGCTGGCAATGGCGCGCGCCGTCATGCTCAATCCCGAAGTGATCCTGCTCGACGAGCCCTCGATGGGGCTGGCCCCGATCCTGGTCGAAGAGGTCTTTCGCATCATCACGCGCCTGAAAAGCGAAGGCGTGACGATGCTGCTGGTGGAGCAGTTCGCCGCCGCCGCCCTCAACGTGGCCGACTATGGCTACGTGCTGGAAAACGGCAGCATCTCCGTGCACGGTCCCGCCGAGAGCCTCAAGACCGATCCGAAGGTGGTCGCCGCCTACCTGGGCGGTTCGCACTAGGATCGCCACCGTGGAAAAATCCCTGGGGGCGCGCGACTACGTCGCCGCCCTCGGCGTGGTGCTCATCTGGGGCACCAACTTCATCGCCATGAAGTTCGCCCTGCACGACATGACGCCGTTCCAGCTTGGCGCGGGCCGCTACCTGTTCGCCGTGCTGCCCCTGATCCTGTTTTTCCGCCCCCCCAGGCTGCACTGGAAATTCGTGCTGGCCTACGGCCTGCTGCAGGGCGTCGGCCAGTTCGGCTGCCTGTTCCTGGCGCTGAAGGTGGGCATGTCGGCGGCACTGGGTTCGGTGCTGATGCAAACCCAGGTGTTTTTCACGGCCCTGTTCGGCTTCGTGCTGCTGCGCGAGCGGGCCAGCACGGCGCTGCTGTGGGGCCTGGGCCTGGCGGCGCTGGGCATCGCCTGCTTTTCGCTCAATTACCTGGCGCCGGGCGCGGCCACCGGCGGCACCACCGCGGCCGGCTTCGTGCTGGTGCTGGGCGCGGCCGCCATGTGGGCCGCCTCGAACATCGTCGTGCGGCGCGCCCAGCAGGCGAGCGCCGGCTTCGACGTGGTCCCGTTCATGGTGTGGAGTTCGCTGGTGCCGGTGCTGCCCTTCATTTTGCTGTCGCTGGCCTTCGACGACCCCGCCACGCGCTGGCGCTGGCTGGCGGCGCCGTGGACCACCTGGGCCTCGCTGGCCTACCTGGGCTGGTTCGCCACCATCCTCGCGTATGCCTTGTGGACGGGCCTGTTGAAACGCCACCCGCTCAACCGGGTGGCGCCGTTCAGCCTGGCCGTGCCGGTGGTGGGCATCAGTTCCGGCATGATCATCCTGGGCGACGTCATCACCCCCTGGCAATGGGCCGGCACCGCGCTGGTGGTGGCCTCGCTGGCGACCGTGATGTTCGGCCCCCGCCTGCTGCGCTGGCGCGCCCGCGCCTGAGGCGGCAGGTGCTGCCAATGTATTGACGAAAGCAACACTTCGTTGTCCGCAAACAACTGAACGTGTTGCTCGCTAAACAATCTTGCCGGATTCTGATTGCGGGTCAAATGTTTTTCATGGGAGTATAGACCCACCAATTGACCACCCTGTGCATGCTGGTTCGGCCTTTCGCCGCACGCGCAGGCGGACACCACCAAAGGCCGACATGCAGCTCGATCCCCAGTCTCTTCCCCACCCACGCCTGTTGGCGCAGCGCGCCATGGCGCTGGCCCTGCTGGACGCGATCATCTGTCCCGAAGTCGACTACCGTTATTTCAGCTACGATCCCGGCTTCGCCGCCGGCGAGCACCTCGCCGCGATGGGCAATGGCGAGGGCGATCACTGGTATCTGCACCTGTCGGGCGCGGGCGCCATCATCAAGGGCCACGTGCAGGAGCTGCCGCATGCCCAGGCGCGCGCGATGGCGCTGCAGGCGCAGGCGACGTTGCCGGACGCCTTCGCGCCCCTGCTGCACCATGCGTCCTTGCAGATGGACAAGGTGAGCTTCTGTTACTGGCGCGGCGCCAGCGACGCGGCCTGGTCGAGGCTGACCGCTTCGGACGGCCGCCTCCAGCACCGCTACGACGGCTCCGAGGACTACCTGTCGATCCTGCTGGCGCCGGCCAGCTGCTATTACGAATACGCCGTCGATTATTTTGAATGCGAGCCACCGCTGGCCAGTATCGAGCAACTCTACGCGCACGGGCCACTGACGGCGGCGCTGGTCAAGTCGCTCAACCCGCACATGTGCCTGGGCGACGCCATCGAGGCGGCGGCGCTGATCGGCTACCCTGGCCTGCCACAGCGCCCCGCCGTGCCTGCAGCGCACCTTGCCGGCGTGCGTACCACGCACGAGCACGCCGGCGGCGCGTCGGCCTGACCGCCACCATCACTTTGCGCACCAGCACTGCGTGGCGCGCGTCGGCGGACGAAAAAATTGTTTATAGTGCAATTCTGCGGCGCCCCCCCGCAGTGTGGCCGCGCGCTAACGAACACCCCGCGTTCGTGCGCCGGATTTACAATCCTGTTAACAGAAAAATGGAGCCCGACCTGCAATGAGTGAAACAATCTACGAGCATGTGGTGTGCCCTCACTGCGACGCCGTCAACCGCCTCGCCCATGCGCGCCTGGCCGACCATCCGGACTGCGGCAAGTGCGGCCAGCCCCTGTTCCAGGGCCGCCCGCTCGACGTCGTCAGCGCCCGCTTCAACCGCCACATCGAGCGCAGCAGCATTGCCGTGCTGGTCGATTTCTGGGCGCCGTGGTGCGGACCGTGCAAGGTGATGACGCCAGCCTATCAGCAGGCCGCCAGCGAGCTCGAGCCTGCCATGCGCCTGCTGAAAGTCGATACCGAGCAGGCCCAGGACCTGGCGGCGCGCTGGAACATCCGCTCGATTCCCACGCTGGCGCTGTTTCACAACGGCCGCGAAATCGCCCGCCAGGCCGGCGCCATCGACACCCGCGCCATCGTGCAATGGGCACGCACACATCTGCCGGCGACGCAATCCCGGTAAATAACTAGCTCGTGCGGTTTTAGTTGAAACATCATTAACAAAGGAGTGCATATGTCACAAATACTGGTCATGGACAACGAGCTCGAAGACGCCAAAAATTTCGCCCGCGTCATGTACGTGGTGCACGCCGTGGTCTTCCTCTTTTCGCTGGGCACGCTCTCGCTGCTCCCGCTGATCGCCAACTACATCAAGCGCCCCAGCACCGAGGGCACCTTCGTCCATAGCCACCATACGTGGATGATCCGCACCTTCTGGTTCTCGCTGCTGTGGGCGCTGGTGGGCTGGTGCCTGTTCTTCACCATCGTCGGACCGTTCATCGTCTGGGGCCTTGCATGGATCTGGTATGTGTACCGGGTCATTCGCGGTTTTGTTGATCTGAATAATAACAAGGCGATGCCAGTGTAGCGCTCTAGCCTCGCCGTTGAAAAATTACTGTACAGCAATGGTGAAGTTGCTGGCATACTGTCGAACAGTTCATTCAACCATCGAGAGCACAGATGAAAAACGTTCAGCAGGAAGTCGACGAGCGCAGCAATTTGACCGGCACCAACAAGTTTGAGTTGCTGCTTTTTCGCCTCGGCGCTGACAAGAACGGCGACCGCAACGAGCTGTTCGGCATCAACGTTTTCAAGATCCGCGAAATTGTCGCGATGCCGGAAGTGACGGCCATCGCCGGCGCCATGGATCATGTGCTGGGGGTGGTCAACCTGCGCGGCGCCATCATCCAGGTGCTGGACCTGCCGGCCATCGCCGGTTGCGTGCCGAAAAGCGGCCTGAACATCATGCTGGTGACGGAATTTGCCCGCACCACCCAGGCCTTCGCCGTCGAATCGGTCGAGGAAATCGTCCGTCTCGACTGGAGTTCGGTGATGTCGGCCGAACGCAGCGCCGGCACCGGTGGCCTGGTCACCAGTATCGCCCGCCTGGAAGACGACGCCGCCGGCCCGCGCCTGGCCCAGGTGCTCGACCTGGAAACCATCTTGCGCAATATGAATCCGTCCGACCGGCCCGACGTCAACGCGGCCACCATCGGCGCACCGATCAAGATCAAGCCCGGCTGCGTGGTGCTGGCCGCCGACGATTCGGTGGTGGCGCGCGCCCTCATCGAACAGGGTCTCGATGCGATGGGCTTGCCCTTCATCATGACCAAGTCCGGCAAGGAAGCCTGGGACCAGTTGAACATTATCGCCAACCAGGCCGAAGCGGATGGCCGCAGCGTCTACGACCGCGTGGCGATGGTGCTGACGGATCTGGAAATGCCGGAAATGGATGGCTTCACCCTGACCCGTTCGATCAAGAAAAGCAACCGCTTCAAGGACTTGCCCGTGCTGATCCACTCGTCCCTGTCGGGCACCACGAACGAAGAACACGTCAAGTCGGTGGGCGCCGATGCCTACGTGGCGAAATTTAACGCCGACGAACTGGCCGCGGCACTGCGCCAGGTCCTGAAGAACTGACCGGCACTGCCCTCGTTAAAAAAGCGCGCCTTTCGCAAGGCGCGCTTTTTTTATGGCGCTTTCACCATGGCCGTGAAAGCGCATCCTTGCCAGCGCCGCGGCGCATCGCGATGCGCCGGCATCAAGCCACTGCCGGCAAGCTCCCCAGGGCATGTTCGATATCGGCGATCAGGTCGGCGGGGTCTTCCAGGCCAATATTGAAGCGCACCAGGATGCCCTGGTCGGGCCAGTCACGGCGCATGGCCTGGATGCGGTACGGCATGACCAGGCTGTTGGCGCCGCCCCAGCTGTAGCCGATCCCGAACAGGGTGAGCGCGTCGACAAACCGGTCGGTGTCGGCTTCCCCGTAGGCGCTGTGGAAGACGACGGAAAACAGGCCGCCCGCGCCCGTGAAATCGCGCTGCCAGGTGGCGTGGCCGGGGCAATCGGCAAAGGCCGGGTGCAGCACCCTGGCAATCTCCGCTCGCCCCTTGAGCCAGCGCGCGACCTGGCGGGCACCGGCGTCGTGGGCGTCGAAGCGCAACTTCATGCTGGGCAGGCCGCGCATGACCAGGTAGGCATCATCGGCACTGACGCCCATGCCCAGGCGCATGTGCGCGAGGGCGATGCGTTCGATCAAGGCTTTGTCGCGCGTGATGATGGCGCCCATCAGCACGTCCGAGCCGCCCGACTGGTACTTGGTCAGCGCATGCATGATGATGTCGACGCCCAGGTCAAAGCCGCGCAGGGCCAGGCCGGCCGACCAGGTATTGTCGAGCGCGACGAGCACACCGCGCGCGTGGGCGGCCGCGCAGATGGCCGGCAGGTCCGGCACTTCCATCGACACGGAGCCGGGCGCCTCGGTCCAGATCAACCGGGTGTTGGGCAAGATCAGATCGGCGATGCCGGCGCCGATCATGGGATCGTAATAGCGCGCGGTGATGCCGAAATCGCGCGTGAGCCAGTTGCCCAGTTCGCGGTTGGGATTGTAGACATTGTCCGGCAGCAGCACGTCATCGCCCGTCGTCAGCAGCGCGAAGTCGACCATGGCAATGGCCGCCAGGCCGCTCGGCGCCAGCAGGCAGTCGCTGCCCCCTTCGATCTCGGCCAGCTTCGCTTCGAGCGTGAACGTGGTGGGCGTGCCGTGCAGGCCGTAGGTATAGGACTGCTTGTCTTTCCAGTTGCCCGAGCGCATGGCCGCGACGTCCTTGAACAACACCGTCGAGGCATGGTGGATGGCCACCGGGTAGGCGCCGAAGCCCGCTGGCGCCGTGTAGTCGCTGTGGACCAGGGCGGTCTGGAGAGACTTTTTCATCAGGCCACCGAGGCCCACAGGTCGTGCGCGTCGGCGCTGGTGACGAGCACGTCGGCGAATTCGCCCACCACCAGTTTTTTGCCTGGCATCAGCGACTTCTTGATGTGCACCACGCCATCGATTTCCGGCGCATCGGCGGCCGAGCGGCCGATCGCTTCGCGGGCGTTGACTTCATCGATCAGCACGCGCACGGTGCGTCCCACCTTGGCCTGCAGGCGCTTGGCGGAAATTTCTTCCTGCAGCAGCATGACGCGGGCGCGGCGTTCTTCGCGCAGCGCTTCCGGTACCGGGTTCTCGAGCAGGTTGGCGGTGGCGCCCGCCACCGGCGAATAGGCGAAGCAACCGAGGCGGTCGATCTGCGCTTCCTTCAAAAATTCCAGCAGGTACTCGAACTCGGCCTCGGTTTCACCGGGGAAGCCGGCAATGAAGGTCGAGCGGATCGTCAGGTCCGGGTTCATGGCGCGCCAGGCCTGGATGCGGTCGAGATTTTTTTCGCCGCTGGCGGGACGCTTCATGCGGCGCAGCACTTCCGGGTGCGCGTGCTGCATGGGAATGTCGAGGTAAGGCAACACATGGCCGCCGCTCATCATCGGGATGATCTGGTCGACGTGCGGGTAAGGATAGACGTAGTGCAAGCGGATCCACGCACCGTACTGGGCGGCCAGCTGGCCCAGCGCTTCGGTCAGCTGGGTCATGTGGGTCTTGACGGGACGGCCGTTCCAGAAGCCCGAGCGGAACTTGACGTCGACGCCGTAGGCGCTGGTGTCTTGCGAAATGACCAGCAGTTCCTTGACGCCTGCCTTGAACAGGTTTTCCGCTTCCAGCATCAGGTCGGCGATGGGGCGCGACACCAGGTCGCCCCGCATGGACGGGATGATGCAAAAGCTGCAACGGTGGTTGCACCCTTCGGAAATTTTCAGGTAGGCATAGTGCTTCGGCGTCAGCTTGACACCCTGCGCCGGCACCAGGTCGAAAAATGGCTCGTGCGGCTTGGGCAGGTGCAAGTGGACCGAATCCATCACCTCGGCCAGCGCGTGCGGCCCCGTGACGGCCAGCACCTTCGGGTGGATCTTCATGATGATGTCGTCGCCGGCAGCATCTTTCTTGGCGCCCAGGCAGCCAGTGACGATGACTTTACCGTTTTCCGCCAGCGCTTCGCCGATGGCGTCCAGCGACTCCTGCACCGCGGCGTCGATGAAGCCGCAGGTATTGACGATCACCAGGTCGGCGCCATCGTAGGATTTGGCCGTCTCGTAGCCTTCGGCACGCAGTTGGGTGAGGATTTGTTCAGAATCGACCAGCGCTTTCGGGCAACCGAGCGACACAAAGCCCACTTTCGGGGCCACGCCGGGAACGGTGACGATGGGCGACGGGATGCTCAATGGCAAGCCGGCGGCGGCAGGGGTGGACGTTGCGGCGGGTGCGGCGGGGATGCGACGAAGTTCGGTCATGGCTGGGAGCGGTATTCTGGCGGGCAATCTGCCATTGTACCGCGAGCGGCGAGGCGCCGCCAGACGAGGGTGGCTTTCGCGCCCGCCCCCGCCCCTTGACGCAATTATTTCTTGTCGCTGGGTGGCACAGGCGGAATCGGAAACGGAAACGCCCCGAAAATCGACTTGCTCTGGTTTTGCATCTGTTCCTGCATCTGCACGAACAGGTTTTTGCTTTGCTCGATGTAATTGTTCATCATGCCCTGCATCATCGGGCCCTGCACATTCATGAACTGCGACCACATTTCCGGGCTGAAGGGCTTGGCGTCGAGGCCGCCGGGGCCGGCCGTGAACTTGTGCTGGATGTCGGTAAACGCCTGCACGTTCTTTTCCAGGTAAGAGCCCATCATGCCCTGCATGGCGTGGCCGTAGTAACGGATGATCTGCGAGAGCACGGCGCTGGTGAACATGGGCGCACCGGCCGCTTCCTCTTCCAGGATGATCTGCAGCAAAATACTGCGCGTCAGATCCTCGTTCGACTTGGCGTCGATGACGGTAAATTCGTCGGCGTCGAGCACCAGCTGCTTGACATCCGTCAAGGTGATATAGGAACTGGTCTGGGTGTCGTACAGACGACGATTGGGATACTTTTTAATCAGGCGTTCACTATTTTTTTTTGCACTACTCATCGCGAATTCCAACGTATTGCGCCGCAGCGCGTTCTGAAGAAAAAACGGCTGGCGCCGCCTCCAAAGCCTGCCTGCCTCTTCATGTCTCCATTGCGGGCGGGTCGGGCTACCCGCCAAAATACCATGTTGCGCCACCCGGTGCAGCAATTATTGCAACGCACAGTAACAGTAAATACACAGCAACAACACTTGCATAGTTAACCACGGGCAAACACCCGTGGCCTTATTCGGCGCGCACCTTCACATAGCTGCCCGGTGCCGGTTCGATGGGCGCAAAGCGCGCATTGCCCGCCTGCGCGGGCGATGCCACCAGCTCGCCGCCATGCGTGGCCAGAAAGTCCGACCATTCGCCCCACCAACTGCCCTTGTGCTCGGTGGCGCCGGCCATCCAGGCGCCCAGCGAGGCCGGCGCAGCCGCAGCGGCCGCTGCCGCCTTGGCCTTGGCCGTCTTGCGCACCGGCGTCGCTGGCGCCGCGCCCGCGCCGTCGTGGACCCAATAGCTGCGCTTGCCCTTCGAGGCCGGATTGATGACGCCGGCGATATGGCCGGAGGCGCCCAGCACGTAGCGATTGCGTGCCGGGTTGCCGGGATTGAGCAGGCCCAGCGATTTATATGCGGCCTCGGGCGGCACGATATGGTCTTCCTTCGAGCCGTAGATGAAGGTGGGCGCGTCGATGGCGCCCAGGTCGACGGCGGCGCCGCCCACCCGCAGGGCGCCGGGAATGCGCAACTTGTTTTCCAGGTACATATTGCGCAGGTAATAACAGAACATGGGGCCCGGCAAATTGGTGCTGTCCGAATTCCAGTACAGCAAATCGAACGGCGGCGGCTCCTTGCCCTTCAAATAGTTCGATTGCACGTAGTTCCACACCAGGTCGTTCGGCCGCAGCGACGAAAACGTGGTGGCCAGGTCGCGCCCCGGCATCAGGCCGCCCTTGGCCAGCGCGCGCTCGCGCTGGGCCACCTGCTGTTCGTCGATGAAAACGTCGAGCACGCCCGTGTCTTCGTAGTCGAGCAAGGTGGTGAGCAGGGTCAGGCTGGCGGCCGGCTGTTCGCCGCGCGCGGCCAGCACCGCCAGCGCGGAGGCGACGATGGTGCCGCCCACGCAAAAGCCGAAGGCGTGCAGCTTGTCGCTGCCGCTGATGTCCTGGGCCACTTTGAGCGCTTCGATGGCGCCCCGCTCGACGTAATCTTCCCAGCCGATGCCGGCCAGGTCCTGGTTCGGGTTGCGCCACGACACCAGGAACACCGTGTTGCCCTGTTCGACGGCGTAGCGCACCACCGAGTTTTCCGGCTGCAAATCGAGGATGTAGAATTTGTTGATGCACGGCGGCACCATCAACAGGGGCACGGCGCGCACCTGGGCGGTGGTCGGCGTGTACTGGATCAATTGAAACAGGGGATTTTCGTACACGACCTGGCCGGCCGTGGTGGCGACGTTGCGGCCCACTTCGAAGGCCGATTCGTCCGACAGCGAGATGCGTCCCTTCTGCATGTCGGCCAGCATATTGCGCAGGCCCCGGGTCAGGCTCTCGCCCTTGCTGTCGATCAGCTTCTGCTGGGCTTCCGGGTTGGTCGCAAGGAAATTGGCGGGCGACATGGCATCGACCATCTGCTGCACGGCGAAGCGGATTTTTTGCTGCTCGCGTGGCGCGGCGCTGACCGCATCGGCCATGGCGGTCAGAAACTCCGCATTGAGCAGGTAGGAGGCGGCGCTGAAGGCGGCCAGCGGATTGGCGCGCCACTCGGGGGCGGCGAAGCGGCGGTCCGTCAGCACGGGGGTTTTCATGGCCACCATGTCCTGCCACAAGCCCATGGCCTTTTGCAGGTAGCTGGCGCGCAATCCTTCCAGCGTGGCGGGGTCGATCTGGGCTGCGACATCGGCCAGCGCGCCGCTCAGCGGGGGCGTGGCCGGCGTCATGTCCGTCATCCATTTCTGCCAGACGGCGGGATCGGAACACTGCGCCATCCACTGGCTGGCGATGGCTTGAGGATCAGTCTGGTTCATATCGGGGTCCATTGGTTACAATTGCGGTTTGTGCCGGAGGAAGCGTATGTGGATTGTCGCCCTTGCCTGGATTTACGTGGTCGGCCTGATGGCCCTCACCGAAACGTCGGTGGTGGCTGGCGTCATGACCTTCCTGGCCTACTGCCTGCTGCCCTTGAGTATCCTTTTTTATATCACTGGTTCCAGGCGGCGGCAAGAGCGAAAACGTCGAACCGCCCAGGCCGCCGCCCCGCCGCCCGATCACATCAGTTGAGCCAGATCATGCTGGCCAGGCGGCCGCTGACGCCGTCGCGCCGGTAGGAATAAAACCGGCTGGCATCGCTGGCCGTGCAGTCATTGCCGCCGGCCACCTCGGTCACCCCGTCCCGGGCCAGCAACAGGCGCGCCAGCGCATTCATGTCCGCCAAATATTTGCCGCCCTGGCCGCCACGGGGCGCGAACGCCGCCGCCACCGCCGCCGGTTCGACCGCATCGACCAGGAAGCGTTCCAACACATCGGCCCCCACTTCGAAGCGGGTCTTGCCGATGGCGGGGCCCAGCCAGGCGGTGATGGCGCCGGCGCCGGCCGCGCGCATGGCGCGCACGGTCTCGCCCAGCACGCCGTCGGCCAGTCCGCGCCAGCCCGCGTGGGCGGCGCCCACCACCTTGCCGTCGAGATCGGCAAACAGGACGGGCAGGCAATCGGCCGTCATCACGGCGCACACCACGCCGGGCAGCGTGGCGATGCTGGCGTCGGCCACCCGCACGGGCTGGCCGGGACCCACGCTGGCGGCGTCGACCACGGCTACACCGTGCACCTGAGAAATCCAGGCCGGTTCACCCGGCAGGCTGGCCCGCACCAGGGCGCGGTTGGCGCGCACCCGCTCGGGGTCGTCGCCCACGTGCATGCCCAGGTTCAGACCGCCGCCACCGGCGCCGTCATCGTACGGGCCGCCACTGACACCGCCGCGGCGGGTGGTGGCCAGCGCCCCCACCCGGGCGGGCAACTGGGGCCAATCCGGTCGGAGCAACTGCGCCATCAGGCCGCTTCCGGCTCGGCGATCCCGGCGCTGGCGATGAGGGCGGCGAAATCGTCGGCCAGCGGCACGATCCATTCGAGGTCCTCGCCGGTGGCCGGATGCACCAGCCCCAGCCGGCGCGCCTGCAGGGCCTGGCGGCCGAACACGGGCGTCAGGTGGCGCTTGCCGTAGACGGCGTCGCCCACCAGCGCGAAGCCGATCGACTCCATGTGCACGCGGATCTGGTGGGTGCGGCCCGTTTCAAGCTGGCACTGGACCAGGCTGACGGGGCGGCGGTCCAGCAAGCCGCTGTCGAGGCGCTGGAAATGGGTGATGGCCGGTTTCGCGGAAAAATTGTTCGACACGGCCATCTTGACCCGGTCCTTCGGGTGGCGGGCGATGGAGGCGTCGATGGTGCCGCCCAGCGACGGCGTGCCCCACACGAGCGCGAAATACTCGCGCTTGACGGTGCGCGCCTGCAACTGGCGCACCAGGTCGGTCTGGGCGGCCAGGGTCTTGCCCACCACCATCAGGCCGCTGGTATCCTTGTCGAGCCGGTGGACGATGCCGGCGCGCGGCACGTTGGCCAGTTGGGGCGCGTGGTGGAGCAGGCCGTTGAGCAAGGTGCCGGACCAGTTGCCGGCGCCCGGGTGGACCACCAGGCCGGCCGGCTTGTTGACCACCATGATGTGTTCGTCTTCGAAGACGATGTTGAGGGGAATGTCCTCCGGCGTGTAGGCGGTGTCCTCGGGCGCGCTTTGCGGGTGCACGACCACGGTTTCATCGCCGTACGAGGTATCCTTGCCGCGCGCGACCTTGTCGTCGACCAGCACGTGGCCGCCGTCGAACCAGGTTTGCAGGCGGCTGCGCGAAAATTGCGGTACCTGCGCGGCGATCACCTTGTCGAGCCGCTGGCCGCAGGCCTCGGGCGTCAAATGCAGGGTAATCGGCTCGAGGTCGACGCCTTCGCCAAAATCGCTTACGATCTCGTCGTCGAACTCGGCCTCCGCCAGGATGGCGGCGCTTGTATCTAATTGTAAATCCGCCAATTTTGGCGTCGAAGTTAAAGTCACATCAGTCCCATCGGCTATAATCAGCCTTCGTTGAATCTCGGTATAAATCTTGTAAAATCGTATGCAAAAAAAATTATCTCTGCTGCTCGCTTCCTGTGTCCTGTTCGGCCTGTCCGCTTGCAGCCTGTTTCCTGACAAGGCGGACGAGACCAAAAACTGGTCGGTGACGAAATTATACGCCGAGGCACGCGAGGAGATGAACGGCCAGCACTACGAAGCCGCCATCAAGCTGTGGGAAAAGCTCGAGTCGAACTATCCGTTCGGCGTCTACGCCACCCAGGCCCAGATGGAAATCGCCTACGCCTATTACAAGACGCAGGACCAGGCGCAAGCGCTGGCCACCATCGAGCGCTTCGTCAAGCTGCACCCGAATCACCCGCAGGCCGACTATATGTACTATCTGCGCGGGCTGGTCAGCTTCAATGACCAGATCGGCTTCCTGAGCAGCATCTATTCGCAGGACCCCACCGAGCGCGACCCAAAAGCGACCCGCGAATCGTTCGCCGCCTTCAAGGCCCTGGTCGACCGCTTCCCGGACAGCAAGTACACGCCGGATGGCATCGCCCGCATGAAGTACCTGGTCAATGCCATGGCCTCGTACGAAGTGCACGTGGCCAATTATTACTACCGTCGTGGCGCCTACCTGGCCGCCCTCAACCGCGCCGAAGGCGCCGTCACCGACTTCAGCGACGCCCCCGCCCGCGAAGAAGCGCTGTTCCTGATGATCCGCTGCTACGACAAGATGGGCAACCTGGACCTGCGCGACGACACCCAGCGCGTGTTTGTCAAAAACTATCCAGGCAGCAAATACCTGAAGCCCGAGGGCGAAAAGACCTTCTGGAATTTCTTTTCGCGCAAAGCCAGCTGATTGCTGTGCGCGGGTAAAACGGCAGCGCGTCCCCGCGGACGCGCTGCCGTTTTTACGTCAGGCTGAAGGCGCCGTGCGGCGAAATACCCAGTTGCTGTCCGTGGAGACCTTCTTGTCGAAGGCATAGCCCTCGACCTTGAATTTTTTCAGCTGTTCGGCATCGACCACGGACTTCTCGGCCGCGTAGCGCGCCATCAGGCCCCGTGCCCGCTTGGCGTAGAAGGAAATAATCTTGAACTTTCCGTCTTTCCACTCCTCGAACACGGGGTGGATGACGGTCACGGCCAGGCGCTTGGGCTGCACCGCATGAAAGTATTCCTGCGAGGCCAGGTTCACCAGCACCGTGGCGCCACTGGCAGCGCTCGCTTCATTGAGGCGGTCGGTGACGGCGTCGCCCCAGAATCCCACCAGGTCTTTGGCCCCGGCGGTGGGCAGGCGGGTGCCCATTTCCAGCCGGTGCGGGTGGATCAGGTCGAGCGGGCGCAGCACGCCGTACAGGCCCGACAGGATGCGCAGGTGCTGCTGGGTCCAGGCCAGCGCCTTCGGCTTGAGGGTCGGCGCGTCCAGGCCGCCGTACACATCGCCGTTGAACGCCAGCACGGCCTGGCGCGCGCCGGCCGTGTCGACGCTCCAGTCGGCATAACGCGCCACGTTGAGGGCGGCCAGCTTGTCGGACAGACTCATCAGTTCGGCCACCTGGCCCAGCGAATAGCCGCGCAGCACCTCGATCAGGGCGGCCGAACGGTCCAGCATGGCGGGGGTGGAAACCAGTTTGGTGGCGACGGGACTTTCAAAGTCGAGAGATTTTGCAGGCGACAACACAATCAGCATAAGATTCAAACTTTTCACACATAAAGAATTGCCCACATGATACCTGTCCCAGCCGAACGCATCGTCATCGACACCAATGTCTGCCTGGACCTGCTGGTATTCCACGACCCCCGCTGGGCCCCGCTGCTGGCCGCGCTGGAGGCCGGCACCGTCGAGGCCGTCACGCGCGCCGATTGCCGCGACGAGTACAACATCGTGCTGCACTACCCGCACCTGCCGCTCGACGCCGCCGCGCGCGCGCTCGCCGCCGCCCGTTTCGATGCCCTCATCACCGTGGTGGCGCCCGACGCGCAGCACGTGCGCCTGCCCATCTGCACCGACCGCGACGACCAGAAATTCCTGGAAATTGCCCGCGACGGGGGCGCCAGCGTGCTCATCACCAAGGACAAGGCCTTGCTCAAGCTGGCGCGCAAGACCGCCAGCGCGGGCATGTTCAAGATTCTGTTGCCGGAGGCGTGGCTGAAGTTGCAGGCAGCGGCCCACGACCCCATCTCCGACGGCGGCGCTGCGCTAGAATAAGGCATCGTCCACCACCGTCCTGTTTATGCCAAGCTCCCCGTTTACCCCCAGCCTGCAAAGCCGCCTGCCCCAGGTGGGCACCACGGTATTTACCACCATGTCGAACCTGGCCGCGCGCCACCAGGCGGTCAACCTGGGCCAGGGCTTTCCCGACTTCGGCTGCGATCCGGCGTTGCCGGCGCTGGTGACGGACGCCATGGCGGCCGGCCACAACCAGTATCCGATGATGAGCGGCGTGCCGGCCCTGCGCCAGGCGGTGGCGGCCAAAGTGGCCGCCCTGTACGGCCACCAGTATGACGCCGACAGCGAGATCACCATCACCAGCGGCGCCTCGCAGGCCCTGCTCACGGCAATCCTGTGCGCGGTCCACCCGGGCGACGAAGTGATCGTCATCGAGCCGGCCTACGACCTGTACCTGCCCGCCATCGCCCTGGCCGGCGGGGTGCCGGTGCCGGTAGCGATGGCGCTCACGGACACCGGCTACAGCGTGGACTGGGCCACGGTGGCGGCGGCGCTCACACCGCGCACGCGCATGATCATCATCAATTCGCCGCACAACCCCACCGGCACCATCCTGCGCCCGGCCGACCTCGATGCGCTCGCCGCCCTCGTCGACGGCAGCGACATCCTGATCCTGTCCGACGAAGTCTATGAGCACATGGTGTTCGACGGCGCCGCCCATGCATCGGTGTGCCGCCACCCGGCGCTGGCCGCGCGTGCTTTTGTCGTCTCCAGCTTCGGCAAGACCTACCACGTGACCGGCTGGAAGGTGGGCTACGTGGCCGCCCCGGCCAGCCTGACGGCCGAGTTCCGCAAGGTCCACCAGTACAACGTGTTTACCGTCAACACGCCCATGCAGCACGCGCTGGCCGCCTACATGGCCGACCCGGCGCCCTACCTGCAACTGCCGGCGTTCTACCAGGCCAAGCGCGACCTGTTCCGCGCCGGCCTGGCCGGCAGCCGCTTCACGCTGCTGCCGGCCGACGGCACCTATTTTCAGTGCGTGCGCTACGACGCCATCTCCAGCCTGCCCGAAGGCGAATTTGCCCGCTGGCTCACCAGCGAAGCGCGCGTGGCGGCCATTCCCATGGCCGCGTTCTACCGCGACGGCGTCGAATCGGGCATCGTGCGCTTCTGCTTTGCCAAGCAGGACGCCACCTTGCGCCTGGCGCTCGACCGACTGGCCCGCCTGTAAGGAAGCGCCACCATGACCGTCTCCGTCCTGCGCCGCCTGAACACCGCCAGCATGGCGCTCGACAGCCTGCTTAGCGGCCTGACCGTCTACAGCCACGCCGAACTGGCCCTGCGCCAGATCACCACCGACGTTGTCGAGGCGGCCGCCTGCGCGCCCCCCATCGCCATCGCCGCCATCGTCCTCAACCAGGTGGGCGGGCGCTACGCGATTCGCCATTGCATCGACAGTGCCGTGCTCGCTTCGCTGGTGGCGCGCCAGCTGGACCAGTCGGAGGCGGCCATCCTCAGCGCCACGGCCGCCGCGCTGACCATGAACGTGGGCATGCTGGGCGAGATCGACAGCCTGCATGCGCGCGCGGCCCCCTTGAGCAGCAGCGAGCGCGAACGCATCCGCCGCCATCCCGCCGACGGCGCCGAACTGCTGCGCTGCGCCGGCATCGACGACAGCAGCTGGATCGACTGCGTGCTGCAGCACCATGAAACAACCGACGGCAGCGGCTACCCGCAGGGTCTGCGCCAGGATGACATCGCCGTCAACGCCCTGCTGGTGGGCATGGCCGACCGTTACTGCGCCTGCATCGGCGCGCGCAATTACCGCCGCTCACTGCTCACGCCGGCCGCGCTCGAGCTGCTCATCGCCAACAACCCGGCCCAGGCGCGGCTGGTGCAGGGCTTCGTCAGCCTGCTGGGACCCTATCCGCCGGGCGCGCTGGTGCGCCTGGACGATGGCGCCCTCGGCGTGGTGGTCGATGTCGGCGCCGACGGGCCGCTGGTCAGGCTGCTGCGCACGGCCGACGGCGGCGCGGCCGACCAGTTCGTGCGCGCGCCCGCCATCGCCGGCGCGCTGCACGAGGACCAGGCGCGCCTGCGCTTTTCCATGGCGGCCGTGTGGGGCGCGCTGGCCGCCCTGTAAAGCCGGCGCGCTGGCGTGTACTATATTGCAATGACAAGCGCCCACCCTGCCCCCCACTCCCCCGCCCCGCGCCGCCGCGTCTTCCTGATGCGCCATGGCAGCGTGACTTATTTCGATGCCAACGGCAAGCCCGTGCTACCCGAGAGCGTGCCCCTGAACGAACTGGGCCGCACCCAGGCCAGCGCCGCCGGCAGCGCCTTTGCCAGCGACAATGTGCGCTTCGACAAGGTCATCGTCTCGGGCCTGCCGCGCACCGTCGAGACGGCCCGGCGCGTGCTGGCCGCCAGCGGCCAGGACATCGCCATCGAGACCTGGCCCCAGCTCGAGGAAATCCGCGGCGGGCGCCTCTCGCGCATCGCCGACGCCGACCTGAAGGACGCCTTCACCGGCGTCTTCGAGGGCGTCGTCGATCCCCATAAACGCTTCCTCGGCGGCGAGTCGGCGGGCGAACTGATGGACCGCGTGCACCCGGCGATTGCCCGCCTGCGCGCCGACAGCAGTTGGGACACCGCCCTGCTGGTGCTGCACGGCGGCGTCAATGTCGCCATCCTGTCGCTGGCCCTGACCGGCCAGCGCCTGTTCCTGGGCAACCTGGCGCAAACGGCCGGCTGCATCAATGCCCTCGACGTGGGCAGCGCCGAGCACGACTGGGTGGTGCGCTTCGTCAATTACACCCCGCCCCAGCCCCTGCAAGTGGCGGCGCGCGCCACCACCATGGAAGAGCTGTTCAGGCAATATCAAACATCACGGCAAAGATAATAGTACGGTCGTGCATTTTCATGCGCTAGAATAGACCACCACGACACCCATGCGGGAGAGACGATGTTTGAAGAAATGATCGGCACGAAAGCCGTTGGCGAACGCCAGCGCTTCGACCTGGACGCCCTCGGCGCCTACCTGCGCGCCAAGTTGCCCGAGTTTCCCGCCGGCCCCATCGAGGTCGAGCAGTTCAAGGGGGGCCAGTCCAATCCCACCTTCAAGCTCAAGGCGGGCGGCCAGTCCTTCGTGCTGCGCACCAAGCCGGGGCCCGCTGCCAAGCTGCTGCCGTCGGCGCACGCGATCGACCGCGAATTCAAGGTGATGGACGCGCTGCAGCGGGCCGGCTTCCCGGCGCCCCGGCAGTTGCTGCTGTGCCTCGATGAGGCGGTGATCGGCCGCGCTTTCTTCCTGATGGAATTCATCGAGGGACGGGTGCTGTGGGACCAGTCGCTGCCGGGCATGCTGCCGGCCGAGCGCGCCGCCATCTACGACGAGACCAACCGCGTCATCGCCCAACTGCACAATATCGACTACGCGGCGATCGGGCTGGCCGACTACGGCAAGCCGGGCAATTATTTTGGCCGCCAGATCGAACGCTGGACGCGCCAGTACCAGGCCTCGGCCACCGAGAGCATCGAGGCGATGGACCAGCTGATCGCCTGGCTGCCCCACCACATCCCCGAGGGCGAGGCGACGTCCATCGTGCACGGCGACTTCCGCCTCGACAACATGATCTTCCACCCCACCGAGCCGCGCATCCTCGCCGTGCTGGACTGGGAGCTGTCGACCCTGGGCCACCCGCTGGCCGATTTTTCCTACCACTGCATGAGCTGGCACATCGAGCCGGGCCAGTTCCGCGGCATCGCCGGGCTGGACCTGGCTGCCCTCGGCATCCCCGACCAGGCGGCCTACATCGCCGCCTACCAGGCGCGCACGGGCGCCGTGATCCGCCCCGAGGATTTCAATTTTTATCTGGCCTACAACATGTTCCGGCTGGCCGGCATCATGCAGGGCATCATGAAGCGCTATGTCGATGGCACCGCCTCGAGCGCCCAGGCGCTGCAAAACGGCAAGGCTGCGCGGCCGATGGCGGAACTGGGCTGGAAGTATGCCCAGGCCGCGATGGCCTGATGCGATCCACGTTCACCCCATAACGACAAGAGACCCCATGAACTTCGACTACTCCGACCGCTGCCAGGAACTGCGCAGCCGCCTGCTCGCCTTCATGGACGAGCACATCTACCCGAATGAAAAAGCGTTCAAGCAGGAAGTCGACCGCAATGGCGTCGAGCACGGCAACCGCTGGATTCCCACCGAACTGATCGAGCGCCTCAAACCGCTGGCGCGCGAGCAGGGCCTGTGGAACCTGTTCCTGCCGAAATCGGCGCGCGCGCCCGAGGGCCTGTCTAACCTGGACTACGCGCCCCTGTGCGAAATCATGGGCCGGGTGGTGTGGGCGCCGGAAGTGTTCAATTGCGCCGCGCCCGACACGGGCAACATGGAAACCATCGAGCGCTACGGCAGCGAAGATCACAAGACGCGCTGGCTCGAGCCCCTGCTGCGGGGCGAGATCCGCTCCGCTTTTGCCATGACGGAGCCGAACGTGGCCTCGTCCGACGCGACCAATATCGAAACGCGCATCGTGCGCGACGGCGACGACTACCTGATCAACGGCCACAAGTGGTGGATCTCCGGCGCGGGCGACCCGCGCTGCAAGATCTACATCGTCATGGGCAAGACCGATCCCGGCGCCGCCCGCCACCAGCAGCAATCGATGATCCTGGTGCCGGCCGACACCCCCGGCATCACGGTGGTGCGTCCGCTGCCCGTGTTCGGCTACGACGACGCCCCCCACGGCCATTGCGAAATCCTGTTCGAGAACGTGCGCGTGCCCGCCGCCAACCTGCTGCTGGGCGAAGGACGGGGCTTTGAAATCGCCCAGGGCCGGCTGGGACCGGGCCGCATCCACCACTGCATGCGCGCCCTCGGCGTGGCCGAACGGGCCCTCGAGCTGATGTGCAAGCGCCTCAATACGCGCGTCGCCTTCGGCAAGAAGGTGTCGGAGCAAGGGGTCTGGCGCGAGCGCATCGCCGACTGCCGCATCAAGATCGACACGGCGCGCCTGTTGACGCTAAAAACGGCCTCGCTGATGGACACGGTCGGCAACAAGCACGCGCAGGCGGAAATCGCCATGATCAAGGTGCTCGCGCCCAACGTGGCGCAGGAAGTGCTGGACATGGCGATCCAGGCGCACGGCGCGGCCGGCGTCTCGGACGACTTTCCGCTGGCCTCGCAGTGGGCCGGCAACCGCACCTTGCGGCTGGCCGACGGCCCCGACGAGGTGCACCGCAACGCCATCGCCAGGCTCGAACTGGCCAAGTGGACCGCGCTGGGCGAGGACCTGAGCCTGCCCGTCACCCGCAGTTAAGCGCGTCCGCTGGTGTTCATGCGGCCCCCGCCGCCAGCCGCCAGCCCACTGCCGTCTCCGTGAGCAGGTAGAGGGGGCGCCATGTATAGTTGTCGGCGCCGGCCAGCACGGCGGTATTGGTGCCCAGTTTGCCCGCCAGCTTGAGCGTGCACGGTGGCGGCGCCGCGCACTGCGGGTGTTCCCGTTGGCGTTGATCGACTGCCCGGCGCGGTAGACGCGCCCGCTTTTCAGGCGCGCCAGCAGTTCGTCAGCGGGCGGGTCGACCCGCGCCACTTCGTCGGCCGCGTCAAACACGCCCTCGGGTACAGTCTCGCCCACACGGATGCCGGTGAGGCCGCCGAGGACATCGTTGAGGCTCTCCAGGTGCTCCGGCGCAGGCGGGACGCCAATTATTTCCTGTCGGAATTCTTTACATTGAAATTCGGAAATTAATGTTTTCCAAGGCAAGCATTTGATTCTAATGAGAAATTATTTTAGGCATGGAAATTGCTCTTATACCGTTCTACACAATGGGAGTAATACGATGATCACTTTCTTGAAACACACTTGCGCCGTTGCCGCACTGTCCCTCGCCACCGTGACCTGCGCATCCGCAACGCCTGTGTTAACAGTCCAAAACGGCAAGCTCATGGGCGCCACCAATGTACTGGTCAACAATGTATCGTATGACGTCCTGTTCAAGGATGGCTCGTTCAACTCGCTGTTCCCCACCGGCTTTGCCGGCACCCCGTGGGCCACCAGCACCTTTGGGGTGGCGGCATCGGATGCCTTGTCGCTGCAGGTATTCACGGGCGCGTATGACAGCACAAGCGCGTTGACGAATGGCTGCACCAGTACTTCTTACTGCGATATTTTTACGACCTTTATCACAACGTCCTCTGTAGTGGATGGCTTTGACGTTAGCTATTTCCGCAATAATTCCGGCACCGCGACCGACACGGTGCATGCGCTGTCCAATTGGACCAAGTCGATTGATTTGAGCACTTATTCAGCCACGACCTATGCCGTGTGGTCGCTCCACGATACCAGTAACGATCTTCCCGAGCCGGCAACCCCCGTGCTGTTCGGCCTGGGCCTGGCGGCGCTGGCGATCTGGCGTCGCCGCGCTTCCAGCGAAGGCAAGCGCGCAGACATGATTGCAGTTTGATCGAAAACAGACGGTGCTGCAGGCGCTTCAGGGCGCCATGGCCAGCGCCGCCTCGAACGCGGCGACGGGCAGCGGGCAGCCGAACAGGTACCCTTGGAAGTCGCTGCAGCCGATGGCCAGCAGGATGCGGCGCTGTTCTTCCGTCTCGACCCCTTCGGCGATCACCGCCATCTTCATGTTGGCCGCCATCGCGATGATGGTGCGCACGATCGCCTTGTCGCTGTCGTTGGTGGCCAGGTCGCGCACGAACGAGCGGTCGATCTTGATCTGGTCGAGCGGCAGGCGCTTCAGGTATTGCAGGCAGGAATAGCCGGCACCGAAATCGTCGAGCGAGAAACCCACCCCCAGCGCCTTGATCTCGGCAATGATGGCGACGACTTCGTCGACTTTCTTCAGCAACAGGCTCTCGGTAATTTCCAGCTTGAGCAGCGCCGGATCGATGCCGTGGCGCTGCACTGCGGCGCGCACCTGCAGGGCGAAGTCGGGCTGGCGGAACTGGCGCGCACTGACGTTGACCGCCAGCACCAGCGTGCATGTGCGGGCGTCGCCCTGCCACGCCCGGATGCGCGCGCAAGCCTGCTCGAGCACCCAGTGGCCGATCGGCAGGATCAAGCCCGATTCTTCGGCCAGGGGGATGAACTGGTCCGGGCCGACCATGCCGTCCTCCGGATGGTGCCAGCGGATCAGCGCTTCGGCGCCGCGCGGCCGGCCGTGCTGGTCGACCTGCAACTGGTAATGCAATTCGAATTCGTGGCGCTCGATCGCCTCGTAGAGCTGGCTTTCCATCTTCAGCTTTTCATGGGCGCCCAGGTCCATCGCCGGCGAAAAGAAGCGGAAGGCATTGCCGCCATCGGATTTGGCGAAATACATCGAGGTGTCGGCGTTTTTCATCAAATCGTCGATGGTCAGCGCATTGTCCGGGTACAGCGCGATACCGATGCTGGCCGACAAGCGCAGCGTGTGCGCGCCGATCACGAAGGGCTGGCTGAGGCGGTGGTTGAGCTTTTTCGCCACCGCGATCGCGTCCGACAGGATCTCGGCGCCGCGCAGGATCACCACGAACTCATCGCCGCCCAGCCGCGCCACCACGTCGTAGTCGCGGATGCACGATTTCAGCCGCGCGGCCACCTCGATGAGCAGCTCGTCGCCGACCGGGTGGCCGAGGGTGTCGTTGACGTTCTTGAAGCGGTCCAGGTCGAGAAACATCACCGCCAGCTGCTCGCCCATGCGGCGGGCAATCAGGATCGACTGGTCGAGGTAGATCTGCAGGTGCAGCCGGTTCGGCAGGCCCGTGAGCACATCGTGGTGGGCCAGGTGGGCGATGCGCCGCTCCGACTCCTTGTACTCGCTGATGTCGACCGAATTGGTCAAAAAATACTCGATCTCGCCATTGCGGTCGCGCACCACGGAGACGGTCATGAACTTCGGATGGACGCTGCCATCCTTCCGGGTCTGCCACAGCTCGCCCTGCCAGTAACCGTCCGCATTGATGGTGTCCCACATCAGGCGGAAATGCTCCCTGGTATTGCGACTCGATGCCAGCAGCCGGGGATTCCTGCCCAGCACTTCCGCCTTGCTGTAGCCGGTCAGCTTGATGAAGGCAGCATTCACGTCGACGATGTCGTTATTTGCGTCCGTCACCATGATGGCTTCGCCGCTGAAATCGAAGACATGACCGGCCAGGCGCAGCTTGTCACGCTCCTCGCTGCGCTGGATCAGGTTGCGGGCACGGATAATCAGGGTGTCGCGGAAAATCGGCTTGACCAGGTAATCGTCGGCGCCCAGGTCGAGCCCCGTGGTCTGGAATTGTTCGGACGCGTCGGCGCTGACCAGGATCACCGGGATGTCGCACAGGTGGGGCGCCGCGCGCATGCGCCGCAACATGTCGATGCCGCTCATGCCCGGCATCCTGACGTCAACGATCAGCAGCTTCGGGCATTCGGCGCCACCGTCGAGCAGCGCCATGGCGGAGACGCCGCTGGTGGCCGTTTTCAGGCGAAAGTCGGCCTTCAGGGCGGCAATCATCACGTGCAGGTTGGCCGGCAAATCGTCGACCAGCAAAATCAGTGGCTTGTCGCGCTGCATCTCTTGAATAGCGTTTATCATTTTGTGCCACATTCGGCTTGTACCAGCTTCAGGGTCGCCATCGCCTCCGGGTGCGCGAAGTTGTCACAGAAATTGTGCAAGTCGCGCAGCAGTGCGGCATACGGCAGGTCCAGGTGGGAAAATTGTTGTAGGGAATCCATCAACGCATCGGGGATCACTTCCTGGCTGGCAATGAACGGGGCCAGCACTTGCAATAGCTCTTTCAGCGACCGGCTGGCCGGGGCGGTCGCTGGCACCGTGTCGTCCGCGCGGCAATCGGCCAGTTGCTCGCGCATGCGCGCCTGCGTCTCGGCCAGCGATGCCTCGAACGACGCTTGCGAGCGCAGCGGCGCCGTCGTATGCAGTTCGGCCAGCAGGCAACGGCACGCTTCGCTGAGCGCATCGGCGCCCAGGTTGCCGGCGACGCCCTTGACTGCATGGACCAGTTCGATCGCATGCGCGCGGCTGCCGGCCGCCAGCAGCGTGTGCAGACGGTCGATCAGCTCATGGTGACTATCGAGAAAGCCCTGCAGCAGGCGCCGCTGCAAGAGGCGGTCGCCATCGAGGCGTTGCAGGCCCCGCACCAGATCGAGCACCATGGGCGTCACGGCGCGGTGATCGTCGGGTGCGGGCGCCGTGTAGGCGCGCAATACCCGGACGATGTCGTCCGGCTCGACCGGCTTGGCGATGAAATCGATCATGCCCATTGCCGTGCAGCGCTCGCGGTCCTCGCTCATCACGGCGGCGGTCATGGCAACGATATTGAGTGCTTTCCCGCCCGGCAATGCGCGGATCTGCCGGGTCGCCTCGATGCCATTCATGACGGGCATGTGCAGGTCCATCAGCACCAGGTCGTAGTGTTGCTGGCGCAGCAGTTCGACCGCTTCCCCGCCGTGCGAGGCGATGGTCAGGGTGGCGCCCCGCTTGCGGATGATGCTGGCGGCCACTTCCTGGTTCAGTTCATTGTCTTCGACCAGCAGCACGCGCACACCGTCGAAGCGCTGGAGGGCCGGTTCGGCATGCGCCTGCTGGCTGACCTTGCCGTGCAACAGGGCATCGAACAACAGCGACGGGATGATTGGCTTGGTCAGCACGCCGGCGATGCAGGCCGCTTCCGGCTGTTGCAGCAGCGCCGGCTTGTTGTAGGCCGTGATCATCCAGATCGGCAAGGGGCTGCCCGCGCCGCTGGCCTTTTCCCGTTCGCGCAGTTCGGCCGCCACCGCCAGGCCGCTCATGCCGGGCATGTGCCAGTCGAGCATCATCGAATAGAAGGGCAGCCCGGTGCGGTTCGCTTCGGCCAGCAGTGCCAGCGCTGCCGGCCCGCTGTCCGCTTCCACCACCTGCATGCCCCAGGCCTTGAGCAACAGCGCCAGGATGTGGCGCGAATTGGACTGGTCATCGACCACCAGCACCCGCTTGCCGCGCATTTGCTGCAACTGGCGCCCCATGTGGCTGACCTCGCGCAGGTCGGGCGGGGCGAGCCCGGCTTCGATGGTGAAGCCGATATCGGTGCCCTGCCCCGGCGTGCTGTCGAGCATGATGGTGCCGCCCAGCAGCTCGACGAGCTTCTTGACGATGGCCAGCCCCAGCCCGCTGCCGCCGAACTTGCGCGTGGTACTCGAATCGGCCTGCGAGAACGGTTGAAACAGCAGGCCGATCTGCTCGGGCGCGATGCCGACCCCCGTGTCGCGCACGTTAAAGCGCAAGGTCAGCGCCGGCCCGCTCTGGCGCACCACCTGCACGCCGATATGGATATCGCCGTGGTCGGTGAACTTGATGGCGTTGCCGACCAGGTTGTTGAGAATCTGCACGAGGCGGAACGGGTCGCCCATCACCGTGGCCGGGGTGGCCGGATCGATCTCGAGACGCAACTTCAAACCCTTGTCCTCCGCCTGCAGCCCCAGCAGTTCAGCCACTTCCAGCAGCACCGCCTCGACCCGCATGGGAATGCGTTCGATGGCCAGCCGTCCCGCTTCGATGCGGGAAAAATCGAGGATGTCGTTGATGATGCGCACCAGCGCGCGGCCCGAGCGGTGCACCTTGTCGAGCTGTTCGCGCTGCTCCGGCCGCAGGTCCGACTCCATGACGATGCGGGTCAGGCCCAGGATGGCGTTCATCGGGGTGCGGATCTCGTGGCTCATATTGGCCAGGAACTGCGATTTGGCGATCAGGGCGGCCTGCGCCGTTTCCTCGGCCTGCTTGCGGGCGCTGATGTCGGTGCCGATCAGGAGGTAGCCGATGATGGTGTTGTGGGCGTCGCGCAGCGCGGTGACCGACACCACCGCGGGAAAGCGGCTGCCGTCGCGGCGGATATAGGTCAGCTCGTAGATATCCTCGATCCCGCGCGAGGCCTTGAACACGAGCGCCTCGAAGCCGGGGGTGATGGCGGTGCCCAGCTCCTCGCTCAAGGCCCTGGCGCGCGCCACCACTTCGAGGGGGTCGGAGATATCGGCCGGCGTGACCTTGTTCATCACCTCGCTGGCGGCGTAGCCGAGCATGCGCTCGGCGCCCACGTTGAAAATCTGGATCACGCCCTTGGCGTCGGTGGCGATGCTGGAGAAATTGGCGCTGTTGAAGATCGCGCTTTGCAGGGCGCCGGCTTTGAGCAAGGCCTCTTCGGCCTGCTTGCGGGCGGTGTTGTCGGTGCCGATCAACAGGTAGCCGATGATGGTGTTGTGGGCGTCGCGCAGCGCGGTGACCGACACCACGGCGGGGAAGCGGCTGCCGTCGCGGCGGATGTAGGTCAGCTCGTAGATATCCTCGATGCCGCGCGAGGCCTTGAACACCAGTGCGTCGAAGCCGGGGGTGATGGCCGTGCCCAGCTCTTCGCTCAGGGCGATTGCGCGCGCGACCAGCTCGAGCGGATCGGAGATGTCGGCCGGGGTGATCTTGTTCATCACGTCGCCGGCCGCGTAGCCCAGCATGCGCTCGGCGCCCACGTTGAAAATCTGGATCACGCCCTTGGCGTCGGTGGCGATGCTGGAGAAATTGGCGCTGTTAAAAATCGCATTCTGCAAGGCGGCGCCCTTCAACAGCGCTTCCTGGCCTTCCAGATTGCCGGCCGTTTCCGGGTTGCTCAGGGCGTCGCCGAGCGAGGGGGAATGTCGTTGCATGGGATGTCTTTGCGGTCGTATGGGGCGCGCGCCTGGGGGCACGCTGCATCAATCGCGGTCGACGGGGGCGGGGTCGGAGGGGCGGCTGGCGGAGATATGGCGGGGAGGATCGGCAAGGGCTGCGTGGCGCAGCGCAGGGCGGCAAGCGCCCTCAGCGCCGTGCGCGCGATTGCCTGGACCGGTAGCGGCGAGCGAGCGCGGACGCGCTAGCGGTGGATGGCGCGGCGATGGAGTGGCCGGGAAAGTCGAGGTGGTACATGAAAGCCCGGACGACGGATAAATGCGAAATTCATCGTACCCGCTTTAACTAAAACTTGTCACAACAATCGATACTACTGGTAAATAAAAGGCAGGCAAGCTGGACAAAGCGACAGTTAGATGGCTAACAGGCAATTTATCAATCCGTTCCCGACGAAGGCCGCGGACCCGCGCCGGCCTTGTGCTGGATTTCTGCGTGCTCCCCGCCGGTCTTTTGTTTACTTCTCGGCCGCGTCGAGAAAGAAGATGGCATAGGCCTTGGCGGGCACCGTCTCGGTGGGCTTGTGCACCTGCACCTGGGCGCAGTCTTCGGCGGCCAGGCTGCGCCAGTTGGCGATGCCGGCGTTGGCGAAAAACGCCGTCGCTTTCGAGCCCAGGCTCAGGTCGAGCGCGATGCGCGCGTTGCGCGCCCCCGTCTTGGCGTAGTTCACACCCAGCAGGTCGAAACCGAACTGCGCCAGCCATGGCTCCCACAAACCCGACTCGGTGCCGCTGACGATGCGCGCGAACATCTCGTGCAGGGCCAGGCCCTTCTTCACGCCCACCCGCAACACTTGCAGAGACGGCGCCTCGCGCGCGTCGACGCTGCGCTTGGCGGCGCCCCGTTCGGCGATCGCCTTGAGCTCCTTCGAAAACGCGGCGTCGCGCTCGGTGTAGTCGCGCATGCGGCCGTACAGATCGGCGTCAAGAAAGGGATTCGGTGGCCGACCGGCCGGTACGTCGGTGGCGGGCTTGACGGGCTTGGCGGACTTGACGGCAGGGGTTTTTTTATTGGTCATGATGAGAAATACAGTAAAGCCGAAGGCGTGGGGCGACAGTGTAGCACTGTGCCCCCGCCAAAGCCGCCCGTGGCGTCTAATAACGCCGCATCAGCATCTCGGCCACGCACACCGGCTTGGCGCTGGCGTCGCATTCGATGACGACCTGCCAGGTCAGCTGCTCGCCGCCATCAAACGCATCGACCGCCAGCAGCGTGATGCGGGCGCGCACGCGGCTGTCGACCGGCACCGGGGCGGGAAAGCGCACCTTGTTCAAGCCATAATTGAGTACCAGTTTGGCGCCCACCAGGCGGATGGCGTTTTCAAACAGCGCCGGGATCATCGACAGCGTCAGAAAGCCGTGCGCCACCGGCGCCCCGAACGGCGACTCGATCTTGCAGCGCGCGGCGTCCGTATGAATCCACTGGTGGTCCTCGGTGGCGTCGGCGAAGGTGTCGATCCGCGCCTGCGGCATGGCGTGCCAGGCCGATACCCCCACCTCGGTGCCGATCAGGGAAAACAAGCCGGCCGCGCGTGCCTCGCCCTCGGCGCCGGCAAGCGTGCGTACGTCGATATCACGCATGGACAACCTCCCCGGGACGGCGGCGGAACATGCCCATCCCTTCGATGGTGCAGACCGGGACGCCGTGCTGGTTGGTGGCCACCCATTTCGACCAGACCACGCCGCGGTCGGCTTTCGATTCGGACGGGCGGCAGGTGACGGTTTCGTAACGCACGCTCAAGGTGTCGCCGGCGCGCACGGGCGCCAGCCAGCGCACCGCGTCCAGACCGGGCGAACCCATGCTCGACGACGCCGCCATCAGGCCGTCCACCACCAGCCGCATCATCATGCTGCAGGTGTGCCAGCCGCTGGCGATGACGCCGCCGTAGATCGATTGCGCCGCCGCCTGCGGGTCGACGTGGAAGGGCTGCGGATCGAAGCGGGTGGCGAAGTCGATGATCTCTTCTTCGCTCACGTGGCACTGCCCCAGTTCGATCACCTGGCCGGGAAAAAAATCCTCGAAATACCAGCTCGTCGTGCTCATGCCGGGGTCTCCGCGCCCGCAAAGCCGGGCTGCGCCATGAACCGGCGCAGGTGGTGATCGCTGTCGCCAAAACTCAGTTCAATCGTGCACAGGCGCTTGAAATGGTGGGCGGCGGGCAGCTCGTTGGTCACGCCCATGCCGCCGTGCAGCTGGACCGCCTGCTGGCCGATGAAGCGGGCCGCCTGGCCGATCCGGTACTTGGCCGCCGAGACGGCGCCGCGGCGCTCGTCGGGGTCGGCCGCGTCGGCCTTGACGGCCGCCAGCAGCGCCATCGAGCGGGCTTGTTCGAGGTGGATGAACATGTCGGCCATACGGTGCTGCAGGGCCTGGAATTTGCCGATCGGCGCGCCGAACTGGGTGCGCGTTTTCAGGTAGTCGAGCGTGGCGTCGAACAGCGCTTCCATGGCGCCCAGCGCCTCCGCGCACAGCAGCGCCGCGCCGTAGTCGGCGCAGGCGT
This sequence comes from Massilia sp. DWR3-1-1, assembly GCF_049898325.1. NCBI lineage: Bacteria > Pseudomonadati > Pseudomonadota > Betaproteobacteria > Burkholderiales > Oxalobacteraceae > Massilia > Massilia sp. DWR3-1-1. The sequence continues at coordinate 27,980 of NZ_JAFCXL010000019.1, read as the reverse complement.
CGAGAATATCCCAGCCGGCGCCGGCCGGGCCGATCAGGGCGCTGGCAGGCACGCTGACGTGATCGAACACGATGTCGGCCGCGCGCTGGCCGTCCAGGCTGCGGTAGCCGGTGACGCTGACGCCGGCGGCATCGACCGGCACCACGAACAGCGAAATGCCGGCCTGCTCGCGCTGGCCGCCGCTGCTGCGCGCCGAGACGATGACGCTGTCTGCCTCGGCGCCGTGGACGACGACGCTCTTGCGGCCATCGATGATGAAGCCGGCGGCGTCGGCGCGCGCCGTGACGGCGATGTCGGCCAGCGCGTGGCGCGACTGCCGCTCGTGCAGCGCGCACGCGAGTTTGAGTTCGCCCGCGGCGACCTGTTCGAGCAGCGCCGGATGGGCGCCGCCCAGCTTGAGAAACTGCGCGCCCAGCACGGTGGCGAAATACGGCTCGACCACCAGGCCGCGGCCCAGCTCCTTCATGACCACGTACAGGTCGATGGCGCTGCCGCTGAAACCGCCCTGCGCCTCCGGCACCGGCAAGGCCGTCATGCCCAGCTCCACCAGCGTGCGCCATGCCTCGTCCGACACCCCGGCCTCGGAGCCGATGATGCGCTTGCGCGCGTCAAAGGTGTAGTCCTTGTCGATCCAGCGGCGCAGGGCATCGGCGAACTGCAGCTGCTCTTCCTTGAAATTGAAATCCATGTCGTCTCCTTTGTCGGCGCTTACAGGCCCAGGATCATCTGCGAGATGATATTGCGTTGAATTTCGTTCGAACCGCCGTAAATCGAGGTCTTGCGGAAGTTGAAGTAGTAGCCCGCCAGCGGCGCGGCGTCGTCGTCGCCGCCAATCGCCTGCTCGCTCCCGGACTCGAGGAAGACCGGGTCGAACGGCAGCGCCATGGGACCGGCCGCCTCCACCATCAGTTCCGTCAGGCGCTGCTGGATCTCGGTGCCGCGCACCTTCAGCACGGACGCCTCGGCGCCCGGCGCCCTGGCCTGCGCCAGCACCCGCAGCACCGTCATTTCCAGCGCCATCAGTTCGATTTCCAGCGCGGCCACCTTGGCGCCGAACAGGGGCTCACGCAGCAGCGGCACGCCGTCGACCTGCCGGGTGGCGGCGTAGCGCTTCAAGAAGGCCAGCTCGCGCTTGGAGCGGCCGACGGCGGCAATGCCCGTGCGCTCGTGGCCCAGCAGGTACTTGGCGTAGGTCCAGCCCTTGTTTTCCTGGCCCACCAGGTTGGCCACCGGCACCCGTACATTGTCGAACCAGACCTCGTTGACTTCATGGTCTTCGTCGAGCATTTCGATGGGGCGCACGGTGATGCCGGGCGACTTCATGTCGATCAGCAGGAAGGAGATGCCCTCCTGCTTGCGCACGCCCGTGTCGGTGCGCACCAGGCAAAAGATCATGTCGGCATGCTGGGCCAGGGTGGTCCAGGTTTTCTGGCCATTGACGATGTAATGGTCGCCGTCGCGCACGGCGGTGGTTTTCAGCGAGGCCAGGTCGGAGCCGGCGCCCGGCTCCGAGTAGCCCTGGCACCACCAGTGTTCGCACGACAGGATACGGGGTAAATAATAGGCTTTTTGTTCGGCGCTGGCGAAAGCCATGATGACGGGGGCGACCATGTTGACGCCGAACGGCAGGATCGGCGGCGTGCCGGCGCGCGCGCATTCTTCTTCCCACAGGTGACGCTGGACGGGGCTCCAGCCGGTGCCGCCGTATTCGACGGGCCAGCCGGGCGCGACCCAGCCCTGCCTGGCCAGGATCTGGTGCCAGCGCACGTAGTCAGCGCGCTGCAGGCGCTTGTGCTGGTTGACCTTGTGTTTCAGATCGGCCGGCAGGTGCTCGGCCAGGAAGGCGCGCACCTGGCCGCGGAAGGCCAGGTCGTCGTCGCTGTAGTGCAGATCCATGCTGTCTCCTCGATGTGGGTCGCCGTAAAAAAGCACGACCGTTCACAAGGATTGTACCCGAAATAAACCGGGCAACAAGGGCGCGATGCAGCGCCGCGGTTTAGTTCCCCACCGCCTTCACGGGCGCGCGGTACGGCATGGTGCGCGAGGCGAGGCGGGTGTCGAGCTTGAGCATGGCCGCTTCGTCGGCCAGCACGTGCGCCGCTTCCTGCAGCAGCACGTCCTTGGCGTTCTTGGCCGCCTTTTCCGCCGCCAGTTCCGCTGCCAGGTTGCGTTCGTCCGCCATCAGGCCGTCGTCCTGGCGGCGCGAGCCCTTCAGTGCCGACGCCTTGACGCGCTTGACGGCGGTTGCCACCTTGGTGCGCGCCTCGCTGCCATCGACCACGGCGCCGTCTTCGAGTTCGGCCAGGCGCGCGTCGCGCAGCTTGGTGCGGGCGTCCTGGGTGTCGCGCTCCTTGCGGCGCACCGTTTCATTGAGCGACAAGACGTTGTCCTTGCGGATCTTGCGGAACTCCGTGAGGTCTTCCTGCAGGTACTGGAAGTCCTTGTCCTTGGCGATGCGGGCTTCGTGGCGCTTCTGCAGGGGCGCGACGATTTCCTTCAGGTCGCCCGAGGCGGTGTAGGTCGCCGGCTTGATGGTGGTGTATGGCAGCGCATTGTCGTAGGTCGACTCGCCAAACGCATCGGCGTCGGCGGTCACGGGGAACTTGATGTCCGGGGTCACGCCGCGCAACTGGGTGGTGCCGCCATTGATGCGGAAAAACTGCGCGATCGTCATTTTCAGCTCGCCGAAGTGCACCTTGTCGTTCGGCGCATAGCGGTCGAGATTGACGATGGTCTGCACGGTGCCCTTGCCGAAGCTGGGCTCGCCGATGATCAGGCCGCGGCCGTAGTCCTGGATGGCGGCCGCAAAAATTTCCGACGCCGACGCCGAACCGCGGTTGATCAGCACGCCCACGGGGCCGTCCCAGGCCATGCCGGGCACCATGTCGGACTCGACTTCGACCTTGTCCGTGGTTTTCTGCATCACCACGGGGCCCTTGTCGATGAACAGGCCGGTCAGCTCGACCGCTTCGGTGAGCGAGCCGCCGCCGTTATTACGCAGGTCGATCAGGACGTTGTCGACCTTCTCTTTTTTCAGTTCGCCCAGGATGCGGGCGACGTCGCGGGTGGCGCTTTTATAGTCTTTGTCGCCACGGCGGCGGCCGTCGAAGTCCTGGTAGAAGGTGGGCAGCGCGATGACGCCGATGCGCCGCTTGATGCCGGCTTCCTTGACCTCGATGATGGACTTCTTGGCCGACTGCTCTTCCATGCTGATTTTTTTACGCACCAGCGACACCGCCATGTGCTTGCCGTCGGTGCCGGCGTCCGCCGGCAGCACGTCCAGTCGCACCACGGAATCCTTGGCGCCGCGCACCAGGGTGACGACATCGTCGATGCGCCAGCCCAGCACGTCGGTGAAGGGGGCGCTGTCGCCCTGGGCGACGCCGACGATGCGGTCGCCCACTTTGAGCTTGCCCGACAGGGCGACGGGGCTGCCCGGCACGATTTCGCGGATGACGGTGTACTCGTCGCGCGTTTGCAGGACGGCGCCGATGCCTTCGAGCGAGAGGCGCATGGCGATGTCAAAATTTTCCGCCGAGCGGGGACCGAGGTAATTGGTGTGCGGCTCGATGGCGGTGGCGTAGGCGTTCATGAACATCGAAAAGACGTCGTCGTTGTTGAGCTTCTTCACGCGCGACAGGTAGTTATCGTAGCGCTTGTCGAGCGTCTCGCGGATCGCCTTGTCGTCCTTGCCCGCCAGTTTCAGGCGCAGCCAGTCGTTCTTGACGCGGCGGCGCCACAGGTCGCGCGCCTCTTCCTCGGTTTTCGGCCAGGCCGCTTTTTCGCGGTCGAGCTGGAGCGATTCGTCGGCGCTGAATTCGAACTTGCCCTTGAGCAGTTCGCGCGCATAGCCCATGCGCTGGGCGAAGCGCTGCTGGTAGACGTTGTAGACGGCAAACGGCAGGCTCAGATTTTCATTCTGGATCGCGTCGTCGAGCTTGCTACGGCCGATATCGAACTGGTCGATGTCGGCCTGCACGAAATACAGCTTTTCGCTGTCGAGACTTTTGAAGTAGCGGTCGAAGATTTTCTCCGACATGGTGTCGTCGAGCGGCACCGCCTTGTAGTGGTAGCGGGCGAGGATTTTCGACGCCCACAGGGCCGCCTGGGCCTGGGCCGGCTCGGGCTTGAGCTGCACGAGGGCGCCGCGGTCGGCCGCTGGCTGCTGGGCCACGGCGGCGATGGTGTGGGCGGACATGGCGACGGCCATGACGGCGATGAACATCTGCTTCTTCATGCGTGGACTCTCCGTGCGTTGTTCGAGGGTGCTGCCGTTACGGGCGGTGCGCTGCAATTGCATGTTGTGCGCGATCGAATCGATTCTAACAGGAGTGCGCGAGCAATCAGGGCGACACGGCATTCCCGTTAAGGCCAGCTTAAGCGTTGCGCGCCGGGCGTCACGCAGTTTTACACGCTGAAACACGCGCGCGTGATGGCGCTCAACACGATAATTATGCGAAGTTACGCATAAAAGCAGCGCCCGCAGGCCTGGCGGTAGCGCTCATTGCCGCCAATGCTGACCTGTTCGCCGTCACGAATGCGGCGGCCCGCCTCGTCGACGCGCACATTCATCGTGGCCTTCTTGCCGCAGGTGCAGATATTTTTGAGCTCTTCGATGTCGTCGGCCAGCGCCAGCAGGTAGGCCGAGCCGGCGAACGGGTCGCCGCGGAAATCGCTGCGCAAGCCGTAGCAGATGACGGGCACGCCGCGCACCTGGGCCAGCTGGTGCAACTGCTGCACCTGCACGGTGGTGAGGAACTGCGCCTCGTCGATGAGCACGCAGGCGACCTTGGGCACGCTGGCGAGAAAATCGGTGGCGGCGTCGAAGGTATCGACATCGCGCTGGGGGCCCAGCCGCGAGGTGACCTTGCCGCTGCCGTAGCGGTTGTCGATGGCGGCCGTGTAGAGCTTGACGTGCTGGCCCTGCTCTTCGTAATTGTGGGCCACCTGCAGCAGCGCCGTCGACTTACCGGCGTTCATCGCCGAATACCTGAAGTAAAGTTTTGCCACAGCCGCACCTGAATCGTTGGAAGCGGCGATTATACAGAGGTGACGGCGCCCGCTGCGATGCGATGGCGCCGTCCCTTATTGCCCGGGGTGGTATTGGCGCTCGAGGTGTTGGGCGATATCGGCCGGATAAAACAGCACGTCCTTGAACTGGCCCTTGCTGTACATCTCGGCCTGGTCCGCGAAGTGGATCGAGGCCGGGTCGGCGCTCTGCCCGCCCGCCAGGATGCTCCGGGCGCGCACGGTGGGGCCGAATTCGACCACCGCAACAAAGCTGTTGCCGCGGTCGCCGTAGATGCGCTTGGTGGTCTGCTTGGCCACCATGCCGAAGGCGGCCAGCGAGCCCCAGGTGGCCGAGGCGAACGGCACCGGCCAGCTCGGCTTGCTGTCGTCGTAGCGCTGCACGACGTCGCCCGACAGGCGCTGGAAGCGGTTGATGTCGCCCCACGGCGTTTGCCAGCTGCCGAAATCGGCGTTCAGCTTGGCCGTGGCCGCCGCCAGCGCGTCCAGGCGTTCGCGCGCGCCGATGCGGCTGATGATGAAATCGGCCGCCGGCATTTCAGCCGCGCGCGCTGCAGGCGTGGCCGCCGCGACCAGTTGCTGACCCCAGTAGACGGCCACCGAGGTGGGCACCGAATCGACGCCATAGCGCAAGTCCCAGCCGCGCAGCGCCGCCACCGGCCCGGCCAGCCGCGCCTTGAGGGGGTCCAGCGGCGCCAGCGCATCCCAGTCGGCCAGCACTTGCGGCAGCAGGGGCTCGAACTCGGTCAGGTAGCTGTCGTAGGCGGCGGCGGTCAAACTGTCGATGGTGAAATCGGTCTTGTCCTTGAGCACCCGCACGGCGTGCGCGCCGCGGGCGTTCTCCGGCAGCGCCCACATATATTTGGGGAAGTCGGCCAGTGTCGGGCTGCTTGCGCCGGACGCGGCGAACGGCCAGTTGTTGGTGTTGAGGATGTAGCCGCTGGCCGGATTGTGCAGCGTGATGGTCTGGTCCACCGTGTGCAGCCCCTGCCACTCGGTGGCGGCGACGCTGCCGTCGACCGGGTGGGCCCAGTCGATGGAGGCATCGCGGCGGGGAATGAAGTTACCGTGAAAATAGGCGATGGTGCCGTCGGCGTCGGCGTAGACGGTGTTGTTCGACGAGTTCGTGCGCAGCGCCATGGTGGCCTTGAACTGCGCGTAGCTGGTCGCCTTGGTGCGCGTGTACGACTGGGTCAGCGCCTTGAGCGGCTCGTCCATCATGCGCACGGCCACCCATTTGCCATCGAGCTGGCGCACCACCGGGCCGTGGTGGGTAAAGTGGGCGGTGACGGTCTTGCTGGCCATGCCAGTGGCGGTTTTATACGGCAGCTTGATGTCGACCGCACGCACCGGGCGCAGCTTGCCCTCATAACGGTAATACCATTTACCCTTTTGTTCGACCACGGTTTCCAGGTATTCGTCGATGACGTCGCCGCCGCCCGAGGTGTGCATCCACCCTGCCCGCTCATTGAAGCCCTGGTAGACGAAGAACTGGCCCCAGGTCACGGCGCCATACGCGTTCAGTCCCTGTTCACTGACCATGTGCACTTCGGGACGGAAGTAAAACGAGGTATGCGGATTGATCAGCAGCAGCGCATGGCCGCCAGCGGTGCGCGCGGGCGCGATGGCAAAGCCGTTCGAGCCACGCGGCTCGGTTTCGGGCGGCTGCCCGGCGCTGGCCAGCGCGGGGCCAGCGGGGACGGCGGCCTTGGCGGCGTTCTTGTCGTACAGGGCCGCCAGTTGCTTGAGGTCGATCGATTCGATATCGCCGCCGATGCTGCCTTCGCTGAAGGCGAGCGCCATCCACGGCTCGAAATGGCCGATCAGTTTCGGCTTGACCTCGGGGTGGCGCGCCAGGTAAAAATTGAGGCCGTCGGCGAATGCCGTCATCAGTTCGCGCAGCCAGGGCGGGCTGGCGGCGTACCGGGCGCGCATCGCCTGGGGCGTGATATAGAGCTTCATGCGCAGGTCGCGCCACAGCGCCTGTTCGCCCTCCACTTCGGCCAGGCGGCCCAGCGCGTTGATGTAATTGAGTTCGACGCGATTGAAATCGTCCTCGGCCTGGGCGTACAGCAGGCCGAACACGGCGTCGGCGTCGGACTTGCCGAACACGTGCGGGATGCCCCAGGTGTCGCGCATGATCGTCACGCGCCGGGCGGTGGCGGCCCAGCGCGCCTGTTCGGCGGCGCTGGCGGGCGCGCGCGGGGACGCGGCGGGCGCCGGTTTCGCGACTGCCGCGGCGGCGGCGCTGGCGCTGGCCAGCAGCATGGTGGCGGCAACGGCGCAGGCGCCAGCCAGGAAGGTCAAGGGCCGGCGCGCTGTGCTCATCGTGGTTCCAGTTGGTTTTTGAGGTCGGCGTTTTCCGCCGTCAGGGCATCGATTTTTTCGCGCAGCGCCGCCACCTGGGCACGCAGCGCCGTCACTTCCGAGGGCGGCTCTTCCTTGGGCGGGCGGGCCGCCGCTTTTTGCTCGCGCACCTGGCGCGCGGCCTCCTGCAACTGCTTCTTGCCGCCGGCGACGGCGGCGATCTGCTGCTCGGCGGGCAGCGAGGCGACGTTGGCCGCCGCATTGATCGAGATGGTACCGGTGCGCACGGCCTCGACCAGCTGCGGCGCCGCCGCTTTCTGGATCCGTTCGATCTGGCTGATGGTATTGCTCGACACCCGCGCCGCCTTGGCGACGTCTTCGCGCGTGTGCCATGGCGGGCCCTGGTCGGCGGCGGCGGCGGCGGACTCGGTGCCTGCTTCGGCCTTGTCAGGCTGCCCGGCCGCGCTGGCGCGCTGGGCGCTGACGATTTCCTTCTTGCGCAGCGCCAGCACGCCGCGCTGGAAGTCGGACACGCTGCGGCGCGCCAGGTGATTGTCGATCATCCACAGCATGACATCGTCGAGCGAAGCGAAGCTGCTGTTCTGGACGGTGCGAAAGGCAATCTGATGGCGTCTGCAAATGTCGTAGCGGTTATGGCCATCGATGAGCACCTCGCCCCACAGCACCAGCGCATCGCGGCAGCCTTCGGCCAGCAGGCTGCGCTCGAGGGCGGCCTGCTCGGTGGCGGTGAGGGGATCGATAAACGCGCGTAATTCTTCGTTGATGGTGATGTTCAAATCTTGTCCTTGGGGTGCCGGTGGTTCGTGCGCAGCGCATGCGGTGACCGCAGTGGCGGTGCCGCCCCGAATGCTACACCATCGGCGCCGTCCCCTGCGGCGGGCGGCCCGGTTTGGCTGGCCCCGCTGTTATCGATTGTGCTAAACTACGGCCCGCTGCCCGGATGGTGAAACTGGTAGACACCCGAGACTTAAAATCTCGTGCTCGCAAGGGCGTACCGGTTCGATTCCGGTTCCGGGCACCATTAGTTGATTCAAAGTAGTTCAACGAAGTGTTATTTTTCCGGCGCCTCCTCTGCGCGCCGCGCTTAACTAGTTCAACAACGGTCAAAGAGCGTTATTGCAATCCAAGAGCCTTGCGTCCATACTTGTATCCATGGATGCAAATGCGCTCCCCTCATGGATGCAAAATGCCAAAATTAGCCACACCGCTCACCGATACCAGGATCAGGACTGCGAAGCCTCGCGAGAAGTCCTATACGCTCGCTGACGGCGGCGGAATGTACCTGGAGGTCTCGCCCGCCGGGTCTAAGGTTTGGCGAATGGCATACCGCCAGCAGAACGGCAAGTCGAACCGGCTGACCTTCGGATCATATCCGGAGGTTTCGCTCTCCGAAGCGCGGGCAAAACGCGCAGTCGCACGCAAGCAGCTTTCTGAAGCGATTGATCCGGCGCAGCACAAGCGTGACGAGAAATCCAGGGTTGCCGTAGCCGGCGCTCATAGCTTTGAAGTTGTGGCACGAGCCTGGCTGGCAAAGACTGCTGCCGAGCGCGCAACGTCGACCCAGAAAAAGAACACGAACTGGCTCGAAAAAAACGTGTTTCCCTTTATCGGATCGCTACCGATAAGCAGTATCAGGCCTGCGGAAGTTTTATCTGTGCTTCGTCGTATCGAGTCGAGGGGCGCATTCGAATCGACCCACAAAATCAAGCAGCTTTGCGGCCAAGTTTTTCGATTTGGAGTGGCCAGTTCGCTGTGCGATCGAGACGTCACCACTGACCTTCGCGGCGCCTTAGCTTCAGTGCCGGAAGCGCACTTTGCGGCGATCACTGAGCCGCGCCAGGTAGGGCCCCTGCTCAAAGCCATTCACTGCTATTCCGGACACCCATTCGCGGCGGCCGCGCTGCAGTTGGCCCCCCTCGTGTTCGTACGGCCAGGCGAACTTCGGTCTGCCGAATGGGGAGAATTTGACCTGGCCGCGGCGGAGTGGCGCATTCCAGCGGCCAAAATGAAAATGAGTAGCGACCACATCGTGCCACTATCTAAACAAGCGCTGGCGATTCTCAATCGCATGCAGCCCATGACCGGCACCGAGCGCTACGTTTTTCCAAGCATTCGCACAAGCGACCGATGCATGAGCGAAAACACGGTTAATGCAGCACTTCGCGGCATGGGGTTCGACAAAGAGACCATGACGGGCCATGGATTTCGGGCGATGGCCAGAACTATCTTGGATGAGGTGCTTGAGGAGCGCGTCGATCTGATCGAGCATCAACTGGCGCACGCGGTGAAGGATCCAAACGGGCGTGCGTACAACCGCACTGCCCACATGCCCGCGCGCAGAAAGATGATGCAGCGGTGGGCGGACTATCTCGACGGTTTACGTCATGCGGTTATCTGATGCCTCCGAAAGCCGCAAAGCCGGCAGCCGCCGGCGCACCGAAGCCAATCACGCGATACATAACGCTCAACGAGTGGGCGGCAAGCCAGTTCTCACGCCCGCCGCACTACAACACGTTGATCAAATGGGTACATGACGGCCGCATCCAGCCGCAGCCCGTAAAGATCGGCCGCGCGTGGCAAGTGCGGCCTCACGCCGAGTACATATGCGATTAATTGGCGGCGTACCACAATGACCGGCACCTTCATCACCGCCGAAGAAGTCGCCGAGATGCTATGCATCAGCCGCGGTGCCGTGTACGACCTGGCCGCGCCGAAGGGGCCTATTCCATGCGTACGGCTGGGGCGACGCTTGATTCGGTTCAAGGTCGCTGACGTCCTGGCTCACATCGTGGCTTGCACGCACTCGCAGGCGGCGCCGAGGATCAACCTGAAGATGTCGACCAGGCCAGTCGTGAAGCTTCAGGTTTCTAATCCGCTGAATTGCTTTGAGCGGCTGGGGATCAAGGTGAAACCGAAGTTGAAGTCAAAGCCGAAGAGTTGATGCGACCTGCGCCCTGCCGGTGCCGGCAGCGCCAGATAGGCGGAAAATTTGAAGGCGCGCCCGTCGTTGAAGGCGATTGCGGTGGCGCAGGGGTGGTGGTGGCCGCCGGAGCCGAGTATTTTGACGGTTGCTTTCATGCGCCGAGTATATCCCCACTATCAAGGTCAACAGTAGTCCTCCGCTGACGCGCGCGGGATCATGGACTCTTTACGGAGGCCCTATGTACCATTCTTTCGAATCGATCACCAGCACCGCAACAGGCGCCATCAGGGCCATTGGAGATGAGGCGCAGGATAGCGAGGACTGCGATCGCATAGCCCTGCGCGCCGTCGGCGTAGGCGTTCAATTCCTGTGGGAGCAACTGGTCGGAAAAAGCGCGTCGACGGAGGAAATCGAGGAAATGATCACTCTCATCAGGAGGATACCAGTCAGCGACCGCATCGACATCGGCCCGGGGTCGAGTTCCGGCGACGCCCCGGCGGCACCGTAGGCGCGCCCGGCTCCGAGTGAAGCCTCAGCCGGCCGGCCCGTACAGCCCCGCACCGCGCACCCAAGCCTGAAGCGCTCGCAGGCGCTCGGCCAGCGCATCAGCCTCCTGGGTCAACTGGAGAAGCTTTGCCTCAACATCTGCAGGAAGTGCAACGGTGCCGGCGGCGGCGCCATCAGGTCCGCCGGCGCCTGCGGCAGCGGCCGCTCCATCGTTCGGACCGGCGCAGATGGCCCGGGAGACGCGCAGCCCACCAGCAGCACGAATGGCAGCGCGAGCAGCGTCATACTGGCGCGTGAGGTCGGAGATGGCTTTTTCATGGTCAGACGATGCCTTTCTAGCAGTTGCTTCGTTGAATTTCTGGATTCGGACATAGCGCTCCTGGGCAGCGAGCAGTTCGGCCTGGGCTGCGGCTGCCGTGGCAATTTCCTTTTTCTGCCACTCGGTGCGCTCCAGGCGCTTGCCCACGCTGGCGCCGCCGAGGCAGAGTGCGATTGCCAGGAGCAGGCCGCCGGCCAGCGCATACGGGTTCACAGCAGGCCCCGCAGGCACATATCACGCTCAGCCGCGCGCCGCTTCACGAGGCCGGGCAACTGGATGCCCTTGGCGAACGTCCAGCGCGACAGCTCGTTACAGCCGCCGGCCGTGTCGCCCGCATTGATCTTGCGCGCCAGCATGGACCCGCACAGACTGCCCTGCCCCACGTTGTAGGTAAATGAAACGAGGGCCGCCCGCCTGTAGTCAGTCAGCGGCGCCCGGATGCAGGCATCGACGCCGCGGTTGGCCAGCTCGAGCGAATCGGCCAGCATGCCCTGGCATTCGGCGAGCGTCGCGCGCTGGCCCAGCTTCACGCCCTTGGTCTCGCCGAAGCAGATCGTGGGGATGCCGACGGGGTCCCGGTAAGCGACCTGGCGCAGCCCCTCGAAGCCGCTCACGCAAGTGACGGCGATTGCGCACCAGGCGGCACGCTGCTTATTTGACTGCGCCACCGCTCACCTCCTGCTGTGCAAGCAGCCGCGCCACGCCGGCGGCCAGCGACACGGCGCCGGCGATCCCGGCAAAGATGCCGCCGGGGATGCCGGCCGGCTGCACCAGTTGCACCCACACCTCGAGCGCGCTCAGCAGCAGCGATGCCGCGGTGAATTTGATCGACCAGGCCTTGGTCAGGATTGCCTGCCAGTTTTCTACGAGATTCATTTGCCATTCCCCAAAAAGTTGCCGACATTGGCGCTGCGAAGATTATTTTTAAATTTCATCATTCACTCCAAAATATTAACTATGAAAAATCCTATGTTTTAATATCTGCGGCACTAACCGCCGCCCAACGTATCGGCCTATAATATTAACCTTGTATGCCATATCAACCATGAGGTGAAATTAAATGAGCGACGCAACCGCATTAGAGATTGAGCGATTCAAGAGTAATTGGAGCCGAGTTGGCGAATGCATGATTTGGATTGATCGAAAAGATCGCGATGGCTATGGAATATTTAGCTTCCGCCGGGCATCCCGCCGAGCACACAGGGTGGCGATGTACCTTGCGGACAGGCCGATACCAGATGGCCATGTTGTAAATCACACATGCAGGAATAGGGCTTGCGTTAACCCTCAGCATCTAAATGCAATAACCGCATCAGAAAATTCAAAAAGAGACTCAACTTCTCGTGGTTATATAAATTCACAGAAGACGCATTGCATTAACGGCCACCCCTACGATCGCCAATATGGGAAGCAGCGATATTGCTCAATCTGCTCTGCCGAAAAGGGTAAGCGACTGAGGGAAAAATGGAAGGCTGAAGGAATACTGAAGATCTGATTCGATCCTTCTGTCTTACCAAAAACCGCTCCCCCTTGGCCCAGCAGCTCCTCGCTCTCCGGATTTTCCATCACTCCCGTCCCTACCCGGCTTTCCGCGATCGCCGGGGTCTCCCTTTTCCCCAATTCCGTCAATGCCTGGAACGCCGGCCGGGCCCGCCGGGCCGCGCACCGCCGCTGGCGCATACAGCCATGCGACGACGATCAGCGCCAGAGCGACGCCGACGAATATCCGCAGCACCCAATAAAATGAGACCGAAAGTTTCGTGTCCTTCATTTGATGTGGCCTCCCGTGATCAGGTTGAAAATCCAAGTCGCCATGCCGGCCACGGCCAGCCCGAGGGTACTGATGCCCCACCGAAGCGCCTTGTCTCGCTCAGCGACCAGAGCGGCGATGCTGGCTTTGTTGGCCTTATCGTCTGCATCGGCCTTCTCGCGGACCCGGCGGATTTCGGCGTCGGAATCGTCTTTCACACGCTTCAGGTCGGCCTCAAACTCGCGCTTGTTCTCCTCGACCTCCCGCTGGATGAACTCGATTTTCTGCATGGCGAGCAGAAGATTCGCCTCGTTCGATGCAATGGTTGCTGGCGGCATTGGCGCCCCTTATGGTTGTCCTGCCTCGAGCAGGTGGTGGTGAAAATGAAGGCAATAAAAAACCGCCCGAAGGCGGTTGGTGGGAAAAGCTTTTCGCGTAATTGTCCGGCATGTTGCGCCGCGCTACCTGGGCTTCGTAACAAGCCAGCAATGGTTACACTTACGGGGTCAGCGTACCGATCTTGACGGTGCCATTCGCCAGCTTGTAGGCAACTTTCAGTAAGCCATCCTGCTCATACATCGCAAAATAACCAGGGTTGATGTACGCGGAGTTGTAAGCGTTCATCACCCCACCTTGCAGGTGGCCGCCCGCTTGCGGGAACGCCAGCACACCTTTCTGCAGAACACCACCATCGCGCGGCAAAAGCATCCCGTAACCCTGCTCCTGCCCTGGTGTTGAATTCGACAGCACAAACGTCAGATCTGCCGCTGAGTTGTTGACGAACACCCCCCTCGGCCTACCGTGAATCGTCACCGCGTTCTGTGTCGCATCACTAGTACCGAGCTGCATGTTGTTCGTCGTTGTGTCTCCACGCGAGATCTGCATACCAGTACGGGTGCCAGTGCATCGCTCATTGGTCGTTTCGGTTGACGGGTCGGTCGTGTAGATTGCGTAACCTGCCGTAATCACCGCAGTCGTATGGACTCGCGGCAAGTCGAGTCGGTTGCCCGGCCCTTCGACGATAATTTGGTGCACGCCGGTCGAATTCATCCGGTTGCAGTCGCGCACGCTGGCACCCTTAATGTCGGTGTTCGTTACGCGCAGATAGACACCTGCGTTGACGCAATCGACCGCCGTCACGTTCGTGTACTCGTTGAACTGGCCGTCCCCCCACACGCCAATGCCATTGCATCTGGTTGCCTTGATGTTTGAAACCTTGTGCCCAGTCGGCAGCTTGTTCCACGCATAGTCCGCAAGAGGGAAATCGTCCACCCGTTCGGCTGCATCGCCAAAATCGGCATTAAAATCCACGCCGTCATAGAGCGTCAGATCGGGGGCGATGTCGTTAAAAATCATGCCGTAGCACCGCGTTGACCTGTTGCCGACTTCGTTCTGATAGGTCTTCACGCCCGACTCACCACAACGGCTCGGGACGAAGCCGCCGACCACGCCGCCGCGCTTGTTGCGCATGAACGTGACACAGCTATTGGTTCCGCCCTGAACGAAGCCGCCACGCACGAAGTTTTCGACGCCGTAGCCTGTCGTTTGCATGTTGGTGAACAGGATCGTCCCGAACTGGCCCTTACCCCCCGCTGTAATTTGCGGATTGACCACGTTCACGCGGTTGCACATATCAAACTCATAGAGACAATGACGTCCGCTTGGGTTTAGTACCAACAGCCCATTTGCCCCGTACACATAGAGTTTTGCGCTGATGTTTTGCGCCTTTTGCGCCGCAGTCAGTCCCGCATACAACTCCCCGTCGTTGACGCCCGGCTGGTAGTAGTTGTCAGCGTTCGATTGCGTCAGAGTCGCTGCGATGGCGGTGGGTGCCAGCCACGTGTCGTCTGCTGCCCACCGTGTAATGACCCATGGCGCAGTGATGTTATTCATCTCGGGCTGATTGATGATAGAGCGCTTTCCCGGATTCAGGATTTTGAGAACTGGGCCATCAGACTGCACGCAGTAGCCGGCAAAGTCGAACAACAGTTTTGCTCCCGCCATGTCGATCGACAGCTCGACCGCTAGCACCGGACTGGCGTCGAGCCGGATTGGTTTGCCGGTGGTCTTTGCGTAGGTCAGCAGCGACAGCAGTGCAGCCTGGTCGCTGCCGTAATACGACATCGGCCGCGCGCCGTCCAGTGCCATGAGTACGGTAGCAACACCATTCCCGATAAGCGATGAGCCAGCGGGTAGAGCAAGCTCCTCTTTAGTCGCCCCTTGGTGAATCATGACCTTACCAGCAGCCAAGTCCGCAGCCACTGTCGTGGAAATATGCCCTGCCAGGGCCACATATGAAATGTTTGCACTGGTGTAAACGTCTTTTACCGCGTATGCAGTTGCGGTGGAAAATGCACCGCGCACGTTGAACGCTTTGAGGGAATTGATGGCACCAAGAACGGTTGGCTTTGTGGTGCCGAGTCGGTCAGTGGTAACTTGAAGATCCGAATTGGCCAACTCAGCAATGTGCTCCAGATCCGCCTTGCCGTTCTTTAAATCGTTAATATTGAGAGCTGCTGACATATTTTCCTTTTTTTGTGAGGCGTAAATAGAGCCTGATAGTGCGGGCTTCGATGATTAGACATCCTGCGAACTCCTATAAGCCGAGTCCGTGGTACACCGCCAAAGCGCGCAGGTTGTTGGCCAGGGTGATGACGCTGGCAAGATCCGTCGCCGCTGGCGCCAACGCGTACGCAACGCGCGCTGGCTGGTAGGCGCTCGATGCTGTGAAGGCGGCGCTACCCAGCGTGCCGCCGCCGCCAACATTTAACGCAGCACCGTCGGTGCCGCGCAGGGTGATCGTGTTTTCCGCTGAAAGGGTTTTCCCACTGGCGATCGTCAGCACGGCGCTCACTGCCGGCGCTGTAATCTGCACCTTGTTGACCGACGCGACACTTAGCGCCGGCGGCGTACCAAAGCTGTAGTACATGCACCTAGTGACGCCGGCCGCGTACCCGCGAAAGCTGGCGAAGTCGCCGGCGGCCGTGGTGATGTTCGCTCCGCCCACCAACTGCAGCGCCGCGCTATGCACGAGCTGTGAGGCGCCGGTAAAGCGAACGGTTCGCGTCTGGCCCTCGCGTAGCACAATCGCATTGATCATTGCTACGCCGGCGACGTCGACCACACCACCCACGACTGCACCGAGTGCGATGCTCGAGGCGCCGGCGATCGCGTCATTGCCAACGTCGCCTTCGATCCGGATGATGGTGTCATCCTTGCGCTTGCTATACAGGGCGCCATCGGTAACGTTGACAGCCAGCGCCCCGACGTCGACTTCGGCCGAAATCGGGCGTTTGAGCGCCACAACGCTTTGTGTGATTCGTACAGGAGCAACCATTCTAGATCCTCAGTTGATAATGGTTTCTTTGGCCGGAATCGCCGCGTAGTCCGCAGCGAAATACGTATCGCTGTAATTGACCGCCTTGAGCGTCACGTACTGCCCATCCGACAGGTCCAACTCCTGCACCTGGTACGCCTGCGCCCCGCGCGCGCTGTCTGCCGCGAAGCTGAAGATCGTGCGAATCCCGGTCGGGCCATAGTTGGTGGTGATCGCCTCCGTCGGCAGCGACTGCAGCACAACCTGGTTCGCCTCAGCGCCGGCGGTAACCGGGATGCTCTGCAGCGTGCCGTCACGACGCATCAGGACGATGCTGTGCGGCAGGCCTGCGGCGAACCTGACGTCCTGGCTCAGCGTCAGCACGAGCCCGTCCTGCCCCACCACCTCGCCGTCGTAGGACTTGAAGCGCGTGTTGTCGACGATGTCGATGCGGGCGTTCGGCAGCAGCGCCCGGGCGTCCATGGTGGTGGTGGTCTCGATGTTGATGCGCTGCCCCCGGATCTTGAAATACTCGCGGTTCGCGCGCAGCCAGGCCTGCTCGAACGACCGAATGCCGGCGATCTCGAATTTTTTCAGTTTCGTGTAGCTGCCATCGAGCGGCAGCGTGATCGTCTCCGACTGGTCGCTGTCAGGGTCCACGTAGACGAACTCGACGCCGTCGTAGTCGGCATCAGAGGCGAACTTTCGGGTGATGGTTTCAGCCCGCGGCTTCTTATTACGGTGCGTGAACAGCGCCGTGCTGGCCGCCTGGGCCCGGTCGAGCGACAGGCGAATTTTCCCGTTCTGGCGGTAGGCGATGCAAAAACCGGCATTGGCGATCGAGATGATCGTTTCCTCGAACGACGTGTTGTCCGTGTCGAACGTGAAATTGAACTGCCCGCACTCCGGATTCCACGCATCAAGCGCCTGCTGCACGCCCCAGATCTGCGCCATGTCCACCTCGGTGACCAAGTCGCGCGCGCCGATTTTTGGGTCGAGCGAGACGGCCGCGATGATGTCGACCAGTTTCGATGTCGCCGCGATGGTGCCGCTGGCCAGCCGACCGGTAGCGTCGAATGCGCCGGAGAACGTGGTGCCGCTGTAGATCGGCAGGCGCCGCGACGCCAGGCAGTTGAGCTGGCGGGTTTTCACCGCGGTCGCGCGCGCCGTCGCTTTCGTGATCGTGTGGATCGTCGTTTTGTTCCCGAACTCTGTTTTGCTGACCGGGGTCACGCTGTACAGATCAGCCCATTTGATCTCGTCCTGTACCGTGCCTTTGAACGCGAAATCGTGGTTCGATGTCCGGGCCACCCGCACGCGCGCCGGGCCCGCCCACGCCGTCGAATGCTCGATGGTATCGGCATGCTCGTCGGAGTCTGCGCCAGTGAGCGATCCAGTGACGACCTCGACCACGCCGGTCGGGACCATAGCCGCGGTCAGACGTTCGATCTGAATTTCAAAATCGACATTGCATGGGGCCTTGCCGCCGTCGTCCTTGAACAGCCCGTTCGGAGCAGTGATATTGCACCACACCTGGGTGCGCGCCAGATCAGGCAGCGTTACCCACCCCATCGACGCGGGCGGGGTCGTCAGCGATACGCGGCCAGAAATAGTGAGCGCGTCCTCAATCCAATCGGCATCAACGTAAATGTATCCGTCGCCAACATCTGTAACGACGAATGTGCCTGAATAGTTGGGCCTGGTCGGCAGGGGCCCGTGCGCGATTACATCAACTGAATCGCCCACCTCCAAAATTGAGTTGAAGTTGGGCTGTTTCGTCGACTGCTCGATCAGCCCGGAGGAGTAAAACGAATACACCGACCCGCCCGATGGTAGGTCTGCCTGGTTCGCCGCCTTCAGCGTAATGCCATCGACCTCTGCGGCGCGCCGCACCGTCAGCACGTCATCAATGATGGCCGAGCCGACCTGCAGCTGCGGCGCATCGTCGCTGTTCGGTGACGTGAACGGCGCATACACGGCTGCACTGGCGCCATCGATGTCCGCGATCAGCGTATCTCCGTCGCACAGCTCAGCGATGTCGTAGTAGCCCCGGCCCACACAGTAGTAGCCGTACTCGAATTTCTTGTTGTCGATGTACTTGTTATACGTCGGCATCATCAGCGACGGGATCGATTTCACAGTGCCGTAAATATCTTCGACCCGCTCCAGCAGCCGCACTTTGTTCTCTCGGCTACCCAGCGCATTGTTTGGGCTCTGCTGCGTACGGTTGACATTGCCCGGCATGACAGGCTTTGGCATCAGCACGTAGGCAGCGACGGCAAACACGGCAGCGATGATGACCGCCCAGGTAAAAGGATCGGAGCCCGGGCTTTCGAGGATCACGTATTCGTCTGCATCGCCCGCGAGGATCGCGCCCACATCGTGACTGATCTCATTTTCCGCAGACGGCTCGCCCGCGAAAATCTGCACGGTCACCTGCGGCGCGGCGCCGTAGTGCTCGAGCAGCCATTCGGCCAGGCTGGCAGCCTCAAACAGGCGCGGTGCCACTGCGGCGAACGGGTGATCAAACAATCGTATTCTTATCATTCCGACCACCCTGAAAAATTAACCAATTTTGCCTCTCTGGCGGAAATAAAAAAGCACTCCGAAGAGTGCTTGTGGGGCTGCGTTAAAATTTAAATCAGGAATCCACGTGATCGCATAAAGTCGTGTGGTAGCTTATCGTGCTTTTCCATATTGCAAGTAGGGCACAACAGTTGAATATTATCATCTGAATTTGACCCGCCTTTCGCCAGTGGATCAATATGGTCCATATGGAAGCCAGATTTTTTTAAATCACATCTGCAACATGCGCACATCGATTTTTGCAAGCGCATCAAAACTTGCGCCCTCCCTGGCGAAATTCGACCTGTCGCTCCGCGTTGCAATGCCTTCCTGTTTCTATTATTTACCCGTATCTTTTCGGGATTATTTTTCCTGTACTTAGCTGCAAGTTCGCTTGATCGCTCAGGATTTTCTGCGCGCCATTTTTTTGCGGATAGTCTTGCGATTTCTCTCCGGCTTGCCAGCACCTCATCAGAAGGAACTCGAATTACTTTTAACCGGACCTTTTTCTCACGCAGTCTTACAACCTTCTTCCGCGGCTTTCGCATTCTGATGGGCCGTAGGGCTGCAGCTATTGCCCTATCGCGCCCTTCATTATTTGCATAATGTTCCGCATTGCGTTTGCTGATCCTATCGAAGTTTTCCGAAAAATACGCGGCATAGTAAAGCTTCATGCGATCTTGGTTCTCAACATCCCACTGCTTCTTATACGCTAATATTTTTTCTTTGTTACATTGTGCATAAAGCTTTTTGCAGGCCTTGCAATATTTTCCGGAGAATATAATGGAGCATTTTTTGCATGCCCTCTCTAGTGCAGTAGTTTCGCTCATGCGCTGGCTCTTCATTAAGGAGTCATCATTACTGGTGGGGCGCAGCAGGCGGGTAATGAATCCGCTTTTCAGCCGCTAAACCTAGCTGCGCACTGCCACTATACCATATCGGTCTTACCCCAAAATTCAATCAGCGCGTACTCGTCGCCGATGACGCTCATCTCCTGGTACTGGCCTCCGCTCTCGAGCATGTGCAGCACCCGGCCCTGGTAGTAGATGCCGCAGTGGTGCAGGCCGGTGCGCGCCGTCTTGCCAAGCAGGACCACGCAGTAATCGACCGGCTCGGCGATCTGCGCAAACCCGTGCGCCGATTTGTGCAGGGCGAGGCGGAAAGTGCCGGCGATCGAGCGGATCGACTTGTTGACCGTCTTGTAGTCGGTCACCGTGTCGTCCAGCTCATTGGTGTAGACGTCTGCAACCAAACACCAGCAGGGCGGGAATGGGTACTGGCGGCCTAGGTAGTCGTTCACGTTCACAGGAAACCTCGCAGCATTGGCACATCTTTGGGTGAATAAAGCTCGCCGGTTCGGGTCACATTCAAGCGCGGTGACACCGCCGAGATACTGGCGGCGCCCACCTCGTACGAGATGCTCTCGGCCTGCAGCGTGGCCGTGGCCTGGGCTACCGTCAGGTCGTCGCTGAGAAATTCGCGGTACACGATCCGGATTTTCTCGGCGGTGCTGACCGGGATACGGTCGAGCTGCTCGCGGAACTCATCCTCGATGTCAACCAGGCCGAGACGAATATCGAATTTCTGATCCAGGTGGCCCTCGCTGCCAGCCAACTTGACCTCAAAATTCGCCATCTGCATCGTGGCGCCGCCGGCCACGCCAGCGTACGGTTCGCGCCAGAGATGGTACGTTTTCGACATTGCAGAGTGGCTGATCTCCAGCGTCTGGATGGTCCAGATGGTCTGCGGCGCCGAGGACAGGAAGGCTTTCAGGCGCGATTCCAGATCGAGGCTCATGGGAAGTCCAGTACGTTGGTGTCGACGTTGGCGAACTGGGCAAGCCGGGCCAGCAGCGCGAATTGGGTATCACCATAGGCATTGTGCAAATCAATGATGACCTGCGCATCAGCTGCCGTATATTCGTAAATCGTCGGTTCGGCCTCGACGATGAATGACACCACGGTTGCAGTGCCGCCCGTGCGCGCGCTCGAGTACGTCCCAGGTACGATCGTCGCGGCGTGCACATCAGGGCCCGTGCCGCTATCGAGCCGCATGTTGAACGTGCGCGAGCCTTTGGCGATCAACCGATGGAACCAGACGGACCAGGCAGCGAACTGCGTGGCCGTCAGAATGAACGTGCAATTGAAGCGCTGCGTGCCGCGCGCCCATTGAAGTGCATAGCCGGCGGCGCCACCCCCCAGTTGGTCGCGTTCGACACCATCGGGCCCGGCAAACGAGTAGGCTGCAATAGTCGGCACCATACCGGCCGGGAGCGTTGTTGCGCTCAGGCCGTACGCGGCCACCTGGGCATCGCTGAGGCTGTACACGGCGCTCTCGCACTCAACGACAAAGCTCGCCATGTAATTGCCGCCTGCGGCCGCCAAGCTGTATGAGCCCGGCAGAATGTGCACACTATGTGGCATCACGCCCAGGCCGCTATCGAGGCGCATGTCGAAAGCGATGGCGCCCTTCTTGATGATATGGTGGTAGAAGGCCGTCCAGACCAGCAGACGGCCGCCGTCGAGCGCAAGCTTCACATTGAACCGCTGGCGGCCGCGCGCCCAGTCCAAGCGGTAGCGCGCCGGGCCGCCGGCCACCTCCGTGCGCGTGACGCCCTCCGGCGCCTCGCTTGACAGGGCCGATACCAGCGGCACCAGTCCATTCGGCATTGTCGGCATCAGCGAGACCTCTGAACGTTAAAGTTCCGCTTGAGCGATGCAGAGGTACGGCTATTCGGCTCGCTCATGGCGGCTGCCGTCGCGTTCACCGCATCTTCGACAATCATCGCCCACTCGTCCGGCGCAACCTGCTTGCTCTCGACCACGCGCTGCTGCGTTCCATTATTGACCAGCGTCAGCTTGAAGCCAGCACCGGCGCCGCCGCCATTCGCTGCCAGACCGCGGATCACATCGGCAGGCCCCTTTGGTAGAACCATCTCTTTTTCGTGCAGCTGGGTCACCGGGTTCACGCCGCCAGGGATGTCGTAGCCACCCTCTGCCGATGCAATCGTGGTGCCGATGACGATGCCTGCAGACGCGTAGCCGAGCGCACGGATGCCGATCGACAGCGGCGGGCCAAAGATCGGGCCGCCGACGGCCAGCGCCTTGGCAGCAGCTACCTCCGTATTCATGATGATCTCAGCCACGGCGATCGCCTTGCTAGCGATGAACAGCGCCTTGCCAAGTGCCGTCTGCTGCATTCCGGCATTCGCAAGCAGGTTATACAGTTGATCTGCGGAGTTACCGGCAAGGGCAAGCGTTTGCAGCCCCTCTTGGGCGCGGATATCTACCATCACCTGCTGATGGCGCGCATTTTCCCGCTCAATTGCAAGGTTGCCGTTTGCAATTGCCTCCAACTCCCCGTCCTTACTGGACATCAGCGTCTTCATCAGGTCCGTATGATTCTGCTGCTCGATCTCGGCAGGCGTGCGCTGATTCGCCACGATCTGCTGGACCGCTCCCTGAGTCATGAATTTTCCAGCAGCAGCAGACTTGGCCTTTGCGTCGGCGAGGTAGCCTGCAATCGACTCATCGGTAATGGAGCCATTTTTCTTGGCCATCCGGATCTTTTCTTCGACGTCTAGCTCAGCCTGATGCGCCGCCGTCAGCTGCTGCACTTCCAGTGCCGACTTACCGTACAGGCTGTTCGAGAACTTCATCTGGGCGTTTGCCTTATCCTGCTGAATATCCCATTCCTTCATGGTCTTATTCAGGTCAGCTTGGGCGGCGCCGAGGCCCAGGGCGTTTAATTGCAGGGCCTGCGATGCCTCGGTGCGCGCCTTTGTTTTCGCGGCCTCACGCTCGGCGATCTGGTTGTCAATTTGCGCGATCGCCGGCTTGTCGGTCGATGCGGCGCGCGCCTTTTCCAGGACGGCGATCTCTTTGTCGTACGCGCTCAGGGCCGCAGCGAGCCCATCATTGATGGCCTTGAGCTTGCCAGCGTTGTAGGCGTCGAGGCTGATCAGACCCTGATTGCGCTCCTCCTGCATGTACTGCGACTGGAATGCGATCTGGCTGCGCTCGGCCGCGTAGGCGTCTTCGAGGGCCTTGAGCTTGCCAGTGGTGCCCAGTTTAGCGATTCGCGCTGCCTCGCGCGCAGTCTTGTCGGCGCCGGCCTGCATGGCCCCGTCCTCGCCAGCAGTGTTGAAGTTGGCCTTTTTACCGCCGGAGCCGTCAACGCCGTATCCTTCGGTTTCCTGCTTTTGCTTGCGCGCAGCGATCTTTTGCTCTGCTGCATGGCGCGTTGCCGCCACATCCATCGCGAGAAACTTGTTCCACTTCGCATTTGCGGCATCTAAGTCGCGGTCGCGTTCTGCAAGTTGAATTTTCACATCGGCGAACGGATTGTTGCCTTTCGCTGCAGAGAATGCCATCGCCGCAGGGTTTGCAGTCGACATCAATTTGATATCGTTCCAGACGACTTTGAAGCTCGATGCAACAGCGGGCACCAAATTTCCAATGATCCGAATATTATCTATCAGATATGAGACTGCGACTAAAGCCGTATCTGCCCATCCCTCGATAGAATTATCGTCTGCAAGGCTCTTCCCGGCAGCATTGACCACGTTCGTGTTCTTCGACGCCTCCAGCAGGACTGCTGAGAAATCGCTCAGGGCCGGCAGCAGCGCCACTGCAACGGTCTTGAATAGCATCCCTTGCTGGGCTTCGAGCTTGGCCATATCGCGCGCGTACTGGCGCGCTGCCGTCGCCTGCTCGGTCGTCACTTTGGCGACAATATCACCCTGCTCACCCATCATTTTCAGAGTGGGCAGCATATCGGCGCCGGCCTTGCCGAACAGTGCCTGCGCGATAGCTGCCTTTCCGGCGCCATCCTCGTACTCGTACAACTTTTTGGCGATCTCAGTGAACATTACGGCCGGGTCCTTGAGGTTGCCGGCAGAGTCCTTGGCACTGACGCCCAGGTAGTTGAGCGCCAGGCCTGCGCCTTTCGTCTCGTTGTCGGCGCCCGCCATGCCCTTCGACATTTTCGCCAGCGCGGCGGTGACGGCCTCGATATCGGACCCAGACTGCTTCGAGATAAACGCAAGTTTCGAAAGATTCTCAACGCTTGCGCCGGTTTTTTCAGACAGGGTTTTGAGGTTGGCCATGGTGCTGATGACGCCCATGATTTTGCCAGTAATTGCCTCGTAGCTCATGCCGACGGCGGCGCCCAAGATCATGCCCTTGGCCAGTGAAATTGCAGCCGACTTTGCGTTATTTGCCTGGCCTTCCAGCTTCTTGACGGCATCGGTCGCAAGCTTCGTACTAGCAGCCATGGTCGTCATCGACTGGTCGACCTGCTTCGCCGCGGCACCCATATCCGAATTGAATTTGGCCATGTTCGCTTCAAGCGAGACGACCAGCGCCCCCAAATTTCCTGATGCCATTTTGATTCCTTTATGCGGCAGGTGAATCCCTTGGCGGCAAGCCAAACATGGATGCCCGGATCAAGTTTGATTGCGCCACGGGGTCGGCCAGTAGGGTCGGCTCTTTGTCGTCAGCCGGCGCCTGAGCCTCGCGACCGTACATGAAGTCCTCGGCCTTGAATGGCTCGGAGCCAGATCCTCGTTGCGAGTTGGCAAACAGCGCTGTCGCAACGCCGTGCCGTCGGTCCTCGACCGGCCCACCGAACGGCTCGAGCTCATAAAATGCCTGCCATTCGGTGAACTCGGCCGACGTCATTCGAGCTTGGAGCTCTCCGACGGTTGCGCCAAGGGCAAGGGCGAGCCGGAACCAGAATCGCCGCTCTGGCCGCTCTCGGAGTTTTTTACGGCATCCTCGACAGCGCTGCCGCCCAGGCCATTGAGGCGCATGGCCACGCCGGCGGGCTTGTCGATCGATGCCGCACTTTTCTCTGCCAGCTGATCGATCTCATCCAGGGTGAAAAGGCGGGCACCCGACTCGTCGATCAGCGTGGCCGCCAGCAACGCGACGGAAAATCGCCCGAGCGCAACGCCCTCCTCCGATGCGACTGATGCGCGGAACTCGTCACGCTCAGCGCCGGTCATGACGCGCACGCGCACGGTGCCACCCCAGGCCGGTACTTCCACATCCTCGTGTTTCAGATCTTCGGCGCCGAGAATCGCCGCTTTGTTGAGCAATCTCATGATCAGCTCCACACCACAGGGCCGCTGATGCGGGTGTCGATCTTGCCCTTGAGGACGGCATTGACGCCGCCCGAGGTCGGCATCGACTTGACGATCACGTTGAACGTCGCCACGCTGGCGTCGGGCAGGGTCAGCACCATGCCGACGACGGCGCCGCTGGTGCGGTTCGCGCGCAGCGCGATCTGGCCGGCGTCGGCTTTAAGGGTCTTCGCCTCGAAGCCAAACTTGCCTTCGTCCTTGATGCCGCTGATGAATTCCTTCGCAGTCGAGTCCAGGTCGGTAACATCGAGCTCATCGGCGGTTCCGTCGAAACCATCGAAGGACGTCAGGCCATTGATTTTCGTGTACGTGTTCGGAGTAGCAGTGCCACCCGAGGTATAGGTCAGGCCAGTGGTATCGGCATCGAGCAACGCGAACGTGCTGGCAGTCTTGTTCGACACCACGCGCGTGGTGCCATTCAGCAGGGATGCCGAAGCGCCGACGATGCCAGCCAGCACGACGACGTCGCCGTTGTTCAGGCCGTGCGCAGCGCTGGTGACGATCGCCGGGAAGCCCGCCGAGATCGCGGTGATGGTTTTGGCGCCGCCGGTGCCGGTGGCGATGCGCAGCGTACTGCCTTGAGCGGAGATTCCGGACATGGTTTGATCCTTTTTGACGTAAAAAAACCCGCATCAGCGGGCGGGTTGGGAGATGGTGTGGCGCCTACAGGTGCCAGGTGGAGATGTCGAGTGTGATTCGGTGAAGCTTCGTGTCGGGCTCGTAGCCGTCCAGTTCGAGCAGAAGGACGTTTTCGACTGCCCATCCTTTGAGTGCCGCCTTCACGCCTGCCGCCAGGGCATCGACTTGGGCGCCAGTCGGACCGTAGATGTCGAGCTGCAAGCGCGTGTTCGTCGGGTTGCCGGTCCCGCCATTCGCGTCAAGCGTCGATTCCTCCACGCCGGTGACGCGGAAATAGACGCCGTAGGCAGCCGCCGGCGATGGCGCGAAGTTGCGGTACAGCTGGCCGCCGAAAACCGGATCGAGCAGCGCGTAGAAGTCGGACTGGATACTCATTTTCCGCTCGCCAGAAGCTGCGCCTCTTCGATGAGTCCGGCCGCCAGGCTTTCGCCGATGACTCGCACCGCATCCACCTTTTTCGATTCGTAGGCCGGCCGCATGAATGGGCGGGCTACCATCTTCGATGTGCCCAGCTCAACGAAGCGCCAGTAAAAACTGTCGCGCTGCACGTCGCGCCCCTTGCCGGCCATGCGAGACTTCTTGCCAGTCCGAACAAATACCGAATAGGTCGCTGCCAGGTCGCCGCCACGCGCATCCCGCTCGCGCTTGACCATGATGTCGCGCAACATCTCGCCCGTTGCTACCGGCGCGCGCGCCTTGGCGTCGTTCTTGATGACGGTGGCGCCGGCTGCGACGGCGCGGCGCAGGCGCTTGCGGGCGACGCGCGGCGCGAGTTGGAGCATTGCCGCGGCAAGCTCTTTAAAGCCGGAGAGATTCGAGTCAGCCATTCGACACCCCCGAGATGCACATTAAAATTGTCCAGGTCGGATCTGTATCGAGCACAGCCTCGACGTCATAAATTCTCGCCCCGTACAGGACGCGCATCCGGGCTTCAATACCGGCGCGCTTGCGGATCGCGATCTCTGTCATCACGGCGTTCTGCTCGGCCCGGGCGGCCATGTACTGCCGGCCGGTCTGGTCCTTCACGCGCGCCCAGACCTTGCCATTGCCGGCCGTGACGACGTTCGCCCAGCCCTCAGCGACGGCGCCGGTCTCGTCTTTAATGTCGCCGCGGCGCTGAATCAGCACCAGGCGCGTCAATTCCTCGACGCGCATCAGGCATACACCCGCAGTTGATCGAGCAGCGAATCGGCGAACACGGATGCCGCCGTCTCGCCGAACTTGCGATTGGCGGGGTCCCACAGGTCCGCCAGGCGTAGCAAAATGTACTGGCGTGCGCACTCAGGCACGTCATCTGCGCTCACCCCGTAGCCCGCGGTGTAGTCTACGGTGACGGCATTGATCCGCACCATCGTCTCGGGCCAGGCTTTGCTGACCGCCGGCACGAGCCAGCCGGGCACCGTGGCGTTGTCGACCTCAAAATCCTGCGGGTCCAGCTGCTGCATCATGCCGGCGGCATCGCGGAAATTGAGGGCGGTGACAGCGAACACCGGGCCCCGCTCGATCCGGATCGCCTCGGGGAATGCGTCGAGCGTCGCGCGCATCCCGCGATTGATGAATGAGCGCTGCGTCTTGTGCTCGGCCTCTTGCGTGATGGCGCGCACGGTCAGGGCCAGCGTCGGGCCGATGGCGTCGAGCGCGTCAGCGTCCAGGCGCAGCGTTGCGGCGATGTCGTCCAGCGACACGGCCAGGGCGACCGGCGCGGAAACTTGGGTGGTGCTCATCGTGTCGATCCTTGTGTGTTTGCTGGGCGCGCTTGGCTGCGCGGTTGCTGCGGGGTAAAGCCGGAGCCGGATGGGGCGCGGGCGTAGAACGTCTGCACCAAGACCGCCATCGAATGGGCCTCGCGGCCTTCGGTCCAGTTGCCGATGATGATCGCGGCCGACGCACTGCCGACGGCAATAGCGATGACCTCCGCGCCCTCGGTCCAGCCGATTGCCGCCGAGCTGCTGGCGGGCGCCGCGACCGCGCCGGTGGCGCTGCACGTTTCGGCACCCTCAGTCCAGCCGAGTGCCGCGCCGATGACGATGCCGACGGCGCCGGCCGCGATGATGGACTCCGATCCCTCGGTCCAACTGGCGGTGCCGGTGATCGGGGCGGCGCTTGCCTGGTAGGAGCCGAACGGTGCGCTGCCAAATGGGGATTGTCCGAACATGGGTCAGAGAGCTTTCAATTCGAGCAACGCAAAAACGTTGTTTTTTCATCAAACTACTTAGGTATCTTTACAAAGAAAACCAATAGGCGCTTAATGATGGATTAGCCAATATTTACCAAAAAATATGCGCCAGAGAATATTCGTCTTTCTAAGGTCGGCCTGGAGATGCATGATGACCCCCTCACCCAATCCACCGAACTTAGCAGCGCCGCGTCTCAGCACGGCTTCTGGCTCATGAACTTGTGCGATTTCGGACGTGGGACCCGAGGCTTCGATTTGATGATGCCAGGGCGGTGCGAGTAGGT
>NZ_JAFCXL010000018.1:0-105796 GCF_049898325.1 Massilia sp. DWR3-1-1 | reverse complement strand
GCTGGGCCATCGACCTGCGCCGCATCGGCAACGCCGAGCGCTTCCTCGCAGCGGCGCTCGGTCACTTCAGCGCTTGAGCTCGAAAGAAACTCAACAGCTAACGGTGAAAGCGCCTTTTTTTTGCACGTAATAACTCGGCTCCCAGGTGTTGACTGAATGCGCGCGGCGCGTCAGTCAAGAGGCGATACATCAGAAAAGTTTTAACGGCCTGCTTATCTTGATCCTACACAAAAAATTTCCGAATACATACAGCAAATATCAAACTTTTGCGCGCGGCTAAACCGGATAATTCCTACTTGTCGTATCGCGACATGAAAGAATCGAAAGAGGTCAAGTATGTATCGATGCGCGCATCGCCGTCAACTCATCGCCCTGCACGCTTCCAATGTTGTCACGACGAAAACGGAGGCCCTATGGAAATATGGATGACTTCATCGACGGGAAATGCCAATTTATCCGCAGCTTTTCTGATGGCACAGCAGCTCCTCGAGCCAGCTTTCAACAAGCACTTTGCTCACATCAACTACGGTAAGGGCTTGATTGAACTGCAATATCATGCCCTCTTACACACAGCACAAACCCGCGTTTTCGGTGAAACAAAAAAATATATCAAAATGTCCCATACTGCACAGATTACTTCGCTGGTCGAGTTGCCACGCGACTTCGAGAATAGCGACATGATCGAAAAAATTGCGACTTCACTTACCAGATCGTTCGGCCGCCTCAAAAGTCTTCGGATCGATGATTTTGACTTGGAGAAATTTTCCGCTGATTACGCAAATTTCGCTGTCCGGGAGGGGTGGATTGCCTTACTTCCTCCGCAAGTAACTCTGAATGGGCAAGCGCTGTCCCGCGCAACGATCGAATACCTGCACAATCCGAAACGACGCATCTCTCGGAGCGGCACTGCCTGATAATGCGACCGGGAGACCGCTTGAACGCGGGGAAATCGAACATCGACGGGAACCGATATAACTGTCGGGGACAGCGCCGCTCCTGGCGCTCATCAAAAGGGATCAGTCATTCAGAACGCGAACATCAGGAATCGAATTCATTGGCGAAAATCACGCGATTGATATAGTTATCCAGGTGCTTAGGCAGTACAACGTTCACGGGTTTTTTGCGCGTCTGATAACAGGGCAAGAGGGAGTATTGCAACATTAA
This sequence comes from Massilia sp. DWR3-1-1, assembly GCF_049898325.1. Classification (NCBI taxonomy): domain Bacteria; kingdom Pseudomonadati; phylum Pseudomonadota; class Betaproteobacteria; order Burkholderiales; family Oxalobacteraceae; genus Massilia; species Massilia sp. DWR3-1-1. The sequence goes on along the minus strand of NZ_JAFCXL010000018.1, from coordinate 104,632 downwards.
CATCAGACGGTATTCCCGAGTCGGTGCCTGACCTTTGTGAATGCCTGAAGTATCGACCGCAAATGCGCTACCCATGCCACCAAGGGCTACGGCAAAGCGACTATGGTCGAACGATTCGGCCATCTCCTCGTCCGTCCAAAAACGTTGGCGCAAGGTCTGACCGCTGCAATGCGTGCCCTTGACGTAGACATGTGGGCCGCAAAACTCATCAACGTTGGTCAGGTAGACCATCACCTTGAGAAACCGCCAATCGTCTGTGTCTCGATGGAAGCGCTGCAGGTCGCTGACACCGGCCAGTTCAGGAGATGACCAGCGGATTACCATTGCTGACAAAGTTGGCTTGCACCCGATGTAATCTGTTGCTAGCCGGAGCAAACACGGACTGTTGGCAAGGGACAGTATATGCGGACATGCGATGACATCTGCCAGGCAAAAATCCGCTAAGCGCGTTCCCGGCGGGGCATTTTGCATGCAAAATGCCGCCCTGCTGATATCGCGGTCCGTCAGATATTTGTCGCGTAGAAAATCAACGATCTCAAGGCATTCTGCTTTTCCAAGCAATGTCCCAAGGGGTGCATAGCCATCACGGTGCAGTCTATCCTGTAGTGCCTTTTGCGTGTGCTCCCCGGCGCGATGGTCATCCCGCTGGTTGCGACGAACGTACTTGCAGATCATCGATACAAACAATGCGCGCAGTCGACTGTTAGTGACAATTCTGTTCAAGTAGAACGTCATGCAGTTGATCTGCCCGCTTATAGTGATACGCCGAAAGATATTTTTCATAATCGATGCATTCGAAATTATCTGCTGATGTACCGGTTGCCAGGTACGGATATGGCGTGCTCAGGCGATGACGCTGGGACCGGAACCTCGTTACCACCTAAAAAAATACGGATGATGACAATCGCGACGAGCGCGAACAAGGTCGCACCGACAACTACAAGGCGCGATCGATTTAACTGCCGCGTTACAAATAAACGTCGCTCACGTTTTCGCAATTCGTCCTCCCACGTAAAAAATCGATCGCATCAAAATTTCAGTAGCACCACGAGCTATCCTGAAATTAGCTGCGGCGTTCTAGTGACATCTAACACGGCGAGCAATTGCTCACGGTCGTGCACTTCCACCAGTCTTCCCGTAATCGAAACACCGTGATGTGCATTGAACCTGGCGATCAGGCGGCTCACGGTTTCCACTGTCGTGCCAAGATAGCTACCGATATCACCGCGCGTCATACTCAGGCGGAATGAACGACCGGAATAGCCTTGACGCTCGTATTTATTGCTCAGGTCAAGCAAAAAACTGGCAAATCGCTCATCAAGGTTGGACAGTGATAACACGCACGATCTTTCATGATCATCCGCAAGCGCACGGCTCATCGTCTTAACGAAGCGCTCGGTAAATTGGGGCGCATCGGCCATCGCCTGTTTCAGGTGACGATAAGAAACCTCACAAAGTTCGCTATTTTCAAGAGCCATCACTCGCACGCAGTGCACACCAGTAGCAATCGCATCCATGCCAATAATATCTCCCGGCATATAAAACTTTACTACATGCAAAATCCCGCTGGGATCGCGCCTGAGCATTTTCAACTGGCCAAATCGCACGATATACAGCATGTCGAATTTATCGTTTTCAGTGCACAGGATCGCGTTGCGATCAATCCTCCGTTTTCCATAAATTACGCTGTCGAACACTTCCGAATCAATCGCTTGAAACAGCGTCGGAACACAAGCTCGGCGAGCACCGCAGAGTGCACAAGTGGGCAGCTCTTTCACCGCAGCCGCCTCCCCCATCGCTGGCGCCCTGATGCAACCTTTGAAATCGTTCTCCATTACAAGTACTCCCAATGCCGGATGGGGCTATTATTTTCTGGGTGCGGGACCAACCAGTCCCTGTTCAATTGCGTAACGTGCGAGTTGAGCATTGCTGTGCAGGTGCAGTTTTTCCAGCAAGCGCGCACGATGCGTCGAAACTGTCTTGGGACTGCGGTCCAGTCTTGCTGCGATCGCCCCGATACTTTCCCCAGCAACGATCTGCATCATGATGTCGAACTCTCGAGGCGTGAGCGCATTTTTTCCGGCGATTTCACCGCGCTGGACCTGCCTGACCAGAAGGTCGTTCAAGAAATTACTGAATTGCTTTCCGCCGCCTGCCACCTTTCGCACGGCATGGATGAGCCCAGACAAACTCACACTCTTGGTCAGGTAGCCATCCGCACCCGCTTTCAATGCCCGCAGAGCATACATTTCCTCGCCATAAGTGCTGAGGATGACAACGGCGGTGTGAGGCGCCATTCTTTTAATATGCTGCAGGAGGGCCAATCCATTCTCGTCAGGGAGATCGATATCGACGAGGGCGACATCAACATGTCGAATAGCCAATTGAGTCATTGCCTCAGCTGCGCACATCGCTTCACCCACGACCTGGATATCGGCATCGGTCTCGATCATTTGGCGTACACCGGCAATCGCCATGGGATGGTCGTCGACCAGCAGTACCGAGATTGATTTAGCGCCCATAACAATAACCGAGTGGGATGGCGAGAGATATGCACATGCCATGGCCGGGATGCGTGTCGACACTCAACAGCCCGCCAGCCTCGGCAACCTGTTCGCGCATGCCAACCATGCCAAGCGAGCCGCCGCCCCGCACGTCGGCTGCAGGTGCCCCAACACCATCGTCCTGCGCAACGGCGATCAGTAGCTGATCACGTTGATAGACGCGTAAATTCAAATGAGATGCATGCGAATGCTTTTCAGCATTGGTGATCGCTTCGCTGACGACCCGGTAGATGATACGTGCATATTCCTCAACAAATGGCAGGCACTCGAGGCTGGCATCGGTATGAAATGTGACTTGAATGCTGCTACGCCGCGCCAGGCTTTTAGCCTGCCAGGCAAGGGCGCCCCACATACCCATCTGCTCAAGCAAGGTGGGACGAAGATCAGTGCCAATTTTGCAGATTGTCGTGAACGCGGCTTCGGCGAGAATTTCGGCATCGTACAGTAGCGTGTTGGCCACTTCACCACGGTGCAATTCCCGAGCGATGGCCACGCTGATACACGATTTGATGCCTGTCAACGCAGCACCCAGATCGTCGTGAATTTGTCGAGCCAGTTGCCGCCGCTCGCAGGCCAACAACTTATCGCGCACGATATCCTGCCGCCGCCTGCCAGGTAAAAAGCGGCGCGAGGTGGACGCTCCCCCTCCCTGAACCGCTCCCGCCGGCACGTCGCACTGACGATGCGACAATGAGGCGTCAGTCGGCGTATTGCGATGGGCGGCTTGAACGCTTTTTTTGCTGCTCATTTTTTTTCGCTCAGCAACGCGCCTGCGCGGTCGACGCCGTCGGAAGCGAAATCCTTCGACAACAAGGCGGGCAACTCATGCGGTGAAATCGTGCGCCGCCCAGCCGCTTCAATGTCCGGATCACAGATCGCCATCTGGCGCCCGCCCTGCCGCTTTGCGGTGTACATTGCCTCATCAGCACATGCGAGCAAAGTTTCTGCATCGCTCCCATGGTCAGGAAAAAATGCCAAGCCGACACTGCCGCCGATTCGGTAACATCCGGACTGCAGCGAGAAAGGCTGGGTCATCTGGTCGACGAGTTTCCTGCCGACTTCTCTGGCTGTGCCGCGGCGTGCTATCGATGGCAGAACTACCACAAACTCGTCCCCGCCGAATCGCCCGATGGTGTCGGAACAGCGTACGACACCCTGAAGCCGCGCTCCGACAGCGCGCAACAGGGCATCGCCAACCATATGTCCATGGCAATCGTTAATCGTCTTGAAACCGTCAAGATCGAGAAATAAAAGCGCCAACATCTCATTGGCATTCTGTGCCGAACGCAATCCGCTTTCCAGGGCGCTGAGCACCTGCGCCCTGCCGGCCAGGCCGGTGAGAGAGTCGCGGCCGGCACTTAGCCGTTCCAGATGCAATGCATGATCGGCATAAGTGAGGTCATGTAACACAGAAACATAGTTCTCAACGGCACCACTCCCGTCTCGCATCACGGTCGTCACTTCTTCGGCGCGATACGCAGATCCATCTGCACGGCGCACGCATAAATAACGCTTCCAGCCACCACCAAAAATTGATGACTCTTTTAGCGAACAAAAGCTTTTATATGATAAATTTTTGCTACTTGAAGTAAAAATTTCAGCAATTGAAACTCCGGATAAATCACGGAATCGAAAACCACTCTGCCTCTCGAATTCCAGATTTGTCCATACAACCCTTTCATCTTTGTCGATAATAATAATCGCATCCCCCGCCAATTCAATTGCCTTTTCCAGCAACGGATTTTTTAACGGCCCCTCGGCACCGGACTGAAAATCACAAGCGACTGCACCCATTCACATCTCCCGTACGTGAAATGATGAAACAGAGTTACTTATATTAGTTACTCTAGCTATATTATATATATTTAACAATTTCGTTATAACCAAGGCATATCGACGTGCCTCAATTAAATTCTTTATGGAAATTATTTTAATTGTTAAAAAATAAATTTAACTTTCCCAATTTCCTTGGTGACCATTCGGTGCACTGGCATTCCCTCTGACACGCAGTTTACAGTCATCAAAAATCTCACGGAAAACCAAAACTAGATCGCAATCAAGAATCACGACTGCTCCTATGCCGTTGGGGTAATCCAACGTCTTTCCTTCGACGCCCCCAAATCACTGTCTTCATGCTGCATATTCACAAGAAAAATGTCAATGAAATTTACTACTTGTGGTATTTATTTTACCAAGGTTACATTTCCTATTTGTAATGTTACATGCCGAAAGTAATTTTTTCTTTCCCTTTTTTACGTTGAAATTTTGATCGAATTTTTAAAAATTTCCTTAATGCCAGACACAAGATCGCACACCTTAAGTATTAAGAAATTAATTGGCGAGAATCAAAAAATAGATCGATGCTATTGACAAAGGTCGTCCATAAATTATTTGCACCGGATAAATTTTCCAGTAGGGGTTATTGCGCCTTTACATCCTGGAGAGACCATCGTGGACGAAAAAGAACTCGATCAGACTTTGATAGACAATGCAAAAATCGGAGACCTTGACAGCTTTTCAAAGCTGGTGGCCAAATACGAGCGACGGATTTATCGATTGGTCTATGGTGTTTTAAAGCATGACGAAGATACCGAGGACGTTACCCAGGAGACTTTCCTCAACGCATACAGAGCGCTGCACACATTTCGGGGCGATGCATTGTTCTATACATGGCTGTACAGAATCGCGCTGAACCGGGCATTCCATCGGCGCACGCAGCAGCGCGTGCTCAGCACCCACTTTGAATCGAATGGCGAAGAAGTGCTAACGGCTGAACATGGATGGGACGAAGAGACGCCTAACGAGAGCCCTGCTGGGCGGCTTGAACAAAAGCAAGCACTACAAATTGTCGAGCGAATCCTCACGGAGATGCCGGAGCAATTCGCCGACGCCCTCATCCTGCGCGTGCTTGACGGTATGAGCTATGGGGAAATTTCCCAGATTCGGACAATCTCGCTGAACACGGTGAGAACCCGCATTTTCCGGGCACGGGCAATACTTGCAGAACGAATCAAAGAGTGAACATCTATACGCGGGTCATCCACGTGGCCTCGAGAATAAATTGATGTGAACAGCGCTTTTCCACGTTGCTTGGAAAAGCAAGATATTTCCACTTGGTCCACGTCAGGGATGCAGTGCTTCGAGCGCCTACGCTGTGATTGCGCGTCACAGTTTTGGCGGCAGGCTTAGCCCGGTAGCCTCAATACCCGGGCACCATGACTCACTACCGGGATTGAGGGAGGCGTATGTTAATTCGCTTGATTGCTGCGCATCCGGCGCTCTTCGTCGACGGATTGCCGCCTTTTACATCGACGCTGCCCGAGGGCTGGTATGCCATTGCCCACACCTTATGTTGTTCCATCGAGGACCGCCTGACACGGGAGCAACTGGCAATCTGCAGCGTCGCCCGCATCACGGCGTCCTTGGGCAAACTTGATTTTACAATGATGGGTATTTACCCAAAGGCGATCGATTTGCTCATTGATGGGGCGGGCTTGCTCAGCAGAGTGACCTGCCAGGAGTGCGGCGAGCGCCCGGCCCGCTTCCGCGGCAGCAAGGTCAATAGGACACTGTGCAATTTCTGCGAATTGGAGCGCTGCATCCGTGAAAATCGTGCCTGGGCACCGAAGCATTAACATGATGAGGGGCCGACGATCGATGCATCGCTCGGTGGATCACGAGCCACCGACAGGCAATGCTGCTACACCGTGTCGATGCCGCTGCCAATGCGCGATTTACGACGATTTTTATATGCATAAAGCGCGAGCCCATAACTTGAGCAATCGGTTCGCGCAGAAATTGCATCTGGAGAAAGGCGAAAGAAGGCTTTCTTGCTTCGCCCGAACAGTATTCTGGAGACCGAGCGCCAGGTATCTCCTGGCGTCGTCTCTGGCCGGTTGCATCCGGCGCCCCGTCGCACTGGTTGGCTGCGGGACCGCTTCCACGACAGGCGTTTCCTCAACGGTTGTCTGGTGCTCGCGCCACCTATCGTTGGTGACTGCGCAGACCCGTGTCGCGTCGTGAAATTAGTATAGCGTAAAAAACAATCTTGTGTAGACAAATTCCCCTAACGAATCAGGGGGCCTGTTGTGCCCACAGCAGCGTCAATGGGCCGGCACCGTATTGGCCACCGGCGCCTCTTCCACCGGCGCCGCCGCCGGCGCCGCACGGCCCGGCATCAGGCGGTTCTTGACGCTGGCGATCAAGCTGGGCTTGGGCGGCACAGGATCGGCGGCGGCGGCCGTGACGGGGTCATCCGTTTTACGCTTGGATGCGGCTTTTTTGCGCTGACGCAGCATCATCACGCCCAGGCCGGCAACCAGGCTGAGGATGATGGCGGCAACGATGCCGATCACCAGCCATGGCCGGCCGGCACTGGGCTCAGGCGGCGCCGAGCCCATCGGCACCAGCTTCGGTGGCAGCGGCTTGGGCGCCGGCTTGACCACGGGCGCGGGCGCCTCGTGCGCTGCCGAAGCCGCAGCGGACGCCTCGTGCCCCGCTGCAGCGGGCGCTTCGTGCCCCGCCGTCGCCGACGCTGCGTGCGCGGCCACCGCTGACGCTGCGCCACCTTGCAAGGCGGCGCTCAGGTGCTTGACCTTGTCTTCCAGTTCCGCCAGGTGGGCGTTCAAGGCGGCATTCTTGGCGTCGAGGGCGGCACACACGCCCGCATCGGCACTGGCCACGCGGGGCCCGCACGCGGGCGCGGCGCGCTGCAGCGTCTGCCGATGGGGCGCGGCGGCGGGCAGCGGGACGAACGGCAGCGCGGCGACCACTTTCGGCATCACCACCTTGGGCACGTGCGGCGCTTGCGCTTGCAGGTGCGCCACCGCCACTGGCGGCGGCGGCACGACGGGCGCCACCGCGGGCAAGGGCAGCGGCGCTGGCGGGACCAGCACCGGCGGCGGCGGCGGCGGCGGCGGCGGCGCCGGATTCGGATCGGGGGTCAGCCACAAGGTCAGTTGGCGCACCGATTTCTGGCCGTTTTCGCCCAACGAGAAGAAAATCGGCAGGTGATCACCTTTCACCGGCATCGACGAACTGATGTGCAGATAGCGACGCCCATCGCGCCGGAAGGTGGTGATATTGGCACCGGCCAGGGCCGGATGCATGGCAATGTTGGCGCCCCGATACACCTCGGCGTCGGCCAGCCCGGCCTGGATGGGCACGCTGTCGCTGGCCGCCCCCAGCAGTTCAATATCTGCCGACAGGGGCTGGCCGATGTGCGAGCGCAGGTGGGCGTCGCCCAGTTCGACGGCGTCGGCGAGGACGGGCAAGGCGGCGCACAGCGCGGCGACGAGACAACAATAGCGAAAATGCATGAAATCGATCTTTGACGATGCTCAGCGGGTGGCAAACAGTGACACCCCAGTATGGTTAACGCGCGTTGGAGTAAACTCTTTAGTTCGGGACCCAATTAAAACCAGGATTCATCATGGCAAGCAGGATTGAGAAAGACAGTTTTGGCCCGATCGAGGTGGCCGCGGAGCGTTTGTGGGGCGCGCAAACCCAGCGCTCCCTGCACCACTTCCATATTTCTACCGAGCGCATGGGGCCGGAATTGATCGGGGCGCTGGCGCAAGTGAAGCGGGCCGCCGCCGAAGTGAACCGCTCGCTGGGCAAACTCGACGACCGCCTGGCCGACGCCATCATCGCCGCCGCCGACGAAGTGCTGGCCGGCGCGCATGCCGACGAATTTCCGCTGGCCGTGTGGCAGACCGGTTCGGGCACCCAGTCGAACATGAACATGAACGAGGTACTGGCCAACCGCGCCTCGGAACTGCTCGGTGGCGAGCGGGGCGAAGGCCGCCTGCTGCATCCGAACGACCACGTCAACATGGGCCAGTCGTCGAACGACATCTTTCCCACCGCCATGCACGTGGCCGCCGCCCAGGCGCTGCTGCAGGCGGTGTTGCCGGCACTGGCACAACTGCGCGGCACGGTCGAGCGCAAGGCGGGCGAGTTTGCCGACATCGTCAAGATCGGCCGCACCCATTTGCAGGATGCCACGCCGCTGACGCTGGGCCAGGAATTTTCCGGCTACGCCGCCCAGCTCGAATACGCCGGACACCAACTGCAGCACGCCCTGCCCGGCGTGCTGCTGCTGGCCGCCGGTGGCACCGCCGTCGGCACCGGCCTGAACGCCCATCCCCAGTTCGCCGGCCGGATTGCCAATGAACTGGCAACGCGCACCGGGATCGGCTTCATGACGGCGCCCAACAAGTTCGCCGCCCTGGCCGGCCACGACGCCCTGGTGGCCGCGCACGGTGCCCTGAAAACCCTGGCCACGGCGCTGATGAAAATGGCCAACGACGTGCGCTGGATGGCCTCCGGGCCCCGCTCGGGCCTGGGAGAAATCAGCATCCCCGAAAACGAGCCGGGCAGCTCCATCATGCCCGGCAAGGTCAATCCCACCCAGTGCGAAGCGCTGACCATGCTGTGCTGCCAGGTGTTCGGCAACGACGTCGCCATCACCATCGGCGCCGCCTCGGGCAATTTCGAGTTGAACGTGTTCAAGCCGATGATCATTCACAATTTCCTGCAAAGCGCACGCCTGCTGGCCGATGGCATGCGCTCGTTCGACGCCTATTGCGTGCAGGGCATCGAGCCGAACCTGGAGCGCATCGCCGAACTGATGGCGCGCTCGCTGATGCTGGTGACGGCACTGGCGCCGCACATCGGCTATGACCGCGCGGCGCAGATCGCCAAGCTGGCCCAGCACGAAGGCTTGACCCTGAAACAGGCCGCCCTGCAACTGGGCTTTGTCACCGAACAGCAGTTCGACCAATGGATCGTGCCAATCGACATGACCCGCCCTGGCTAATTCCCCCCAGCACGATCATGTGTGCGTTTTTTAACAAACAATATTATTTCATTAAGATATTATGCAGAAACTGACTTTTGAACTCAACAGTGACTTCGTGGAAGTGAACCAGCTGCTCAAACTGGTCGGCCTGGTCGACAGCGGTGGCGCCGGCAAGAACCTGGTGGCCAGCGGTGCCATCAAGGTCGACGGCCAGCCGGAATCGCGCAAGACGGCCAAGATCCGCGCGGGCCAGGTGGTCAGCGTGGGCGATGTGCGCATCAGCGTGGTGGCGGGCGAGCCGGAAGGCGCCTGACAGCGGCAGTCACGACTGCGCTGCGTCAGCTTCGGAACGCGGTGAGCGAGGGGGCGCCGCGCAGGTTTGTGGAAACACAACACTGCTCGCGTTTGCTTGCTTATATTATAAGACGTGACTAACCGGCCAAAGGGGATGCCATGAACGGGCCCAACGATAACCAGCCAACCCAGCAGCGGCTGATCGGCGATCTGCGTGCCGTCATCGAGAATGCGGAAGAGTTGCTGAAAAATACGGACCAGTACACCAGCATGCTGTACCAGGGCGCGCGCGCCAAACTGGCGCAGGCCTTGAGCGCCGCCACCGATGAACTGGCGCGTTTCGAAGAGGCCCAACTCGAGCGCATGATGGTGGCCACCCAGGCCGCCAGCGTCCAGCACGCCGACAGCACCGGCGAAGCGCGCATCTTGCGGGCGTTTCATTAATTAAGTAACGTCACGCTCGACCGGCAACGGCGCCCCCCCCGCGGCGCCGTTGTTGCGTCGATCGCCATCACACCAGGCAGCCCAGCGCCACCCACTGCGCCAGCGCCGCACCGATGTCGAACGCCGGCTCGTGCGCAAAGGCGGCGTCGAGTGCGCTGCCCACCGTGCCGCCGCGCGCGAGGCAGTCAATCGCGGCCCAGCGCGCCGGCGTCAGCGCCACCACCTGGGCCTGCCAGCGGGGCCGCACCACGATCAGCTGTTCGGGCGACGCCATCGTCGGTGGAAATGCCTGGCCGTGGTGGGCCTGCCACAAGCTCGCCACTGCCCACGGCGAGGCCAGCAGGCTGGCCGCCGGATGCCAGCCAAAGCGCGCCGCCTCGCACTGCGCGGGCGACAAGGCCGCCAGCGCGTCCGCGCGCAGCGCCTCCGTATCGGGCGCAAAATACGCCCGGTGCACGGCCCATTCGAGGCGCGCCATGTCGGCCAGGTAGGGATAGCCGGCGGCCGGCGCGAACCGTTCCAGGAATGGCGCCAGCGCGGCGCCGAAGCGGTGCAGGTCGGCGTCGGCCGACGGCTGCGCCAGGCCAAAAGCGCCGCTCAAGCCCTCGAAAAATTCCTCACCCACCAATTGGCGCAGCACCGGATAGGCGCCCGCCAGGGTCTTGTGCCAGGTGCCGGCCAGCTGGCCCCGGTACATGGCCAGCCGGGCGCTGACGGCCGCGCCGTCGCCGGCGAAATCAGCGATATCGACGCCGCTGCGATCGAACAGGGCCGCGCCGAAGCGCCGCTGGCGCCCGGCCAGGTCGGCCTCGTCCACGGGCCAGGACGGCGCCGGCCGGGTCGACCAAACGGCCAGCGCGCCCGCTGCGGCAGTTTCGGCAGCGGCGGCAGCTCCGGCAACTGCGGCCGCGATGGCGCGCGCCTTGTCGACTTCGGCCAGCAGCACGGGTAGCGGCGGCACATCGGTGTCCCATTCGATCAGCGCCGGCGTCGCCCCGAAGGTGGCCAGCGCGTCCCGGTACAGCGCCCACACCGCCTCGGCAATTGGCGCCCCATGGTGGTCGACCAGCGCGGTGGGCGTGACGAGGTGGCCAGCCAGGTGGATTTCGCCCACCGTGCCCGGCGCCAGCGCGGCCAGCGTCGTTAGCGCAGCGCGCGCGTCCTCGCCATGGTTGCACTGGTTGACGTACAGGTTGTTCACATCGAGCAGCAGGCCACAGCCCGTGCGGCGCGCCAGCGCGGCCAGAAACTGCGCTTCGTTCATCGCATCGTCGCGGTAGCGCAGATAGGTCGAGACGTTTTCCAGCAGGATGGTGCGGCCCAGCGCCTCCTGCACCTGCTCGACGCGGTTGGCCACGAGTTCAAAGGCGGCGCGGCCCAGCGGCAGGGGCAACAGTTCGTTGAGCTGGCGGTCGGCCAGCGCGCCCCAGCTCAGGTGCTCGGAAATGAGCACCGGCTCGATGCGCTCGGCCAGGCGGCGCACGCGCTCGAGATGGTCGGTGGAAAAACCGTGCGCCGAGCCCAGTCCCAGGCCGACGCCGTGCAGGCTGACGGGATAGTCGCGGCGCAGACGTTGCAGGACCTGGCCGTCCCAGCCGGACAGGTGCAGGAAATTTTCAGTGTGCACTTCGAGCCAGCCGACGGCCGGCCGCTGCTCGAGGAATTGGCGGTAATGGGGCGCGCGCAGGCCGACACCGACGCCCAGTTCGGCCATGGCGGCGCGACCGATTATTTGGCGACGGCGCCCATGGCGGCAGCGCCCTTGCCATCGGCCAGTTTGCCGCCGGCCTTCAGGCAGCTGCCCTTGACGACATATTTCCACTCGTGGATGCTGTTGTCGGCCTTGGCCATGCCGGCGCAACCGTGCGCGCCGTCAGCGGCGGCGCAATCGTTCTGCCCTGCCTTGGCCACGCCGAAGCACTGCTCCTTGTCGACTTTTTTGTCGTCGGCGGCGGCGGCGGTGCAGACGCTCGCCAGGGCGGCGGCAAGGAGAAGATGGCGTTGGTTCATGGTCGCTCCAGTGGAATGTAGAGCGATTCTACACTGTCGCCACCGCGCGCGTCAGGCCTTGGTGTTGATGGTGTTTCCCAGGTGCGAAGGCAGATTTTGCACCGACGGCGCCGGCTGCACGGCGTCGAGCAACTGGGTGGCGGTGGAGGCGGCGATGTCCTGCGATTTCTTCAGCATGGCCAGACCGACTTCCTGCGCATTGCCTGTTTCGGCCATGCTCGTTGAGAGTTTTGCAATACCGGCGATGTCCATGGGAGTCTCCTGTGGTGGGCGTCTACTTCGGTAACGGTCCCCGCGCACAAAACTTTAATGGTATTTACAGGCGATCGTTCAACCAGGCCAGCACCGCCTGCGGACGGTTCAGGTCCAGCCAGGCGACGGCGGCCGGCGCATCGGCCGGGCGCGGCGCATCCGAGGCCACCGCGACGATGTGCGCATCGTTGACGTACAGGGCCGGCTTGCCCAGCGACGGCCGGAACACTTCGAGCTTGTCGATCGGCTCCCACTTGTAGCCCTCCACCACCGTCAGGTCGGCCGGCGCCAGGCGCGCCAGGTGCTCGGTGAGCGACGGCTCCGGCTCGCCGCGCAGTTCGCGCATGACGGCCAGGCGAAACGGCGAAGCGAGCATCACTTCGGCGGCGCCGGCCATGCGCAGGCGCGCGCTGTCCTTGTGGGGCGGCTCGAGCAGGACATCGTGGTGGCTGTGCTTGATGACATTGATGCGCAGACCGCGCGCGGCCAGCGCGCCCACCAGGTGCTCGAGCAAGGTGGTCTTGCCGCTGCCGGACCAGCCGACCACGCCGAGAACCGTGTTCGTATTCGTATCAGTAGGCGACTTTATAGCGGGTTCCCCTGTAGTTCATCAAGGCCGCCCTTGGCAGCAGCTTTTCCAGCACCAGCCCGGGCGCGACTTCCTCGCCTTCGTGGCGCAACACCTTGTCGATCAGGACCAGCCGGTCGGCCGGATTGCTCGAATACATATAGCCGCCGAAGCGCACCTGCGGAATCGCCGCGCGCACATTGTCGGGCAAGTCGCGCAGCGCTGGCAGGTGTTCGTCGTCGACGCTGGCCGCGGCCGGCGCTGGCCCATTGGCGGGGGCGGCGGCATTGACGGGGGCGGCGGCAGCGACCGGCGCGGCGCGTGGCGGCGCCGGTGGCGCTGCCTTCGGAAGCGCCGGCGTCGATGCCGGCGCCACCGCCAGCGGCGGCGCGCTCGCGGGCGCCACGCTGAGCGCGGCGGGCGCTGGCGCTAGCGCTGGCGCGGTCGTGGTCGGCGCCGGTGCCGGCGCGCGCAGCGCCCACACCACGGCGCCCACCACCAGCGCGGCGGCCACCCCGGCCCCGGCGCCGATCCATGCCACGCCGCGCGCGCGCGCCGCGCGTGGCGCCGGCGTCCCCACCGGCACCGCGTCGAGCGTGGGCGCATGGCCCAACTGGCGCTCGGCCTGGGCCTTTTTCAGTGCTTCGAGAATGTATGACATCTATCGTCCCTGCGGTTTGGCCGCCAGCAAGCGGGGCTCGGCCACGCCTGCCAGCTGGTTCAGGCGCATGTAGGTGCGCGGCCCGGCGACGCCGTCCGCTTTCAGATTTTGCTCGGACTGGAACTGGCGCAGCTGGGTGCGCGCGCGGCGGTCGAACGCAATCCCCAGCGCCGGCGCCGGCGTGCCGTTGACCTCGGCCAGGCGGGCGGCGATCCAGTCGACATCGGCGCCCGTATCGTCCAGCGTGACCTGGTCGCGAAAGCCGCGCGGCGCCGACCACACGGTGGTGTACTGGCCGTCGAAGCGGGCCGCCACCGAGGCCACGCTAAGCTGCTGGGTGACGCCGTTCATGCGCAGGGTCGCCGTCGAATCGGTCAGCTTGACCAGCACCACGTAGCCGACCTGCGCGCCTTCGTGCAAGGTGAGAATCGCCGGACGATCGAGCAGGCGCAGTTCGTACAGCCCGCCCTTGCCCTGGTGGCAGTGCAGATTGACCTTCAGCGCCGCCTGGCACGGCGTGCCGGCGCCCAGTTTGGCGCCCCACAGGGCGGCCAGTTCGGGCAAGGCGTCGTCGATGCTGCCATAGGCTGGGGTGGCGACCGCTGCCGGGACGACAGGCGCCGCTCTTGGCGTGGCGGGCGTGGCCGGTGCTGTCGCCACCGCTTTCGGCGCCGGCGCTGGCGCGGTCCTGGCCGCCAGTTGCCACAGCCCCGCGCCGGCGGCGGCGCCGGTCAGCAGCAGCGCGGCGGCCAGCGCCCAGCGCCGCCGGCCGGCCGCGCCAGGGGCGGCGCCGAACACCTCGGCGGCGGCGCGGCGCAGGATTGGTCGGCTCACCTGCGCGGCATTTTCCACGTAGGCACCGAGCAGGGCGCGGTCGCACAGCAGGTTAATGCGGCGCGGCACGCCGCCGGTGAGCGCATGAATCAGGCCCATCAGGCGACGCGGGAAGGGCCTGACGGCGCCGGCACCGGCCACCGCCAGGCGGTGCGCCACGTAGCTGTTGGTTTCCTGCGCCGACAGGGAACCCAGGTGGTAGCGGGCGATCACCCGCTGCGCCAGTTGCTCCAGTTCGGGCCGCGCCAGCATGGCGCGCAACTCGGGCTGGCCGATCAGGATAATCTGCAGCAGCTTGCGCTCGCTCGTTTCCAGGTTCGTCAGCAGGCGCAGTTGTTCGAGCACGTCGGCCGACAGGTTCTGCGCTTCGTCGATCACCAGCACATTGTTCAGGCCGCGCGCGTGGCTCTCGAGCAGGTAGGCGTTGATGGCGTCGACATAGGTTTTCACGCTGACCGCGCCGGCTCCCGCGGGCGCGAGCGTGATGCCGAATTCATCGCAGATCGACAGCAGCAGCTCTTCCACCGACAGTTTTGGGTTGAAGATGTAGGCCAGCTTGCAATCGGGCGGAATCTGCTCGATGAAGCAGCGGCACACGGTGGTCTTGCCGGCGCCGATTTCTCCCGTCAGCAGGACGAAGCCGCCGCCGCTGCCCACGCCATAGAGCAGGTGTGCCAGCGCCTCGCGGTGACGCTCGCTCATGAACAGATAGCGCGGATCGGGCGCGATCGAGAACGGCGGCTGCTTGAGGTTGAAAAATTGGGTGTACATGGACTCGACTGGACTATTGGGCGGGCGGCAGCGGCTTGTATTTGAGGCAGTAAATCTTCGATTTATCCTTGAAATAGACGATCTGGCTGCCCGGCTGCGCTTCGCGCACGGGGTATTTTGTCGCATCCTGCGGACGGTGACGGGGTCCGGCCTGCAGCCGGATCATCTCGTCGAGCTTGTCGGGCTCGACATCGATCACGGCGGCCAGGAACACCACCTCGCTGCTGTCGTCGCTGACCATCACCTCGTTCACCTGCGCGCCCCACAGATTGGCTTCCACCTTGAACCACCAGGCGCCCCCTTCGCGCTTGTAGGACGGGCCGAAATGCTCGACCAGCCAGCCGTAAAAATAGGCGTTGTCGAGCTGGCTACGGCACAGCAGCGCGCTGCCAATGACCTGGCTGAAGGTCGATGGCGCCGCGCCGGCGGGCGCCGCGATCAGGGACCATGACAGCGCCAGCGCGACGCCGGCGCGCTCGAATACTCTGTGCTGGGGCATGCGGGTGTCCGGACGAAGGGGAAGCTGCAGCGCATTATGCCATGCCGGCGCCTAACCACGGATCGCTCTCGGGATGGGGGAACTGCGCGCTCATGAAGTCGACAAAGCCGCGCACCTTGGCCGAGAGCAGCCTGCGGCTCGGGTACACCATCATCACCGACAGCTGCCCCAGGCGCTGGCCCGGCAGCAGCCGCACCAGCCGGCCCCGGTCGAAATCGTCCTTCACCGAAAACGAGGTTTGCAGCATCACCCCCATGCCGGCCAGTGCCGCGTGGCGCAGCACCACGCCGCTGTTGGAGACCATGCGGCTGTGCACCGGCACGCTGACCTGCTTGCCCTCCCACTCGACCATCCAGTGGTGGCGCAGCTGTTCGTAGGCGAAGTTCAGGCACGGGTGCGCCGCCACCTCGAGCGGGGTGGCCGGCGCGCCGTGGCGCGCCACATACTCGGGAGACGCGCACAGCACCACCGTCGACATGGCCAGCCGGCGCGCGATCAGGGTGCTGTCGAACTTCTGCAGGTCGATGAAGATGCCGACGTCGTACGCCTCCTGCACCAGGTCGACGTCGTGATCGGACAGCGTCACGTCGAGCACCACGCCGGGCATGCTGGCGGCAAAATGCGGCAGCAGCGCCGCCAGCTGGGCCTGGCCGAAGCCGGGCTGGCAGTAGATGCGCAGGTTGCCGGTGGGCTGGCGCGCGCTGCTCGAGGCGATGGCGTCGGCGTCGTCGATGTCGGAGAGGATATGGCGCACCCGCTCGACATACTGGGCGCCCGTCTCGGTCAGCGACAGGCGGCGCGTGGTGCGATTGAGCAGGCGCGTGCCCAGGTGCGCCTCGAGATCGGCGACGTTGCGGGTGACCACGGCGGCCGACATGTCAAGGGCGGCGGCGGCGCGCGCGAAGCTGCCCAGTTCGACAACGCGGACGAACACGCGCATGGATGCCAGACGGTCGATGATGCCCCCTATTATTGCTGAATGCGAAATTGTGCATTGCGATTATTCGTCTTTTTTGTGCCAAACGCAAGTAGTAGACTGCTTCACATGGAAAGATCACCAGGTCTTCCGCGCCGCAGCCGCTGGCTGGACGCTCATTCATTTTCAGGAGCCACACCATGCATGCCAAATCCCTCGTCGCCGCCGCACTGTTTGCCGCCGCCCTCAGCCCAGCGTTTGCCGCCGATGCCGCCCCTGCCGCCGCAACCCCGGCTGCCTCCGCCGCCGCAGTGAGCGTGACCGCCCAGGCGCTGAACCTGCAAAACGTCGCCAGCGTGGCCATTCCCGCCGGTCGCAGCCGCGCCGAGGTGCATGCCGAAGCGGTCGACTTCGTGGCCCACTACAAAACCATGCTGGAAGTGCAGCTGGAACTGGCCAAGAACTAATCACCCTGTCAAATACGGCGGCGCCAGCGTGCGTCGTCGACCAGATGCACAAGGGCCGGGTCGAGAACGACCTGGCCCTTTTTTTGCGTGCGGCGTCCGCAGCCTGCTCGCACGATTGCACCATTGCGCCAGCACCCTGGAGTTTCAGGCAAGCGCGCCACGCTGCCAACTTTTACCATGCTCTTCGTCGCCACCCCGGTGGTTCATCAACGGAGCATCAGCATGAGTCAGCAAACGATCGACAAAGTATGGTTCGTCACGGGCGCCGCCCGCGGCATCGGCGCCCGCGTGGTCGAAGCGGCCCTGGCGGCGGGCGACCGGGTGGTCGCCAGCGGGCGCGATCTGGCGCAGTTGCAGGCCGCGTTCGGCCACGTCGATGGCGCGCGCATCGCGCTGCTGCGGCTTGATGTCGCCAGCGCCGACAGCGCCCTCGCAGCGACCACGGCGGCGCTGGCCTGCTTCGGCCGCATCGACGTGCTGGTCAACAACGCCGCCTACGGCCTGCTTGGCAATTTCGAAGAACTGAGCAGCGCCGAGATCGAGCAGCAGTTCGCCGTCAACGTCCACGGCGTCATGCACATGCTGCGCGCCGTCCTGCCGGCCATGCGCGCGCGCCGCTCGGGCCATGTGATCAATATCTCGTCGATTGCCGGCGTGACCGGCTTCGACGGCGCCGCGGTCTACTGCGCCAGCAAATATGCCATCGAAGGGCTGTCGGCATCGCTGGCGCTGGAACTGGCCCCGTTCGGCATCGCCGTCACCGTCGTCGAGCCGGGCTTTTTCCGCACCGACTTCCTCGACGCCTCCTCGGTACGCTACGGCGCCGCCTCGATCGACGACTACGCGGCGCGCGGCAAGGTGGCCGATGCCTACGGCGCCTACCACGGCAAGCAGCCGGGCGATCCGGTCAAGCTGGGCGCGGCGATCGTCGAGCTGGCGGCGATGCAGCCGCCGCCGCGCCAGTTCCTCGCTGGCAGCGACGCCCTCGCCATGGCCGGCGCGGCGCTGGCGGCGCGCCACGCCGAAATGCAGGCCAGCGCGGCCCTGTCGGCATCGACCGATCATCGCGATTGATGGCCCATGCCGGGCGCCTGTATGCTGTGCAGATGGACCCCGATCACAGCAATCCCCTCGACGCCGGTGTGCGGCGCCTGGCCGCGCAGCTGCTTGCGGCCGCGCCGCGCGACGGCAGTTTCGCGCTGGGGGTGGGCGGCGCCCACGCCGTGCGCACCTCGGCCGTCAGTAGCGAACTGGTGCATGGCATGCACCGCCCCGCCCTTTGCATCGTCGCCCAGGGCGCCAAGACGGTCATGCTGGGCACGCAATCGTTCGACTACGATCCTTCGCGCATGCTGATTTTTTCGCTCGATGTGCCGATCGCCGCGATGATCCGGCAAGCCAGCGTGGCGGCGCCCTACCTGTCCTTGCGGATCGACTTCGACCTGGTCCGCCTGGCCGAATTGATCCTGCAGGTCTACCCGGACGGCGTGCCGCCGCTGCGCCAGCAGCACGCCGTCTACGTGGCCCAGGCCAGCGCGGCGATCATCGACGCCGCCACGCGGCTGGCGGCGCTGGCCCGGCAGCCGGACGACGCCGCCTTGCTGGCGCCCTTGATCGTCGATGAAATCCTGATTCGCCTGCTGCGCAGCCCCTTCGGCGGCCGCCTGGCCCAGCTGGGGCACGTCGAATCGCACCGGGTGTCCCGGGTGGTGGCGTGGATCCGCGACCATTTCGATCAGCCGATGCGGGTCGATGACATGGCCGAACTGGCACACATGAGCGCGTCGTCGCTGCACCAGCAATTCAAATCGCTCACGTCGATGAGTCCCCTGCAATTTCAGAAAACCCTGCGCCTGCAGGAAGCGCGCCGCCTGATGCTCGCCACCGGCGTCGACGCCGGCATCGCCGGCCAGCAGGTCGGCTACCTGAGCGCGTCTCAATTTAGCCGCGAATACGCGCGCCACTTCGGCAGCGCGCCCTCGCGCGACATGCTGCGCCTGCGCAGCGGCGGCGTCGATGCCGTCGCCTTTACCCAGTAGGCGGCGCCGGCCCGGGCCTTTATGATACTGTGTCCGCGGCCAGCCAAGTGCCTGGCTTCAAGCGCGTATTTACGGCCGCTTCATGCCGTCCACCAGTTCAACAAGGCCCGCCATGCCGTCACGTTTTGCCCGCCGTCTCAGCCCCGTCGCACTCGCCACCACCATGCTGCTGGCCGCCGCCGCCCATGCGCAGACCACCCCGGCCGTCGCCGCTCCCGCGCTGTACCCGAACTATCCGTCGGAGACGCCCGCCGAATTTGTCCCCGTCACCGCCAGCTTCAATTACATCAAGCGCGCGGTGATGGTGCCGATGCGCGACGGCACCCGGCTCAATACCATCGTCATCATCCCGCGCAACGCGCGCGGCGCGCCGATGCTGCTCACCCGCACGCCGTATGACGCCAATGGCCTGGTCAGCCACGCCGACAGTTCCGACCTGGGCACGATCCTGCAAGGCTACGACAATGCCGCCGACGTCATCGTCGACGGCGGCTACATCCGCGTGGTGCAGGACGTGCGCGGCAAGCACGGCTCCGAAGGCGACTACGTGATGAACCGGCCGCTCGCCGGCCCCCTGAATCCGACCCCGGTCGACCATTCCACCGATACCTGGGACACCATCGAGTGGCTGACCAGGAATGTGCCGGAATCGAACGGCAAGGTGGGCATCATCGGCATCTCGTACGACGGCTTCCTGCCGCTGATGGCGCTGGTCAATCCCCATCCGGCGCTCAAGGTGTCGGTGCCGATGAATCCGATGGTCGACGGCTGGATGGGCGACGACTGGTTTCATCACGGCGCCTTCCGCCAGATCAATCTGTCGTACATGCTCGAGCAGGTGGTCACCCGTCGCGGCGACGCCAAGTGGTTCACCGGCACCCACGACGATTACGACACCTTCCTGCGCGCCGGCTCGGCCGGTGAACTGGCGCGCCAGCGCGGCGTGACGCAAAGCGGCTTCTGGAAAAAGCTGACGGCCCACCCCGCCTACGACAGCTTCTGGCAGGAACAGGCGATGGACAAGATCCTGGCGCGCCAGCCGGTGACGGTGCCGACCCTGCTGGTGCACAGCCTGTGGGATGCCGAAGACATCTACGGGGCGATTGCCGTGTACAAGGCGATCAAACCGAAGGACAGCGCCAACGACAAGGTGTTCCTGGTGATGGGGCCGTGGTCGCACGGCGGCGGCATCGGCGACGGCAGCAAACTGGGCGCCCTCAATTTCAACGCCGACACCGCCCTGCACTTTCGCCAGGAGATCCTGCGTCCCTTCCTCGACCGCTACCTGAAGGACGCACCGGCCGGCGCCCCCGCCCCGGTCCAGATCGCCCCGGTGTCGGCGTTCGAGACGGGCACCAACAAGTGGCGCAGCCTGCCATCGTGGCCGGCCGGCTGCGCCAGCGGCTGCGCCATCCGGCCGACCCCGCTGCGGCTGGCGGCCAATCAGCGCCTGGTGCTGGGCGGCGCCGCCGCGCCGGGCGCCGCGCGGGCCTACGACGAGTACATCGCCGATCCGGCCAAGCCGGTGCCGTACCGCGCCCGCCCCCTCAACTACGGCTACGACGAAGCGAAGGGCCAGACCTGGCCGCGCTGGCTGGCCGACGACCAGCGCGAGGCGTCCGGCCGCACCGACGTGCTGACGTTTACCACCGAGGTGCTGACGGCGCCCGTGAAAATCGCCGGCGAGCCGGTCGCCAAACTGGTCGCCTCCACCAGCGGCACCGACGCCGACTGGGTGGTCAAGGTGATCGACCTGTACCCGGACCAGGTGGGCAGCGATGCGGCCATGGGCGGCTACCAGTTGATGATCTCGGCCGACATCTTCCGCGGCCGCTACCGCGAGAGCTACCAGCACGCCAGGCCGCTCGCCGCCAACCAGGCGCTCGGCTATCAGTTCGCCCTGCCCACGGCCAACCACGTGTTCCTGCCGGGCCACCGCATCATGGTGCAGATCCAGTCGAGCTGGTTCCCCCTGTACGACCGCAATCCGCAGACCTTCGTGCCCAGCATTTTCGAGGCCACACCGGCCGACTACAAGAAGGCCACGCAGCGGATTTACCACAGCAGCTTTGTCGAGCTGCCCGTGGTCGAAGCGGCGCGCTGACAGGGCGCGGGGCGGCGCCCTCGGCGCCGCCCCCTCATCAATACCAGCCAACAAACCAGTTGGCACCCCTTCCATCGAATATTCGATATTAATCAAGGCATTACAGAATTCCCGGACGCCGACGAATCGATACCAAAATCAGCATCATCAATACCAATTAAATACCTATTGACAGCACCAGCGGCCCTACCTATAGTGGCCCGATTCTCCCCATCGGGCTATTCACCATGATCGACTATCTCATCGGCGTCGACGGCGGCGGTACCGGCACCCGGGTGCGCCTGGCGCGCGCCGACGGTACCGAGCTGGCGCAAGGGCACGCCGGCCCGTCCGCCCTCGCCCACGGCATCGACAATGCATGGCGCGCCGTCACGGCGGCGGTGCACGAAGTGTTCGCCAACGCCGGCCTGGCCGTGCCGCCCTGGTCCGCCGTCGCCATCGGCCTGGGCCTGTCCGGTGTCCACAACAAGGACTGGGCCGCCGCCTTTATCGCCGCCCAGCCCGGCTACGGCGCCATCGTGCTCGACACCGACGCCACCACCACCCTGCTGGGCGCCCATGCCGGCGCGCCGGGGGTGATCGTCGCCATCGGCACCGGCAGCGTGGGCCAGGCCCAACTGCCCGACGGCAGCATGCGCGAAGCGGGCGGCTGGGGTTTTCCCGCCGGCGACGAAGCGAGCGGCGGCTGGATCGGCCTGCGCGCCGTCAACCTGGTCGAGCGGGTGGTCGACGGGCGCGCGCCCGGCTCGGCGTTTGCCGCCGCACTGATCGACGCCTGCGGCGGCTCGCGCGACGCCATCCAGCGCTGGCTGGGTGGCGCCAACCAGACCGCCTACGCGCAACTGGCGCCGATCGTCGTCGCCCACGCCGCATCCGACCCCGCCGCCCACGCCATGCTCGAAGCGGCCGGCCTCGAAGTGGCCAGCCTGGCGCGCGCGCTCGATCCCGACGGCCAATTGCCGCTGGCCCTGTGCGGCGGCCTGGGTGCACCCCTGCGCGCATTCCTGCCGCCGCAACTGGCGGCCCGCTGCGGCACGCCGCAAGGCGACGCCGCCAGCGGCGCCCTGCGCATGATCGCCCGGCACCTGCAACCGAACCTACAAGGCTGACACCCATGCGCACTTCCGTTTCCGGCAATATCCTCACCCCCGAAGGCTGGGTCCACGGCAGCATCGACTTCGCGCGCCGCATCGTCGCCATCGACGGCGCGGCGGTCGACCCGGACGCCAACGGCGACCCGTTCATCCTGCCCGGCTTCATCGACCTGCACGTGCATGGCGGCGGCGGCCGCGACGTCATGGAAGGGGGCGACGCCGCCCACGTGATCGCCGCCGTCCACGCCCGGCACGGCACCACCAGCCTGCTGGCGACGACGATGACGGCGCCGCCGGCCGACATCGTCGCCGCCCTGCAGGCGCTGGGCCAGGCCTGCGCCAATCCGCGCAAGGGCGGCGCGCGCATTCTCGGGGTACACCTGGAAGGGCCCTTCATCAACCCCGGCAAGCTCGGTGCGCAGCCCGATTTCGCCAGCGTCGCCAGCATCGACGACGTCGCCGCCCTGCAGGCGCACGCGCCGCTGCGGCTGATCACGGTGGCGCCGGAAATGCCGGGCCACCTGGCGCTGGTGCGCGCCCTGACCGAGGCCGGCATGCGCGTGCAGATCGGCCACACCACCGGCAGCTACGAGGACGGCGTGGCCGCGCTGGCCCACGGCGCCTCAGGTTTCACCCACCTGTTCAACGCCATGAACCCGCTGCACCACCGCAGCCCCGGCATGGTGGGCGCAGCGCTGGCGCACGCCGACTATGCCGAGATCATCCCCGACCTGCTGCACGTGCACCCGGGCGCCATCGCCGTGGCCCTGCGCGCGATTCCCCACCTGTACTGCGTGACCGATTCGACCGCCGCCACCGGCATGCCCGATGGCCAGTACATGCTGGGCCGCCAGGTGGTCCACAAGTGCATGGGCGGCGTGCGCCTGACCGACGGCACCCTGGCCGGCAGCACCCTCACCATGGACCAGGCGCTGCGCAACCTGGTCCAGACGATGGGCCTGGACCTGGCCGACGCCTCGAAGCGGGTGTCGACCAATGCCGCCGATTACCTGGGTGAAGCGGAGCGGGGGCGGCTGCTGGCCGGCTGCTTCGCCGACCTCGTCGTGCTGGACCGCGGCCTGAATCTCCAGGCCGTGTATATCGAAGGAGAAGCGTGTGAGCTCTAAAATGCTGGAAGAAGCCCTGTCCGCGGGTCAATGCGTGGCGCGCCAGCTGGCGCAGGATGCCGACCGTTACGCAGAACTGGGTCGCAAGCTGCGCTCGACCAATTTCAATACCGCCCTGACCATCGCGCGCGGCAGCTCAGACCACGCCGCCAACTACTGCGCCTACCTGATCATGGCGCGCCTGGGCCGGGTGGTGGCGTCGCTGCCGATGTCGCTGCTGACCCTGTACAAGTCGCCGCTGCTCACGCGCGACACGCTCACCATCGCCATTTCGCAATCGGGCCAGAGTCCCGACGTCGTCGAGCCGACCGCCTACTTCCGCGACGGCGGCGCCACCACGGTGGCGCTGGTCAACGACATCGACTCGCCGCTGGCCCACGCCGCCGAATGGGCCATGCCGCTGCACGCGGGCAAGGAGCACAGCGTGGCCGCCACCAAGAGCTTCATCACCAGCCTGGTGGCCGGCGCGCGCCTGGTGGCGCACTGGCAGAACGACGCCGAACTCAAGGCGGGCCTGGAGGCGCTGCCGGACGATCTGGCCGTGGCCGGCGGCAGCGACTGGTCGGCCGCCATCGAGGTGCTGGCGCCGGCGCGCAACATCATGGTGGTCGGACGCGGCATCAGTTTTCCCATCGCCCTCGAAGCGGCCCTGAAACTCAAAGAGACCTCGGCCCTGCAGGCCGAAGCGTTCAGCGGCGCCGAGATCAAGCACGGCCCGATGGCGCTGATCGAAGACGGCTATCCGCTGCTGATCTTCGCCACCCGCGGCCCGGCCCAGGCCGGCCTGCTGCAACTGGCTGCCGAAATGCGCGGGCGCGGCGCGCGCGTGCTGCTGGCCGCCCCCGCCGATGTCGCCGAGCGCGACCTGACGCTGCCGCTGGCCGCCCATGCCGACCTCGACCCTATCGTCGCCGTGCAGGCCTTCTATGTCATGGCCGCGCAACTGGCCAAGGCACGCGGCATGGACCCGGACCGGCCGCGCCACCTGAGCAAAGTCACCAGGACCAATTGAGCATGCGCGCCCCTCTGACTTCCCGTGAACGCGCGGGCCGGCTGATCATGGTGCGCATCGGCGGCACCGAGCTCGATGCCGCCACCAGCGCCCTGCTGCAGGCGAACGCCGTGCGCGGCGCCTGCCTGTTTCGCAACAACATGCGCGACGCCGCCCAGTTGACGGCCCTGAACGGCGCACTGCGCGCCGTGATGGGCGACGGCGCCCTGCTCGCCCTCGACCAGGAAGGCGGCGCCGTGGTGCGCTCGACCTGGGTACCGGCGCCGCCATCGGCGATGGCGCTGGGTGCGGCCGACGACACCGACCTGGCGCGCCGCACCGGCGCCGCCGTCGGCCGCGCCGTCAAGGCGCTGGGCTTCAACTGGAACTTCGCGCCCGTGCTGGACCTGAACAACAACCCGCACAATCCCGTCATCGCCGAGCGCTCGTTCGGCGCCGACCCGCAGCGCGCCACCGCGCTGGCGCTGGCCTGGATGGCCGGCAGCGAGAGCGCCGGCGTGGCCTGCTGCGTCAAGCACTTTCCCGGCCACGGCGACACCAGCGTCGACTCGCACCGCGACCTGCCCACGGTCGACAAGCCACTGGCCGAACTGGCGCAGTGCGAACTGGCACCGTTCCGCCAGGCGGCGGCCCACGCGCCGGCGATGATGACGGCGCATATCATCTACCCCACCCTGGACGCCGAGTTCCCCGCCACCATGTCGCGCCCCATCCTCACCGGGCTGCTGCGCGAACAATGGGGCTACCAGGGGGTCATCATCACCGATGCCATGGACATGCACGCCATCGCCCACCGCTATGGCGCCGGCGCGGCCGCCGTCAGGGCGCTGGCGGCCGGCGCCGACATGGTCATGGCGCTGGGCGACGCTGCCGCCGTCGAGCAGACCATCGCCGCGATCGCCGCCGCCATCGACGACGGCACCCTGGCCGACGCCGATGTGGACGCCAGGCTGGCGCGCCTGGACGGCCTCGCCCTGGCCTATCCGTGCGCGCCGCGCGCCTATGCGGAAGACGCCGATGACCGCCTGCTGATGGCCGAAGGCTGGCGGCGGGGACTGACCGCCTATGGCGCGCCGCGGCGCCCCGCACCAGGGGCCAGGCTGCGCCTGGTGATGCGCCAGGACCGGGTCAGCGACGGCGTCTCCGAGCCGGGCGTGTCGGCAGCGAGCCTGGCGGCCTCGCTGGGCCGCTTGTACGACGTCGAGCTGCGCACGTTCGCCGACGCCGAGCAGTTCGACTGGTCCGCCCTGCCGTCCGATGGTCGCTACACGGTGCTGGCCTCGACCTCGCGCCTGCGCTACGGGCCGGCCGCCAGGGCGCAGTTCCGGCCCGACCTGCACCTGGCCTTGTGGAATCCGTACCAGGCGCTCGACATCGACGCCCCCGCACTGATCACGTATGGCTTCGCGGCGCCGGCGCTGGCTGCGGTCAATGACTGGCTGGGCGGCACGGCCGAAGCGCAGGGCAGCGCGCCGGTACCCGGTTTCGCCTGAGGGGCGCCGCCGTCACATTCTGTTGCAAGCAATTGCGAGCGGCGTTGCCGGCCTTTATGGGACAATACGCTCTTCCGCCTGGCCTTGTCTTTTTGTCAGGCATTATGCGGCGCAAGAAAATCCGTGCTGCGTAACACCTGACGCAGTCGAGCGCATTTTATGTTTGTCTTTGAATAGAAGGGTTGTCCATGTCTCAATTTCGCCTTGCCCGCATCAGCTTGATGCTTGCCGCCATCGGCCTGAACGCTGTGCCCGCATTGATGAGCGGCGCCCATGCCCAGAAAGCGCCGGCCGCCGCTGCCGCGCCTGTCGCACCGGCGGACACGGTCCGCCCCGAATTGTTCAAGCTGCTCGATCCCGCTGCTGTCAAGCAGTTGTTGGCCGACAAGAATTTCGCCGAGATGCAAAACCGCGTCAGCCAGGCCGAAGCCTTCCCCGCCAAGACCCCCTACGAAATCTACGTGCTCGACCGCATGAAGATCGCGCTCGGCTCGGCCACCAGCAACGACGCCATGGTCATGGCCGGGCTGGAAGCGGCGATTGCGTCGGGCAGGATGCCCGCGCCCGACCAGGCCGAGTTTGTGCTGGCGCTGGGCAATTACCACTACAACGCGAAGAACTATGTCAAAGCCATCGAGTGGTTCAAGCGCTACCAGAAAGACAGCGCCACCCCGGCCAAGGCCACCCCCGCGCTGATTCGCTCCTACTACCTGAGCAACGACTTCGCCACCGCCAAGGCGATGCTGGTGCCGGCCATTGCCGACACGGAAAAAGCCGGCCAGGCCCCTTCCGCCGAAGACCTGCGCCTGCTCGCCAGTGCCGCCTCCAAGGTCAAGGACACAGCCGTCTACGTCAGCACGCTGGAAAAACTGGTGGCGATGTATCCGACGGACGAATACTGGGCGGACCTGCTGCACCGGGTCCCGGCCAAGCCGGGCTACAACCAGGCCCATGACGTCGATATCCTGCGCCTGCAAATGGTGGCGGTGAAACAGATGGCCGCGGAAGAATATGTCGAACTGGCCGAACTCGATCTGCTGGCCGGCTTCCCCACCGAAGCGAAAAAAGTCATCGATGCCGGTTACGCTGCGGGCGTGCTGGGCAGCGGCGCCAACGCCGCCAAGCACAAGCAGTTGCGCGATCGCGCCACCAAGGGCGCCGCCGACGACGCCAAGAACATCGCCAGCGGCGAAGCAAGCGCGGCCAAGGCGAAGGATGGTGTCGGCCTGGTCAATCTCGGTTATGCCTACGTCACGATGGACCAGTTCGACAAAGGCCTTCCCCTGATGGAGCAAGGCATCGCCAAGGGCATCAACAAGCGCCCCGACGATTACAAGCTGCGCCTGGGCATCGCCTACGCCAAGGCAGGCCGCAAGGCCGAAGCGCTCAAGGCCTTCGACCAGATCAAGGGCGACGACGGCGCCACCGACCTGGCGCGCTACTGGGCGCTGTGGGTCAATCGCGCCGCGCCGGCAGCGCCGGTGGCGGGCAAGTAAGGACAGCGGCCACGCAAGGCCGCCGACAGCGGGCAGGGCGAATCGCCCTGCCCGCTTTTTTTTTGGCGCTTTCACCGTTAGCTGTTGAGTTTCTTTCGAGCTCAAGCGCTGAAGTGACCGAGCGCCGCTGCGAGGAAGCGCTCGGCGTTGCCGATGCGGCGCAGGTCGATGGCCCAGCACCAGCCCAGGTAATTGTCCAGATAGCGCGTGGCCACGCCGTTGAAGTGATGGAGCCACCGTTTAAAGCGGCTGTGATAAGCGTTGACGTTTTGAATGTGAATGGCTTCACGTACACGAACGCCCTGGCGCAGCTTGATGCTTTGATGGTCGATGCCCGCCTCGCGCGCGAATTTTTTATAGGCCGCATTGGCGTCGCTCACGAGCAGCACATCGCGCTGCAGTTTTGGTAGCAGGTGGGTGTGCAAGGCGTCGGCTTTGAGGGCGCCGCGCCCGGCAATAAAATCGATGGTGGCGCCGCCCCGGTCGCGCGCCACCACGATGTTGACCAGTTGCCTGGATATGCCCCGTTTCGACGCGACGCCGCCGCGCTTGCGGGGCGCTCTGCCCAGCGGTGTATTTTCCTGCCCGCTTTCCTGATCCTTTTTCGGCCCCTTGTCCTGATCACTTTCCTGCTTATTACTCTGCTGGCTGCTCTGCTGGTTGCTCTGCGGGTTACTTTGCTGCTTGCTCTGCTTCTTACCCTGCCGGTTCCCCTTCTCCGATTCGAGCAAAAACGTCTCGTCGGCCTCGGTGATGCCTTGCAGTGTGGCGGGTCGGTCGAACTTGACCCAGTGCAGGAAGCGGTGGCGCCATCTAAAACTGGTATTGGCGTGCACCTGCACTTTCTCGGCGGCGCTTTTGACGGTGCAGGCCGGGTCGCGCAGGCAATCGCAATACGCGAGCCACTTGCCCTTGAGGCGCAGGCGCGCCAGTGGCGTGCCCGTTAAACCATTAAAAGTTTTTCCACAGGCGCGGCAGCGATAGCGCTGCAGGCCATTGGCGACGCCGTGGCGGCCGAACTGGCGCGATGCGCAGCGGGGACACACGCTGCGCGCACGGGAGATCTGATCGATCAGCGCGGCAATGCGCTCGCCGTTGACGAGCGCCGACATGAAACAGCACACGGCCAGCCTCTGGTGCGTATCAAGAACCTATCCCGGTAGGTCGGAGTCGCTGCTTGCCGGTGCGCCGCTGCGACGCCTGGCAAGCGATGGCGGGCCGTCATATATGACTTGCCTCGTCTTCGCATGGCTCGCCATGCGTCATCCTCGCGCCTTGCCCTCGGCTGCCATGCATCGCAATCCGCTTCCTCCTACCTACCGGGATAGGTTCTAAAGGCGCGCAGCCGGGAGAACAGGCGGGTGAAATTAGGACGGACCTGCTTGCCTTGTGCCACGCTGCTTTCCCATCACGGTGGTGGAGCAGGTTTGACCTCAGCAATTCAAATCGGTTCGGGGTCGACCCACAGCAAACGGTGAAAGCGCCCTTTTTTTGGCTTGCCCATGAAGCCTGTGCTCGCTTGTGTTAGTTGGCCAACCTTGTGCGGCGCGCAATTGGCCGATACTCGTTCCACATCATTCATACTGGAGCGAGACGACCATGACGGAAGTACGCAAGGGACAGGCTGCGGCCAAGCTGGGCAAGGACGAATTTCACCTGGTATTTACGCGCTCGTTCAGCGATCCCCGCTTCGAGGCCGTGCGCGACGAGCTGGCCAAGGTGGAAGCCATCGCCTTCGCCAACTACCAGCAATCGCGCAAGGCGCCGGTGACGGTCAAGGCGGGCCCCGGCTTTGCCGATCCCGACTACGACTTGTCGATCGAATGGCAAGCGACACGCGAACAGTTGCTGGCAGCCGAGCGCCAGCAAAAGGACCCGGCCGGCCGCTCGCGGGTGCTGCTCATTAACGCATCGGCGCGCAACGACGGCAGCTGTCCTGGCGAAATATCGAAGAGCTTTCGCATGACCGAACTGGCCCGCGCCATTCTCGAGGCGGACGGCATCGAGGTCGACGTGCTCGACCTGAGCCGCATGACGTCCGATTACGACCGCCATATCCATCCGTGCAAGGGCTGCGCCTCCACCGCCATGCCGCTGTGCCACTGGCCGTGCAGCTGTTACCCGAACCAGTCGCTGCACCAGACGAGCGACTGGATGAACGAGATCTACCAGCAATGGGTGGCCGCGCACGGCGTCATCATCGTGACCCCCGTGTACTGGTACCAGACCCCGGCCGTATTAAAACTGATGATCGACCGGCTCGTCTGCGCCGACGGCGGCAATCCCGACCCCACCACCACCCACGGCAAGGACGCCGAGAAAGCGAAGGCGCTCGAGTTGCAGGGCTGGGATTACCCCAAACACCTGGCCGAGCGAGCCTACGGCCTGGTCGTGCATGGCGATGTGGCCGGCATCGAAGGGGTGCGGCGCGGTCTGTCGGACTGGCTGGACTGGATGGGCCTGATCGACGCGGGGCCCGCCGCCAAACTGGACCGGTTCATCGGCTACTACGAATCGTATGCCGAAAGCCACGACGCCTTCGACGCCGATCAGGCCTTCCAGGAAGAGGTGAGAAATGTGGCGCGCGCGGTGTCGGCCGCGGTCAAGCAACTGCGGGCGGGCACCTTGTCCAAGCCCGACCGCCATCTGACACGGCCGCGCCCCAAGTAAGGCGCCCGCCGCCATCAGATCGCCGTCAAGCCACCGTCGATGGTCAGCTGGTGGCCCGTCACGAACGAGGACTGTTCCGAGCACAGCCAGAGCGCCGCGTTGGCGATCTCCGCCACTTCGCCGAAGCGGCCGATCGGGTGCAAGTTGCGCAGCTTCTTTTCGCGCGCCGGGTCGCGCTCGAGCGCGCGCGCCAGCATCGGCGTGTTGACCACGCCGGGACAAATACTGTTGATGCGAATGCCCAGGCGGCCGTACTCGGCCGCCGCCGTCTTGGTCAGGCCGATCACCGCGTGCTTGCTGGCCGAGTAGACCGCCTGGGTGGGCGCGCCCACCAGGCCGGCCACCGAGGCGGTGTTGACGATCGCCCCGCCACCTTCCTGCTTGAGCATCTGGCGGATCTGGTACTTCATGCACAGCCAGGTGCCCTTGACGTTGACGTCCATGATGCGGTCGAACAGCGCTTCCTCGCCCTCGGCCAGCGGCAGCGACTCTTCCTCGATGCCGGCATTATTGAAAGCGCAGTCGAGGCGGCCGTAATAGGCCACCGTCTTGTCGACCAGCGCTTCGACATCGGCGGCGCGCGCCACGTTCGCTTGCACGAACAGGGCCTTGCCGCCCGCTTCGACGATCATGGCGGCGGTGGCGTGGCCGCCATCGACCGAGGTGTCGGCCACCACCACGCAGGCGCCGGCGCGGCCAAAGGCCAGTGCCGCGGCGCGGCCGATGCCGGCGGCGGCGCCGGTCACCATCACGACCTTGCCATCGAACGTTTTCTCGTGCTGCTGCTTTATCTTGCCCACCATTGCCGACTCCGTTGTTGAACAGGAGAACTTAATCGTTCCCTACGGCAACATCATACTGCGACAAGGCCCGCCAGGCAAACCAACAAATGCCCTTAGGCAACAATAAAGCCCTTATTTTGTTGGTGCTGTGGCCTTTTTGACGTCGCCGGCAATTACGACTGTCAGCTTCGATGGATCGATGACCTTGCGAAAGGCGGCATTGAGCTGCGCCAGGGTGACCGCCATCAGGCGCTGCTCGAACTGCGCACTCCAGGTAAAGCTGGCATTGCGGTGCAAATAGGCCGCCCAGCCGGCCGCCAGCACGGCGTCGTCGGCGCGGTTTTGCAGGCGCTGCTGCATCAGCCCCGACTTCGCGCCCGTCAGCTCGGCCTGGGTGAAGCCGTCCTTGAGCGCCCTGGCCAGCTCCTGCTGAACGGCTTGCTCGACGCGCGCCAGGTTGGGTGGCGCGGCGATGGCGCTGATCATGAAGGCGCCCGCCCGGTCGAGCTCACCGGCGGCCAGTTGCGAGCCGCCCCCGTACGACAGGCCGTCTTTCTGGCGGATGCGGTCGAGCAGGCGCGATTTCAGGCCGCCTTCGCCGAAAATATAGTTGGCGATGGTCAGCGCCGGATAGTCGGGGTCGTCGATGTTCAGGTCCAGGTTCTGGCGCGCGACCAGCACGCCGTTTTCCTTGTCGGGCGTGTCGAGCAGGCGGCGCACGGGCGCGACCACCTCGGCCCGGCGCAGCACCGGCGCCACCGGCGTGAGCGGCTGCCACTTGCCGAACAATTCTTCGATGACGGGAATGATGGCGTCGGCATCGAAGTCGCCGACGATGGCCAGTTCGGCCGGCGCCGCGCCATAAAAGTCGCGGTGAAATGCCTTGATCTGGTCGAGCGTGGCGGCGCGGGTGTCGGCCAGGTCGTCGTCGATGGTGCCGTCGTAGCGGACGTCGCCGCGCGGGTAGGTATTGAAGTGCTCGGCCAGCGCGCGCGACGCCACCGCCTGCGGCTCACTGCGGTTGGCCTCGATCGCCACCAGCGTCTGCGCGCGCAACTGCTCCAGTTCGGTCGCGGAAAAAGCGGGCGACTTCAACACCTGCGCCGCCAGCCGCAGGGCCTCGGCCAGGTGGCTGCGGGTGGTTTCGAACTGGTGCGGTCCGCCCGTCATGCGCAGCGCGTCGAAGGCGTCGGTCAGCGCCACCCGGTCATGGCGGGTGGTGCCGCGCGCGAGCATGGAGGCGGTCAGCGAGGGCACGGCGCCCTTGCCGAACAGGGTGGCGGGGTCGCCGAAGTGCTGTACCAGCTCGACCGAGACCGATTCGCCCCGGTTCTTTTTCGGCAGCAGCGCCACGCGCACGCCGCCGATGGTGAGCAGGCGCGTGCGTTGCATGATGTTGGCCTGGCTGGGATCGAAGTCCTCCGACACCAGCGAGGTCGCCTTCGGCGTGAAATTGGCCAGCAGGCTCGCTACCGCGGGCGCGGCGGGAATCTCGGCGCGCCGGGTGGCGTCGTCCGGCAGAAAATAGCCGGTGACGCGGTTGTCGCGCCGCAGGTAGCCATCGGCCGCCTTGGCCACCTCTTGCGCGCTGATGGTGGCCACGCGCTCGCGGCCAACGAAATACAGGCGCCAGTCGCCCAGTGCGATCGCCTCCGACAGCGCCACCCCGACCTGCTGGGGATCATTCAGGCTCTTGTCAATCTCGTTGTTGATCGTGCGCCGCACCCGCTCCATTTCGTCGGTGCTGGGCGGGGTGGCGGCGAAGCTTTCGATGGCGGTGGTCATGGTGGCGGCCACCTTGTCGATCGGGTCGCCCTTCTTGACGATGGCGCCGAACACCTGCAGGCCGGGGGCATAGCCGGTCTGGCCGAACGAGAACACCTGGCTGGCCATGCCGCTGTCGATGAGCAGCTTGTGCAGGCGCGAGGCGGGGCCGTTGCCGAGGATGTCGGCGCTGAAGGCCAGCACGTCGCTGTCGTCGTGCAGCGCCGAAGGCACGTGGTAGGCGACGGCGACGATCTGCACGTCGCCCTGGCGGCGCACCTCGAAGGAACGGGCGCCGTCCTGGGTCGGCTCGACCGTCCAGTACTTGGGCAGCTCGCGGCGGGGCCGGGCAAGGGCGCCGAATTTTTGCGCGATGAAGGCCAGCGTGGCATGGGGATCGAATTTGCCGGCCACCAGCAGCACCGCGTTGTCGGGCTGGTACCAGGTTTTATAGAAGGCCTGCAGATTGCCGATGCCGACGTTTTCGATGTCGCTGCGGTTGCCGATGGTCGAGCGGCCGTAGCTGTGCCAGTCGTAGGCCACGCTTTGCAGGCGCTTGAGCAGCACCGAGGACGGCGAATTTTCGCCGCTTTCGTACTCGTTGCGCACCACCGTCATCTCGGAATCGAGATCGCGCCGGGCGATGAAAGAGCCGGTCATGCGGTCGGCTTCCATCTGCAGCGCCCATTGCAGGTTGTCGCCCGTGGCCTGGAACACCTCGTAGTAATTGGTGCGGTCGAGCGAGGTGGTGCCGTTGAACTGCATGCCCCGTTCGGCGAACTGGCGGGTGATGTCGCGATTGCGCGGCGATCCCTTGAACATCAGGTGCTCGAGCAAATGCGCCATGCCCGTTTCGCCGTAGTTCTCGTGGCGCGAGCCGACCAGGTAGGTGACGTTGACGGTGATGGTGGGCTTGGAATTGTCGGGAAACAGCAGCACCTTCAGGCCGTTCTGCAGCCGGTATTCGGTGATCCCTTCGACGGACGGGCCCACCGTGACGCCCTTGGGCAGCACCAGCGGCTTGAGCGCCACAGCGGCGGCGCTGGCGTGGGTGGCGGCGCCGAGCGCGCCGGCAAGCAGGAAGGCGCAGGCAAGGCGCCCGCTATTGAACAGCATCATGGTCTCTCGCGTGGTGGGAAGTGCCGCCGCAGAGGTGGCTCCCGGCGCGTCCGGACAAAGGCGGGACGGCGCCGTGCGTCGCCGGGCGAGCGCATGCGCGATAGTAGCAGAGCGGCGGCGCCGGTGGCTGAAGGCGCCCTTAATGACGGGCGCGGCGCTCCTGGGCCTGCTGGTGCGGCGCGATGCGCGCCAGTTCGCTCATCTCTTCGGCCAGGAAGCCCAGCAGATCGTCGGCGCTGACGATGCCCGACAGGCGGCCGCTGCCGTCGACCACGGGCAGGCGGCGCACGCCGCGCCGGTGCATGCGCTCGATCGTCTCGTAGACATCGTCGTCGGCATGGCAGGTATCGAGGTCGTCGCTCATGATGTCGCCCACGAGCAGGCTGGCCGGGTCGAGGCCCAGGGCGATGACGGAGACGACGATGTCGCGGTCGGTAAGGATGCCGACCGGTAGCTTGTCATCGTCGGGCTGGTCGATGACGACCAGGTCGCCCACGTGGTGCTGGCGCATTTTCATGGCGGCGTCCTGGACGGAATCGTCGCGCGTGCAAAAGATCGTGGAAGTGGTGCAGATTTCGCCGATACGCATGATGCTCTCCCGGCGGCCCCATGCCGCTGATGCTATCAGCATAGCGGGGAATCGACGGATTGGAAGAGGACGCGCGGTGGGACTACCGGGCAGGCGGCTTCGGTTTGACGTCGGGCAGCTCGCACGCTTCGACCACTTGCAAGTCGTTGTCCTTGGCGAAGTCGACCACGAAGTGATAGGCCAGCGGTTCGATGTTTTTCAGGGCCTTGTCGACGACGACGGCGCGCACGCCGTTGAGCATGGTGGGGCGCACATAGGGCGAAAACGCCAGGCGGGCATTTCTTACCCCTTCCGGCTGGAAGCACGACATGGCGCCACTCAAGCGGTCGGCCCAGTCACTGGGACGAAATTGCTTGCCGTCGCTGGTGAGGCCGAGAATGAAAAATTCCTCAGCGACATCGATCTTGGTTTGCGGTGTTTCGGCCATGGGGCGGCGGGTCTCGGGGAGAATGCGGCGTGGAAGGGCCCGGACAATTTCAACCGGGCAGCTGACGCAGTATTATATCTTATAGAAGACTTGAAGTCCCCTTTATGGTCGGGCGCCCTGCGCCGGCGCCCGCCTGTCTCCCCCAAGCTGCCAAGGCCCGTTTAACCGAGCCAGACTGCGCCGGACAGCAGCAACAATATCATCATCCACAGCAACAAGGCGCGCCACACCAGGCCCACGGTGCTCTGCAAGGCGCGGATGGTGGGCTCGACGCCGGGCAAGACGTCGGCGTCGGCCTCGCTGCTGTCGACCGTGGCCGCGTCGGGCGGCAAGGTGACGCCGGAGGCATTCTCGAACGGCGAACCGAGCCGCACGCCCATGGCGCCGCCGCCGGCGGTGAGGATGATGCCCTTGGCCTGGTCGACCCAGCGGTGGGCGAAGTTGCGCCAGGCATAGATGGCATCTTCGAAATTGCCCACCACGGCGAACGCCACCGCCGTCATGCGCACGGGCAGCCAGTCGATCCAGTAAAACGCCTTGGCGGCGAACTGGCCGAACGCTTCGTTGTGCATGTGGTCCGGCTCGTTCCAGGCGCGGGCCAGGTATTCGGCCACCCGGTACATCACGGCGCAGGCGGGCCCGAGCGGCATGAGAAACCAGAAAAACACGCCGAACACATTGCGGTGGGTCGTCACCAGCGCCTTTTCCACGGCGATGCGGGAAATCTCGCCCGACTCCATGCCGACCGTGTCGATCCTGGCCCAGTCGGCCAGCAAGGTGCGCGCGGTGGCTTCGTCGCCGTTGTTGAGGGCGATCTGGATCGAGGTGAAATAATGGCTGTAGTGGCGAAAACCCAGCGTCAGGTAGACGATCAGCACGTTCCAGGCGAAGGCGGCGAAGGTCAGATTGTAGTGATTTAACACCCAGTAGATCAGCGCCGTGGGCACCATCAGGGCGCCCATCATCAGGAACCAGCCCAGCCGGCCGTCGGCGGCGCTGCCGGCGTTGAACCAGGTTTCCATGCGTATGGCGAAACTTTTGATCTCGGCATAAATCATGTTATCTGAGCGCAAGGGCTTCAACTGCTCGATCAGCAGCGCGCACAGAATGGAAAGAAAAGTCATCGAACGTCCTTGGTAATAAACGGCAATACTGCCCGGCCCCGCTAAGATAGCGCAGAGATGGAGCGGAATCAACTTGGCGTGCGGAGAAGATCCAGAACCGGGGCTGCTGCGCGGGCGCGCGTCAGGCGCGCAGGAAGTGAAACAGGTTGCGGATCATGCCGGCGGTGGCGCCCCAAATGAAGTAATCGTCGTAGGGCATCGCATAAAAGCGCCGCCGCGCGCCCGCTGGCAGCACGTAGGACAGGCGCTGGTGGTGGGCGCCATCCATCAGGAAGGCCAGCGGCACCTCGAAGATATCGGCCACTTCATTGCTTTCGGCGGTCAGCTCGAACGGCGGGGCCAGCAATCCTACCACGGGCACAACGTGGTAGCCGGTGCCGGTCAGATAATCGGGCATGGTGCCGATCAGCTCGACATGGCGGGCGTCCAGGCCGATTTCCTCCTGCGCCTCGCGCAAGGCAGTGGCGGCGGCGCCCAGGTCGTATTTTTCCGCGCGCCCGCCGGGAAAGCTGATCTGGCCCGGATGGTTGTTCAGGTGCGCCGTGCGGCGCGTGAGCAGCATGGTCAGGCCCTCGGCGCGCTCGACCAGGGGAATGAGCACGGCGGCCGGGGTCATCACGGCGCGCGGGCCCACCGATTCGTCGAGCTCCTCGGGCGTCCACGGCGGCGGCACGGCAAAGCGCTGGCGCAGGGCCGCCGCCGTCAGCGCCGCCGGCGCCACGGGCGCCTCGCCGGCGATGCTGTCGATCGGTAACTGTTCGGGGTCGAAGGGAAGCTTGGGCAAGCGCGAAATTCCTTGGTAAAAAAGCAAAAAAGGCATCCAGTGGATGCCTTTTCCAGGCACGCAAGGTGCCTTCGGTGTGCAACGCTGTCGCTAATATTACTTGGCGACTGCTGGCGTTGCAACGCGACGTTGTGGCAGCTTTTCTTTGATACGTGCCGACTTGCCCGAACGCTCACGCAGATAGTACAGCTTGGCGCGACGGACATCGCCGCGACGCTTGACTTCAATCGAAGCGATCAGTGGCGAATACAGTTGGAACGTACGCTCGACGCCTTCGCCGGACGAGATCTTACGAACGATGAAGTTCGAGTTCAGGCCACGGTTACGACGGGAGATGACCACGCCTTCGTATGCCTGGGCGCGCTTGCGGGTGCCTTCGACGACGTTGACGTTGACGACGACGGTGTCGCCTGGTGCAAAGTCAGGGATGGTCTTGCCCAGACGGGCAATCTCTTCCTGCTCGAGAGTTTGAATCAGATTCATGGTAAAACTCCTGTAACCATCGTGCTGGCGCTGCAATGCCCAGTAGAGGATGGGGTTGATACGGACGGGCCACATGCCCGCCGGGTGCTGCACCTGCGTGGCCGGTTTTGCGAAACCGGCCAAAAACTCTTGCCTGGCCGCTTTTCGCAACCGGCCAACAACGCTTACGTGGCCGACTTCGGGAAATCGGCCAAAAACTTTTCATCGTGCTTGCTCAGGCGCCCATCGGCGCGTGCCGCCGCCAGCAGATCGGGCCGCTTGCGCGCGGTTGCCTCAAGCATCCGCTGGCGCCGCCACTTGACGATCTCGGCATGGTTGCCGCCCATCAGCACAGCGGGGACGGCCACCCCTTCATACACGTCGGGACGGGTGTAATGGGGCGAATCGAGCAGGCCGTTGACAAAGCTGTCTTCGACCGCCGAGGCATCGTCGCCTAGCACGCCGGGCAACTGCCGCACCACCGCATCCATCAGCGCCATCGCCGGCAATTCGCCGCCGGAGAGGACAAAATCGCCCAGGCTGATTTCTTCGTCGACCATTTTGTCGAGCAAGCGCTGGTCGACCGCTTCGTAGCGGCCGCACAACACGATCAAGCCCGGCTCGTTCTTCAGTGCCATCACCTTCGCATGCGTGAGCGGCGCGCCCTGGGGCGACATGAACACCACCCGCGGAGCCGGCAGACCGAGGTCCACCTGGCGCTGCCTGGCTGCGTTGATGGCCGCTTCCAGCGGGCGCGCCAGCATCACCATGCCGGGGCCGCCGCCGTACGGGCGGTCGTCCACGGTGCGGTGGTTATCGACGGTGAAATCACGGGGATTCCACACCGTCAGGCCCCACTTGTGCTGCTCGTGCGCGCGGCGGGTGACACCCGACTGCGTCAACGCGGCAAACATCTCCGGAAACAGGCTGACCACATCAAACTGCATGGTGTTCTCGCTGCGAATGCGGGCGACCCGGATTAATAATCGAGGCCCCAGTCGAGGACAATGACCTTGCCTGCCAAATCGACCGACTTGACGTACTGGTCGACGTAGGGCACCAACCGCTCCTGCACTGGCTGATCGGCCAGCGCCACCGGCGCGATGCGCAGAATCGACTGTGCGCCATTGTCCATCATGTCGCTGACCGTGCCGAGCGCTTCGCCCTGCAGGTTAACGACGTTCAATCCGATCAGATCGGACCAATAAAACTCATCTTCCGCCAGTTGCGGGAACTCGCTGCGGGGAATCGATACGGATGCACCCTTGAGTGCCTCCGAGGCATCGCGCCCCACCACGCCGACCAACTGGGCGACGACGTCGCCGCCGTGAATCTTGGCAGTCCGCACGGAGACGGATTGCTGGTTTGGCTTGTTCAGCCACCAGGTTTTGACACTCATCAGGGCATCGGCATCGGTCGAAAACGGCGTGACGCGGATTGAACCGGTGACGCCGTAAGGGCCTGATACGTACCCGACCTGAACCAGGTCGGCGGGAAGGGACCCCGCTGCTGCCGCTGAATCGGTCAAAATGGCCTGGCTAGTAAATTACGCTGCTGCTGGAACGGCTGGCTGCTGAGCAACCAGACGGGCAACGGTTGGCGACAATTGTGCGCCAACGCCTTGCCAGTAGGCCAGACGGTCCGCGGTAATGCGCAGACCGACTTCGCCACCGGATGCCATCGGGTTGTAGAAACCGATGCGCTCGATGAAGCGGCCGTCGCGGCGATTGCGCGAGTCCGTTGCAACGATGTTGAAGAACGGGCGCTTCTTGGCGCCTCCACGTGCTAAACGAATAACGACCATAATTAAATCCAAAAAGTTATGCTGAGCGGAAAAAGCCGACAATTATAGCGCGCAATGCCGCACAGCAGCAAGCAATAAAGAACTCAGGGCGCGCAATTCGGTCCGAAGTCGAGCATTATCGCCGATTTCGGCCCGCACGGGCAAAGCCATTTTGTCGAAAAAATCACGGCAGGCCACCGTTTTGCCCGATACTGCATGCTTTACTGACATCAAGCGTCTCCATGTCCCTGCCCCGCCCCCACAAGAACAAGACCCTGGCCACCCTGCTGGCCGCCGCGCTGGGCGCCGCCGGCGTGCACCGCCTGTACCTGCGCGGCGGGCGCGACGCGCTGCTGACTGTACACCTGGCCTTGCTGGCGGCGAGCGCGCTGCTGTTGCTGCTGGCGCCCCACATCAACCTGTTTTACCGCTTGCTGCCGCTGATTGTGTCGATGATCGCCGGCTTTCTGCAGGCGCTGGTGCTGGGGGTGATGGCGGACGAGAAATTCGACGCCGCTTTCAATCCGGACAGCGAAGGGCGAAGCGACTCGCGCTGGCCGCTGGCGCTGCTGCTGGTGGCGACCATGCTGGTGGGAACGACGGTGCTGATTTCGACGATGGCGCGCTTGTTCGACCTGCTCTATACGGGTGGGGCGTACGGCTGACGCAGACGCCAGCCCTGCCCCACCGCACGCAAGTTAATGGGGGCGACGCAGCCCCTGCACATCGTCGCGCGCGCTGCGCGTGCTGACCGCCGGCGCCAGCGTACGCAAGCTCGACGGCGTGGCGCCGAACATGGGGCTGATCGTCAGGTTCGCCGTCCAGCTCGCCCCCGGCGTCATCAGGATCGGCGCAGGCAGGCGGTCGACGGCGCTCACGTCGATCCACGGCGCCACCTGCTGCAACACCAGCTTGATGCGCGGCTTGATGGCCGCTTCGGCGATACGGCCCCGCTCACCCCAGCGCACCAGCACCTGCGAGGCCGTCTGGCCATCGAGCACCAGGTCGCTGTAGGCGTAGTCGTAGACGATGCCGTGGCGGTAACTCATCATGAATTCCTCGAACAGCATGGCCAGGTCTTCACGCGAGTTGCTATCAGCGCTGATCGAATAGGCGTAATCGTCGGAGGCGCGGTCGCTGCTGAAGAAACGCCCGATGTCGGTGGCCGTGTAGGCTTTCTGCTGGGCGGTGGCGGTGGCGCCCCGGTACAGCACCTGGCCCAGCGCCTTCATTTCGCTCGACTGCAGCGGGTACTGGAACGCCAGCATGTCCGATGGCAAGCTGTTCGCCGTCAGCCGCGGCAGCACATTGGCATAGATCGACAGGCCGGGATTGAGCGCGCGCTCGGCAGGCGAAATGAAATCGCTGGCGTGGCTGAGCTCGTGGTACAGCAGGCGGCCCAGGTCCGTGATCAGATCAGCGCTGGCGCGGCTGCGCCGCTGCGTGCTGGGATAACTGGCGCGCGCGTAGTCATTGTTTTTTACCTGGCGGCCCAGGCTGGTGAAATTGAGACCGTCGGCGTAAGCCAGGCGGTAATCGGGTACCTCGGTGACGACGTCGCGCTGCTGCGGGGTCAGCCACAGGTTGTTCGCGTCCAGGTAGATCGCCCCCGTGGCCGGCTGGTAATAGCTGGGACGCACGTGCGAGCCGATGACGATGGCGGTGACGCCGGACAGCAGGCGGCGGAAGTCGCCGTTGACGTCCTGGGTCAGCAGGAAATTTTCAAAATTCGCGCCCAGGAAATCGTGCGACACCAGCACCCGCCCCATCACCTGCGCCACCGAGGGCACGGCGCCGGCACCCGCCTCCGTTTGCAGCAGCGGCAGGGTCGCGGTGCTGCAGAAATTGGTGGCGCTGCTGTTGGCGTAGTACACGCCGATGTCGTAGGTGCAGCGGGCCAGCACGCCGGCATACACGCCGGCGGCGCGGTAGGCATGGACGCGCTCGGTCTGGTCGAACAGGTAGCCGTTCGGCTTGGCCGCCTGCACCTCGACGCCCACCGTCACCTCGTCCGTGTCCTGGCGGCCACTGCTGGTGGTGAGCAGCGCGCGAAATTTCAGCACCGTGTCGGCCGTCACCTGGGGCGACTTGAACATCAGCAGTTGCGGCTCGGTGGTGTCGAGCGTCACGGTGGGCCCGGCGATCTGGGTCCAGGTGATGCTGGTGACATTGTCCCCGCCGACCACGGTGGGCCAGGCGCGCACCGAGGTGTCGGTATCGGCCCGCACCGAGTGGTCGGCGCGCACATTGATGTAGCTGCCGGTGGGTGCGCTGCTGACGAGGACGTCGGCGCTGGCGCTGGCGCTGCGGCCATCGACGAGCGTGACGTTGGCGCGCAGGCGCACGCTACCGGCGACGCTGGGCTCGAAGGCGACGGTGGCGCTGCGCGCGGCCTGCAGTTCGAGCGCCGCGCCGCTCTCCTGTACCCAGCTGACATCGGCCATGGCGCCGCTGCAGGCCTGCACGGTGGCGCCAGCGGTCTTGCCGGCGGCCACGCTGGTGTCGGCGATGATGCGCACCACGCACTCGGTGGGCGCGGGCGTCACGGGGACCGGATCGGCGCTGGTGCCGGCGCCGCCGCCACCGCCGCCGCAGGCGCTGAGCACGCTGCCGGCGAGCAGGCTGAGCAAGATGGCGCCGCGTGGACGTGGACGGGAAAGGGGCTGGGTGTCGAACGGTGTCATCGTATTCACAAGAATCCTGTTGTCGGGTGCGCGGGGGAATACACGCTGCAAAAGAGTTGCATAGCGTAATTTTGCCCGCCGATCGGAGCGTTACGATACATCAAAAAAAGCCGTCAATTTGCGCACAATGTAACAGCCGGGAAAATAATTTTCCCCGGTCCGCAAGGGGCAAGATGGGGTCGCGGCGCACCCTGCCCCAACTACAAAAAAGGAGGTGATCCGCATGGACCGCCTCCCTCTTTACGCCAATCGATCCGGCCGCGCCGCGGCCGTGGCAGCGCCTTAGAACTGCGCCTCGGTCAGGGCCATCACGCCGGCGCTGCCGCCGACGATGGCGCTGCGCAGGCTGCCCGCCTGCGACAGCTGGTGGTCGGCAAAGAAGCGCGCAGTGCCGATCTTGGCCTGATAGAAGCTGGCGTCGCCCTCGCCTGCGTCGAGCTTGCTCTGGGCGATCAGGGCGGCGCGCGCCATCTGCCAGCCGCCCAGCACGATGCCGGCCAGGCGCAGGTAAGGCACGCTGCCGGCGAACACGGCGGTCACATCGGTCTTGATGTTGGCGACCATGAATTCGACCACCGCTTCGAGCGCCGCGCTGCCTTGCGCCAGCTGGGCGCCGATGGCGGCGAAATGCGCGCCGCCCGGCAGCGCGCCGGCTTCCAGCAATTGCGCTTCGGTGGCGCGCACTTGCGCCAGGATCGCGCGGGCGACGGCGCCGCCATCGCGCACCGTCTTGCGGCCGACCAGGTCGTTGGCCTGGATCGCCGTGGTGCCCTCGTAGATGGTGAGGATCTTGGCGTCGCGGTAATGCTGGGCGGCGCCCGTCTCTTCGATGAAGCCCATGCCACCGTGCACTTGCACGCCGTCGCGGGTGACGTCCTGGGCCATCTCGGTCGACCAGCCCTTGATGATCGGCACCAGGTATTCGTAGACGGCCAGGTTGGCCGCGCGCGTCTCCGCGTCCGCATGGTGGTGCGCCAGGTCCGACAGGCCGGCGCCGACGTAGGCCAGGGCGCGCGCCGCTTCCGTTTGCGCGCGCATCGACATGAGCATGCGGCGCACGTCGGGGTGGTGAATGATGGTGACGGGACCGCTGGAACCGGCCACGTCGCGCGACTGCACGCGGTCCTTGGCGAAGGCCACCGCCTGCTGGTAGGCACGCTCGGCCAGGCCGATGCCCTGCAGGCCGACGCCGAAGCGGGCCGCGTTCATCATGATGAACATGTATTCGAGGCCACGGTTTTCC
The DNA here is from genome assembly GCF_049898325.1 of Massilia sp. DWR3-1-1. Classification (NCBI taxonomy): domain Bacteria; kingdom Pseudomonadati; phylum Pseudomonadota; class Betaproteobacteria; order Burkholderiales; family Oxalobacteraceae; genus Massilia; species Massilia sp. DWR3-1-1. Next base: position 61,754 of record NZ_JAFCXL010000018.1, on the reverse strand, counting down.
TCGCCCACCAGGGTGCCGATGGCGCCGCCGTGGTCGCCGAACTGCAGCACCGCGGTCGGGCTGGCCTTGATGCCCAGCTTGTGCTCGATCGAGACGCAGTGGGCGTCGTTGCGCGCGCCCAGCGAACCATCGGCATTGACGAGGAACTTCGGCACCACGAACAGCGAGATGCCCTTGACGCCGGCGGGGGCGTCAGGGGTGCGCGCCAGCACCAGGTGGACGATGTTGTCGGCCATGTCGTGCTCACCGTAGGTGATGTAGATCTTGGTGCCGAACACTTTGTAGGTGCCGTCGTCCTGCGGCACGGCGCGGGTGCGCACGGCGGCCAGGTCGGAGCCCGCCTGCGGCTCCGTCAGGTTCATGGTGCCCGTCCATTTACCGGAAATCAAGGGCTCCAGGTAGATCGCTTTTTGCGCGTCGGAGCCGGCCGTGATCAGCGCTTCGATGGCGCCGTCCGACAGCAGCGCCACCAGCGCGAACGAGATCGAGGCGGCATTGAGCATTTCGATGCACGGCGTGGCGACCAGCTTGGGCAAGCCCTGGCCGCCGAACGCGACCGGGTGCTGCACGCCCTGCCAGCCCGCTTCGGCAAAGCTCTTGAAGGCGCCCTTGAAGCCGGCGGCGGTGGTGACCTGGCCGTCGTGCCAGAAGCTGGGCTTGACGTCGCTGGGATAGTTGAGGGGCGCGACGACGTTGCCGCAAAATTTGGCGTTTTCTTCCAGCACCGCTTCGACGGTGTCGGCGGTGGCGTCTTCACAGCCGGGCAACTGGTTGATGGTCGACAGGGCGGCCAGTTCGTTGAGCACGAACAGCATGTCTTTGAGGGGGGCTTGATAGCTCATTGGATCTTTCGAATGGGTTCTGAAAGGAACAACGTCGTTCGCGCATCAGCGGGAACGACGTCGACGTCACGGCAAATTGAAGGGCATCAACCGAGCTGTTTGACCAGCTCGGGCACCACCTCGAACAGATCGCCCACGATGCCGTAGTCGGCCACCGAGAAGATCGGCGCTTCCGGATCCTTGTTGATGGCGACGATGGTTTTCGAGTCCTTCATGCCGGCCAGATGCTGGATGGCGCCGGAAATACCGACCGCGATGTACAGCGCCGGGGCGACGATCTTGCCGGTCTGGCCCACTTGCCAGTCGTTCGGCACGAAGCCGGCATCGACGGCGGCGCGCGAGGCGCCCATGGCGGCGCCGAGCTTGTCGGCGAGCGGCTCGAGAATCTTGAAGTTGTCGCCCGAGCCCATGCCGCGGCCGCCGGAGACGATGACCTTGGCGGCAGTGAGCTCCGGACGGTCGGACTTGGCCAGCTCGCGGCCGACGAAGCGCGAGGTGCCCGCATCGGCCACGGCGACGACGGTTTCGACGGCGGCCGCGCCACCAGTGGCCGGTGCCGCGTCAAAGCCGGTGCCGCGCACGGTGATCACTTTGACCTTGTCGCTCGAGCGCACGGTGGCGATGGCGTTACCGGCGTAGATGGGGCGCTCGAAGGTATCGGGCGCGTCGACCTTGGTGATTTCGGAAATCTGCGCAACGTCGAGCTTGGCAGCCACGCGCGGCAGGATGTTCTTGCCGTAGGCGGTGGCCGGGGCCAGGATGTGCGAGTAGGCATCGGCGATGGCCAGCGTCTGCGCGGCGACGTTTTCGGCCAGGCCGTCGGCAAAGTGGGCGGCATCGGCCACCAGTACTTTGCTCACGCCGGCAATGGCGGCGGCAGCGCTGGCGGCGGCGCCGCAATTGCTGCCGGCGACCAGGATGTGGACCTCGCCACCGCAGGCTAACGCGGCGGTGACGGTGTGGTGGGTGCTTCCCTTCAGGGAGGCGTTGTCGTGTTCGGCGATGACTAAGGCGACCATGTTGTGTCCCTGTTCTAGAATTTTAATTAGATGACTTTGGCTTCGGTACGCAGCTTGGCGACCAGGGTGGCCGCATCGGCCACCTTGATACCGGCCGAACGCTTGGCCGGCTCGACCACTTTGAGCGTGGTCAGGCGGGGCGTCACATCGACGCCGAGTTCTTCCGGCTTGAGGATGTCGAGCTGCTTCTTCTTCGCCTTCATGATGTTCGGCAAAGTAACGTAGCGGGGCTCGTTCAGGCGCAGGTCGGTGGTGACGATGGCCGGCAGGGTCAGCGCCAGCGTTTCCAGGCCGCCGTCGACTTCGCGGGTGACGGTGACGGTGTCGCCTTCGAGCACGACTTTCGAGGCAAACGTCGCCTGTGGCCAGCCCAGCAAGGCTGCCAGCATCTGGCCCACCTGGTTGGAGTCGTCATCGATGGCTTGCTTGCCCAGGATGATCAATTGCGGCTGTTCCTTGTCGGCCACCGCCTTGAGCAGCTTGGCAACGGCCAGCGGCTCCAGGTCCGGGGTGGTTTCGACCAGGATGGCGCGGTCGGCGCCGATGGCCATGCCGGTACGCAAGGTTTCCTGGGCCTGGGTCACGCCGCAGGTCACTGCGATCACTTCCGTGACCTTGCCCGCTTCCTTCAAGCGCATCGCTTCTTCGAGCGCGATCTCGTCGAACGGGTTCATCGACATTTTGACGTTGGCGGTTTCGACGCCGCTGCCATCGGATTTGACGCGGACCTTGACGTTATAGTCGACCACACGCTTGACGGGGACCAGGACTTTCATGGGAGACCTTTTTTGAAAATGGGATTTCGTTGACTGACGAGTGGCGTAGATTATAAGAGAAAAACGCCGTCAGGACGAAATTAAAGCACGATCGTGCGATTTTAGGCTAGAAGAAAACCCCTAAAGCGGGGCGTGGATGCTGAAATTCGCCGGCGACAGGTCGGCGACCTGCCCCGGGAGCATTGCACCAAATAGATGCAATGTAAGCAGCACTTACTTACGGCGCATCAAAAAGGTGAACTCGAGACCATTTTGACTGTGAGCAAGTAAGGCATTGCCGGTCTGTTTGGCAAACGCCTGGAAGTCACGGACAGAGCCGGAATCGGTGGCGACGATGCGCAGCACTTCGCCCGTCTGCATCTCGGCGAGGGCCTTTTTGGCCTTCAGAATCGGCAGGGGACAGTTCAGGCCGCGGGCGTCGAGCTCTTTTTGGTAGGCCGTGACGTCGTTGTCGAAAGTGGCAGTGCTCATCGATTGGTTCGCTTGGTTGGTTACGGGAGTCATGCACCCATACTACTCCTATTCGCCGATTATGACGCAGCGCACCAAAATAAACCACACTCGTTGCAAAACCACAACGAGCATATCCAAAATGAAAACTTTACGGTAGCAATTTACTGTATTGCGCGCTGGCCCCAGCGCGCCGGCAGCACCTGGCCGGCCGCCCTCGCCCGCCAGAACAGGCCCATGAACAGTGCGCCAATCACCAGTGCCGTCACCACCGACGCTTCGAGGCCGTAGGCGCCGCCGGTGAGCCAGTCGGGGCCGGACAGTTCGCCGCCGATGAGTCCCTTGGCGGGGTGGCCCGAGACGACGATGGAAAAAATCGACCCCAGCGTGAAGTTCCAGGCGGCGTGAATGCCCACGCACAGCCACAGGCGCCGCGTGAGCATCCAGGCGGCGCTGAACATCAGGCCGGCCAGCGCCGTGTTGACCAGGCCCAGCGCGTTGATGCCCTCGCCCAGGTGCGCCAGCGCAAACAGCACGGCCGACAGCAGCAGCGCGGGCACGCTGCCCAGCGAGCGCTCGACGATGCGGAAGATCAGCGCGCGAAATAAGATTTCCTCGAACAGGCCCACAAACAGCATCTCGGCCAGCGCCGAAGCGATTCCCACCGTCCACGGATGGAAGGCGACGATGCGGTAGCCACCGCTGGCGGCCAGCAGCGCCATGGCGGCGCTGACGGCCCCCGCGCCCAGCCACACGCCGACGCCGAATTCGGCCGGCGCGCCGCCGCGGGCCAGTTCGGTGAGCGGGCGCCGCTCCATCGCCTTGACGAAGCCCACGTAGACCAGTAACAACAGCGCGCTCATGAGCAGGTGCGGCCACACCAGGCGCTGTGCCGGCAGCGGCGCGATGGCCTTGATGGCCGCATAGCCGAGGGCGGCGGTGAGCCCGATCGCGAGCACGCCGAGCACGATGCGCACGGGCGCCGAAAAGAATATGCGGCGGGCGCGCGAGGTGGACAGGCTCGGCAAATTCGGCGCGGCGGGCAATTCGTCCAGCGATACGCGACTCATGATGGCTCCTTGTGGTGATTGATGCGGGCGGCGCGGATGCGCTCGATGTACGGTGTCGCCTGCAGCGCGGCGATGGCCTCGGCCAGGCACTGCGACAGGGGAAAGGCAAGCTCGGCGTCGAGGCTGGCGGCGGCGCGCGCGGTGGCGGCCCAGCACACCTGCAACTGCGGCAGCAGGGCCTGGCCTTGCGCGCTGAGCGTGACGAGGCGCTGGCGCGCGTCGCGTCCCCTGACGATCGCCACCAGGCCCTCTTTGCGCATCAGCGCCACCGTCTGGGTGGCGGCCGGCTGGGTGATGCCGGCAAACGCGGCGACTTCACCGATCGAGGCGCTGCCATGTTCGCCCAGCACGCGCATCACGGGGGTGTAGCGGGGCCGGTAGGCCAGCCCTGCTTCGTCGTAGGCAGCAGCCACATCGCCATCGAGCAGGTCGATGAGGTGGCGCAATTGGGTTCCCAGTCCTTGTTTCATGGTTAGATCATACGCGGCTTATATAAGCGCTTATACATTTATTTTTGAAGCCTTGTTCGCAGTCATCAAAGCGCATCCGTGCAGGCCGTTCCGGCTTGCCGGCTGTCGCATGGATACCGGTGCGCGTCTATTCGGGCGATACGCCGCACACGCGAATGCCTTCGGTCGCCAGTTCGCGCGCCAAGCCCGGCGTAAACGCCTCAACCGCCGCTTTGCTCGCTGCATGGTGCACGTAGTCGCCGGGGCTGCCGGTGAGCGCGGCGACCAAAGACAAGTTGACGATGACACCGCCGGTCGCGCACTGGCGCAATGCGGCCACGGCGGCGCGGGATCAATGCATCGTGCCAGGCACATTGATGCGAAACACCTGTTCAATGATGGCGGGGTCGGTGTTCATGAACACACCAATGCGGCCGGTAATACCCGCATGGTTGACCAGCGCCCCGCTAAGCCAGTCCTGGCGCCGCAACTGGGCCCGCGTCATACCTTTCTTCGACTACCCGCCGGAGATCCGCAAGGTGATCCACACCACGAACGCAATCGAATCGCTTGATATGCGCCTGCGAAAAGTCACCAAAGCCCGCAGCGCCTTTCCGACCGACGAAGCCGTCAGCGCAGATGCGCAAGCGCTTTCGACAGCAGATCCAGCACGCCCATCAGGCACGCCGCCTTCGATGCGGCGGCGTTGTCCAACACGGGATCATGATAAATGCGGACGCTGCTGCCGGTCTCGTCCGAGCGCGCCTCATAGTAAGGCAGGTCCCTGGAAGCCGCGTCGATTTTGCGCACCTGTACGCCGTGTAGCGCCGTGCCCGGCGCGCTGTCTGGCTTGCACGCGTCTTGCAGCTGTCGGGGGCTTGCTACGGCACCGGCTGCATTGCATGCCATCGCAAGCAGCAATCCCGGAAACAGGCGGTTCATCGTCTGGCGCACATAAGGCATGAAGTTGGGGTCCTGGGTTGGCACGTCAAAAGCTTGTCGCGGATCGCGAGTCGCCTGCGGCGTCGAGATGGGTGCGCATCAGCCGACAGATTATTGACAGGCCAGTACGGCAGCAAGCACGCACAGATCAGGCCAAAGACCGGTTTTGGCTGGTCGAACACCATCCTTGGCCAAGGTAGTGTACGGACAATGTTGCATTATTGGAAAATAGAAATTTAATGGGGCATTCATGCGCATTCAATACCAGCGGTCCGGCTTGCACCGAAGATGCGGGGACATTGCTGAAGACGTCGCCGGCGAATTTCAGGACCTTACTGACACAGCCTGGCTCAGAAGCTGACACGCTGCGAAGATAAGATTTTCAGGGCACGTTCACACGACCTGGGCCTATTTTGTTGCTATTTATAATATTGAGCTTGTCTGCCAAGCTTTGCATAACGTAAAGTACTCCCAGGCAATTTATTTCTTAGTGGGGAGCACATGGTTTCAAAGCGGTTTTGGTTGGTAGCGCTGATGGCGACGACGCTTGGCGGATGCGGTGGGGGCGGCGGCGGTGGAGGTAGTGCAAGCATACCGGCGCAGGCACCCGTGCCAAGCCCGGTACCGATACAGCCCGCCGCCCCGGTCACCAGCGGTCTGGTGCCTGCAGCGCCTGCGCTCGGCGCCGTGCTGTACGCCAATGCGGCACCCCTGCGCGTGATGCGTGCCGGCGCGCGCTGGACCTACCACGGGGTCGATAAGCCCGCTGGCGAATCGGCAACAGACTTCAATTACTATACAAACACCGTCACTCAGGTAGCCAATGGCAGCGCGGTTACCGAAATCGGCAGCCTTCCGTTCAACGATGTGGGGGAAAGTAACCCGGTCCGCTTCGAAGGTGGCGCTTACATTTCAACAAACCTGTTGATGCTCGCTGCGAACCTCCCTGCGCAGGCCGTCGATCTAGTCGAATTGCGCTCGCCCGTCAGGATCAACGATCAATATGTCAGTCTTGATAAGCGTATAGCGGACAGTGGCAGGGACTTCGATGGCGACAAGGTCAATGAAGCTCTCGATGTTGCCGTGTACAGCACTGTGATGGGTGAAGAACTCGTTGATCTGCCGAACCGGCGGCAGGTGAAGGCCGTCCGGGTCAATATGAATTTTCACGTCCGCGTCAAATACAGCAAAACTGCTACCGACTCGCCAATCTACGAGGCCAGGCAGAGCACTTGGTACGCGCCGGGCATCGGTATCGTGAAGAGCCGAATAGAAGCGCCAAACAACACCGCCGGTTTACCGAACCGGGTTGCCACGGAGATCCTGGAGAATTGGGACGGACTGACGGAAGGGCTGGGCCATTTGGACACGGTGGTGGCTGTGTCTCCTGCCGGATCCTCACTCTCCGGGTCGCCCCTGCAATATGTCGGTGACGTCGTTTCCTTTGACACTACGGCTGTCGCGATCGGCCAGATTCCAAACCAACCCTCCAACCAGGGCTTGGCGGTAGCGCAGCTCGATCCGCTCGGAAAAGTCGTCGCCGCGCGCGCCTATGAGCGCACGGAATTGTTCCCCGGCACAGATTTCTTTTGGGAGCCGCATGCAATCCGTGTCGGCAACGAACTAAGAATATTTGCACATACCAGCGACCAGCAACTGTCGATGGTGAGCCTGGATGCCACCGGCCAGCGAATTGTGCGGCAAGCCGTACCAGTGTTCAACGATGTGCAGCTCGGCTACGACACCGACCGCACCAGCTACAGGCTTGCCACCGACAGCACCGGGATCTGGATCGGCTGGCTGCGCGCCACCTGGGACGGTCAGATCTCCAGGCGCTCGCTCGCGGCGCAACATTTCGACGCAAATGGCCTGCCTCTCGGAACGGCGATTGCCGTCACCGCGCCGGCTGCGTTCGACATGTCCAGATTGAACATGGCGCTCGACGGCGCCCGGCTCGCATTTTCGTGGCATGCCAGCAATCTGCAGCCCAGCTGGCGTCTGGCGATGATCAATACCAGCACGGGCGCCAGCATTACCGACCAGGTTATGGGCATTAGCTTCGACACATGCCGGTTTCTGAACACTGTCGCCTTGACGCAGGGACTGGCGATGAGTTGTTCAGACATGAGCGGCATCGGGGCTGCACGCCTCGACGGCAACGGTAACCCAGTTCTTCTGCCAGGCGCCACGCTCCAATCGAGCAAGCTGCAAGCACCGTGGCTGCTGCCGATCGGCGGGACGTTCGGCGTGTATGGCCGCGAATCCGGACAATTGTTTGCCAGCATACTTCAAAGTGGTCAACTATGGCCTGAAGGCAGAAGCGACAGCAGCTTCACGACGCTTTTCGAAACCGCCGGCTCTGGCCCGTTGGCAGCCATCGAGCCGACGCTGCTGGCCCGAATTGCACCAGCGGTCAGCGTACAATCCGTGGTGAAGGTCGGCAACCGCCTGCTGGTAATCGGCGCCGACCGATTTGGCAGCATGAACACCACTGTCGTCTGGCTGGCTAACTAAATATCCCGAGGAGCCGTACGCGAACTATCTGATCGCCCCGCCATTTCGGCAAGGACGACACAGAAATTTTCCTGAACGCTGCACCGGGCAATGCCCCGATTGAACAGTGAACGCGCTCGTAAAAAAAACGCCCCGCTTGTCAAGCGGGGCGCCATCGGATAATCACACCATGCAGGCCGGTATTACACCCGCTGCTGCACCCAGCCCGCCACTGCGGCCAGGGCCGCTGCCAGGCCGCTCGGGTCGGTGCCGCCCGCCTGCGCCATATCGGGCCGGCCGCCACCCTTGCCGCCCACCTGCTGCGCAACGAAGTTGACCAGTTCGCCCGCCTTGACCCTGGCGGTGGCGTCCGCCGTCACGCCGGCGATCAGGCTCACTTTGCCGTCGGTGACGCTGGCAAGCACGATCGCCGCGGTTTTCAGCTTGTCCTTGAGCTTGTCCATGGTCTCGCGCAAGGTGGCGACGTCGGCGCCGTCGAGCGTGGCCGCCAGAACCTTGATGCCGTTGACGTCGACGGCCTGCGTGAGCAGTTCATCGCCCTGCCCCGCCGCCAGCTTCGACTTGAGCGCCGCCAGTTCCTTCTCGAGCGACTTGACCTGCTCCTGCACCTGGCCGATGCGCGCGGTCAGCTCCTCCGGATTGGTCTTGAGGGCGCCAGCCGCTTCCTGCAGGCGCCGATTGAGGTTCTGCACCAGCGCCAGCGCGCCTTCTCCCGTCACCGCCTCGAGACGGCGGATGCCGGCGGCGACGCCGCCTTCGGCGATGATCTTGAACAGGCCGATGTCGCCCGTGCGGACGACGTGGACGCCACCGCACAATTCCTTCGAGGAGCCGATGTCGAGCACGCGCACTTCGTCGCCGTATTTTTCGCCGAACAGCGCCATCGCGCCATGCTTGACGGCGTCGTCGAACGACATGTTATGCGCCTGGGTGGCGTGGTTCTGCAAGATCTCGCGGTTGACGATGGTTTCGACCTGGGCGATCTGCTCCTGCGTGACAGGGGCGTTGTGGCTGAAGTCGAAACGGGTCTTGTCGGCGTCGACCAGCGAACCCTTTTGCGCCACGTGGCTGCCCAGCACTTCGCGCAGCGCCTTGTGCATCAGGTGGGTGGCCGAGTGATTGCGGATGGTGCGGCCGCGCTTGTCCTCATCGACCCGCGCATCGACATGGTCGCCCACGCGCAGCACGCCGTCGACCAGCACGCCGTGGTGGCCGAACACATCGGCCTGCACCTTGAGCGTGTCTTCGACTTCAAACAGGCCGCCGGCGGCGCGCAAGCTGCCCTGGTCGCCCACCTGGCCGCCCGACTCGGCGTAGAACGGGGTGGTGTCGAGCACCACGATGCCGCCCTGGCCCGCGTGCAGCTTGGGCACGGCAACGCCGTCGGCGTACAGGGCGATGACGGTGGCCTGGTGCGCCAGCGCGTCGTAGCCGATGAAGCGGGTCTTGGCGCCGGAATACTCGACGCTGGCGGCCATCTTGAACTTGCCGGCGGCGCGCGCGGTTTTCTTTTGCTGCTCCATCGCGGCGGCAAAGCCCGCCTCGTCGATCGTCACGCCCCGTTCACGGCAGATGTCGGCGGTGAGGTCGAGCGGGAAACCGTAGGTGTCGTACAGGGTGAAGGCGGTGGCGCCGTCGAGATTCTTGCTGTCCTTGGCCAACTGCGCCTCGAGGATCTTCATGCCGTGTTCCAGCGTTTCGCCAAAGCGCTCTTCTTCCTGGCGGATGGTCTGGATGACGCGCTGTTTTGCGTCCGTCAGTTCCGGATAGGCGCTGCCCATCTGGAGGTCGAGGTCGTCGACGAGCTTGTAGAAGAACGGTTTGCTCTGGCCCAGCATGTGGCCGTGGCGCAGGGCGCGGCGGATGATGCGGCGCAGGACGTAGCCGTGGCCTTCGGGGCCGGGAATGATGCCGTCGACGATCAGGAAGGCGGCCGCGCGGATATGGTCGGCGATCACGCGCAGCGATTTGCTTTCCAGGTCAGTGGCGCCGGTTTCGCGGGCGGCGGCGGCGATCAGGGCCTGGAACAGGTCGATTTCGTAGTTGCTGTGCACGTGCTGGAGCACGGCGGCCAGGCGCTCGAGGCCCATGCCGGTGTCGACGCACGGCTTGGGCAGCTTGTTCATCACGCCCGCTTCGTCGCGGTAGAACTGCATGAACACCAGGTTCCAGATTTCGATGAAGCGGTCGCCGTCTTCGTCGGGCGAGCCCGGTGGGCCGCCGGGAATGTCGGCGCCGTGATCGTAGAAAATCTCGGTGCAGGGGCCGCACGGGCCGACGTCGGCCATCTGCCAGAAATTGTCGGATGCGTAGCGCGATCCCTTGTTGTCGCCGATGCGGATGATGCGCTCGACGGGCACGCCGATTTCCGTGGCCCAGATGTCGTAGGCTTCGTCGTCCTCGAAATACACGGTGACGGTGAGCTTGTCGGCCGGCAGGCCATACACCTTGGTCAACAGCTCCCAGGCGTAGTGAATGGCGTCGCGCTTGAAGTAATCGCCGAAGCTGAAGTTGCCCAGCATTTCAAAGAAGGTGTGGTGACGCGCCGTGTAGCCGACGTTTTCCAGGTCGTTGTGCTTGCCGCCGGCGCGCACGCAGCGCTGCACCGAGGTGGCGCGCGTGTAGGGCCGGCTGTCGGTGCCGATGAACACGTCCTTGAACTGCACCATGCCGCTGTTGGTGAGCAGCATGGTCGGGTCGTTGCCCGGCACCAGTGGGCTCGAACGGACGATCGTGTGGCCTTTGGAAGCGAAGAAGCCGAGGAATTTGTCGCGGATTTCAGATGATTTCATGGGGTTTGGCGAACAGTTGGGCGGTGAAAGCGGCATGCTTTAAAACAGCGATTATAGCCCAGGGCGAGGGCGCCGGCTCAGGCGAAGTCGGGCCCGAGCAGGTCGATGCGGTCGGTGCACACGGCGTCCACGCCCATCGCGAACAGGCGCCGTGCGCGCGCCGCGCTGTTGACGGTGTAGCACAACAGGCCAAAGCCGGCACCCTTGATCGCCGCCGCGGTGGCCCCGTCCAGGCGCCGGTGGTTGCAGTGGATGGCGACCGCGCCGAGCCGACCGGCGCGCGCCTGCCAGTCGGTCGGCACGGCGTCGAACAGCAGCGCGCGCGCCAGGCCGGGCGCGCTGTCCTGCGCCGCCGCCAGCGCCGGTTCGCTAAACGAGGACAACAAGGGCGCCACGCCGACCTCGCCCAGCGCCGCCGCCGCCGCTGCCGCCACCACCGCGCCCGTGATCGCCTCGAAGCCGGGTGCCGGCTTGATCTCGATGTTCATCCACAGGCCATGGGCCTGGCAGAACGCGGCCACCTCGGTGAACAGGGGCACGCGCTCGCCGGCGAAGCGGGCCCCGAACCAGCTGCCCGCATCCATCTGCCTCAACTCGGCGGCGTCGTAGTCGAACACGTGGCCGGCGCCGGCCACGGTGCGGCCCAGGTACGGGTCGTGCAGTACCACCGGCACGCCGTCGCGCGCGAGCATGACGTCGAATTCGACGGCGCGAAAGCCGTGCGCCAGGCCGCAGGCAAAGCCGGCGATGGTGTTTTCGGGCGCCAGGCGGCCGCCGCCCCGGTGCGCCACCATTTTAGGATATGACCACATGCTCGTTCACATACAGGGTCAGGTAAACCAGGGCCGCCACGATCGTCACATTGAGCAGCACGGTGGCCCAGAACAGCCACAGGAAGGAGGCCTTGCTGCTCTTGTGGCGCAGCCAGCGCTGGGCCAGCAAGGCGCCCGGCCAGCCGAAGGCCAGCCCCGTCCACAGCAGGGCGCGCTCGGAAATGCGGCGCCGCCCGGCGCCGGCCGCCCGCTTGTCGATCGCGTACATCACGAAGCAGACCACGCTGGCCAGCGCGTACAGCAGTAATAGATATTCCATCGCAGCCCCCCCGGCAAAGGCCTGATCTTACCAGTCAGGCATCAACCATCATCTTTCGCCGTCCCACGGTGCAGTACCGAACAGAGAGGGACGGCCGGCGCCCCTACTCTTGGCTTCCCCGGCGCCACGCGCGCCACCCACACACTTCTGGAGGCTGACATGAGTTTTGATCTGGGCAATCTGCTGCAACAATACGCCAGCAACAATCCCGCCACCCCCGACCAGGCCGTCGACGACTTCGACCGCGTCGCCGCCAGCGCCCCCAGCGAGCAGTTGGCCCAGGGCGTGAGCCAGGCGTTCCGCTCCGACGACACCCCGCCCTTCCCGCAAATGCTGGGCAATCTGTTTGGCAACAGCAATTCCGGCCAGCAGGCGGGCATGCTCAATCAATTAATCGGCAGCATAGGCCCGGGCGTGCTGGCCTCGCTGGCCGGCGGCGTACTGGGCAATATCCTGGGCGGCGACCGCCAGGCGCCAGCGGCGCCGCAGATCACCCCCGAGCAGGCCTCGCAGTTGTCGCCCCAACAGGTGCAGGACATCGCCGCGCAGGCCGAGCAGGACAATCCCGGCATCGTCGACCGCATGGGCGCGTTCTATGCGCAGCACCCGCAACTGGTCAAGGGCCTGGGCGGCGCCGCGCTGGCCATCGCCCTGGGCCACATGGCGCAAGGCATGCGCCGCAACTAAGCGCGTTTTCCACCGTCTTACCGATACCACCCCACCCCACTAACCACAATAAGGCATACCATCATGGGCATTCTGAGCAACATTTTCCATAAAATCTTCCCATCCTCGCACCCTGCCAACACGGGCGCGGCCCCGGCAGCGCCAGCACCGACGGCGGCCCCGGCCCCGGCCACCACCGCTGCACCGGCAAGTGCGCCGGCGCCCATCGCCGAAGTCGATGTCGCCGCGATCCTCAACAATATGCCGGGCGCGGCCGCGCTGAACTGGCGCACCTCGATCGTCGACCTGCTCAAGCTGGTCGGCCTCGACAGCAGCCTGCAATCGCGCAAGGAACTGGCGCAGGAGCTGCACTACACGGGCGACACCAACGATTCGGCCAGCATGAACATCTGGCTGCACCGCCAGGTCATGAACAAGCTCGCCGCCAACGGCGGCAAGGTCCCGGCCGAGCTGAAGGACTGAGTCTCCCCTCGCGACTGACGCCTCAGCCGCCCTGGCTGAGGCTGGCCGGTGTGCCGCAGGCGAAGCAATAGCGCGCAAACGCACTCTTGCGCGCTGCGCAGTGTCCACAGCGGTCGAACAGGCCGATGCCGCAATGGGGGCAGAAATCGGTCTTGCCGTCCTTCAAGTCAACGCTGCGTTCGCAGCCAGGACAGATATTCTTTGCCAGCCGTGCCATCGCCGTGTCGTAGCTGAGCGTCTCGCGCCGCTGCTCTTCGGGCAGCGCCTCGACCAGCTTCTGGCGCGCGAGGTAGGCTTGCAGCGACTTGATGGCGTAGCGCCCCGCCAGCGCCGTCACGATAATGCCGACGATGTAACGCACGTAGCCGCCATAGCTGGGCAGATACGGCACCAGCTCGACAAAAAAAGCAAACACGGCGAAGAAAATGAAGCCCCACACGAACGGCCAGTAGGCGTTCTTGCGCTTCCTGGCGAACAGCCAGCCAGCGAGCAGCAGCAGCGGCAAGGTCACCGCCAGGCGGTACAGGAACACCCGCGTTTCGTGCCGTTGCGCGACCACCTCGTAACGCTCGGCGGCGGCCTCGCGCAAGCGCTGGGCGTCGTCCGTGGCGCGCGCGCCGGCCTGGCGGGCGTCCAGTTGCGCCTGTTCCTGCGCCTGCACCACCGCCAGCGCGGCGCGCTCGGTGCCCTTGAGCTGGTCGATACTGCGGGTGCGGGCGAGCAGTTCGGGGTCCCGGTCGGCCCGCTCGGTGGCGCGCCGGGTGGCCAGCCAGTTCTGCAGGCTGGCCTGGGCGCTGGCGGTATTCGAGGCGGCCACCTTGTGCTGCTGCTGCGCCTGCTCCAGCGCCTCCCCGGCCGCCGCGCGGCGCTTGTCGGCCCGCTCGATGGCGCCCTGCACGGCGGCCCACTGGCCCGGTTCGATAAAACTTTCCATCGATGGCGGCGCCTGGACCTGCCACAGGTTTTCCACCACCTTGCCGCCCAGCCCGATCAAGAAGGCCGCGAACACCAGCGCCACCAGCCACAAGCCCCGTTCCATCCACGTCTGCGTCAAGCGCAATCCCTTGGCCATGCGATTCTCCTGTTGTGTTGCTCGTACGGCAAAGATTGCCAGTGATGCATGCAAAGCGCCAGCATAATCGGCGGTGGCCCCGCGCAGCGTTAAAATGCAGCAATCATTGACTGTCCGGGATTCCCAGTGCAAGACCACGCTTTCCCCTTCTTGCGCGAAATCCTGCTGTTTCTGACGCTGGCGGGCATCTTGATGCCCCTGCTGCAGCGCCTGCGCATCAACCAGGTGCTCGGTTTCCTGGCGGTCGGCGCCGTGGTCGGGCCGTTCGGCCTGGGCCTGCTGGCCGAGCGCTATCCCACGCTGGCGTATTTCACGTTCCCCCGCCTCGACGGGGTCAATGTGCTGGCCGAACTGGGCGTGCTGTTCCTGATGTTCATGATCGGCCTCGAATTGTCGGCGGCGCGCCTGTGGGCCATGCGGCGCTGGGTGTTCGGTGGCGGCACCGCCCAGGTGCTCGTCAGCGCGGCCCTGCTGGGCGGGGCGCTGGCCCTGTTCGGGCTGGGCTGGCGCGCCGCTGTCGTGCTGGGGCTGGTGCTGTCGCTGTCCTCGACCGCCGTGGTGATGCAATTGATGGCGGCGCGCCAGACCACCACCAGCACCCTGGGCCAGGCCGCCTTTGCCATCCTGATGCTGCAAGACCTGGCGGTGGTGCCCTTGCTGATCCTGATTGGCGTGCTCAGCGGCAGCGGTGACGGCAATCCCGCCATGCTGGCCGCCACCACCATCGCCAAGGCGGGCCTGGCCATCGCCCTGATCTACCTGGTGGGCGGGCGCATCGTGCGGCCCCTGTTTCGCAACCTGGTGCGCCACCACCAGAGCGACGTCTTCATGGCGCTGATCCTGCTGACGACGCTGGGCATTGCCGGCATCAGCGCCGCCGCCGGCCTGTCGATGGCGCTGGGCGCCCTGATCGCCGGCGTGCTGCTGGCCGAAACCGAGTTCAAGCACGAGATCGAACTGATGATCGAGCCGTTCCGGGGTCTGTTGATGGGCTTGTTCTTCATGACCGTCGGCATGGGCACCGACGTCAGCCAGATCGCCCGCGCGCCCCTGCTGCTGGCGGCCATGCTGCTCACGCTGGTGACGCTCAAGACCGCCGTCACCAGCGTCGTGTTGCGGCGCGGCGGCCTGCCGTGGGGGCGCGCCGTCGAAGGCGGCCTGCTGCTGGCCCAGGGCGGCGAATTCGCCTTCATCGCGGTCGGCTACGCGCTGGCCGGCCACCTGATCGACGGCGCGCTCGAGCAGCAGGTGATGCTGGTGGTAACGCTCAGCCTGTTCATCACGCCGCTGCTGGCGCGCCTGGGCAAAAACATCGGCGACGCCAGCACCCTGCGCCAGCAGGGCGCCGCCGTACAGGTCGATGGCCCGGCGCCGCACGCGGGCGGTCACGTCATCATCGCCGGTTACGGCAGGGTCGGACAGATGCTGGGGAAATTGCTGGCGACGCAGCACCTGCCCTACCTCGCCTTCGAGGCCGATGCCGTGCTGGTGGCGGCCCTGCGCAAACAGGGCCATCCCGTTCACTTCGGCGACGCCGCCCGCGCCGAACTGCTGCGCCGCGTGCAGGCGGGCCAGGCGCGCGCCATCGTGCTGACGATGGACCACCCGCAATCGTCGCTGCAGGCGGTGCAGGGCATCCGCCGCGAATTCCCCGACGTGCCCCTGTTTGCGCGGGCGCGCGACGAACAGCAGGCGCGCCTGCTCAAGGCCGCCGGCGCCACGCTGGTGGTGCCGGAAACGCTCGAGGCAAGCTTGCAGTTATCGGCCTTCGTGCTCGAGGCGATGGGGCTGGACCAGGCGGCCAGCGATGCGCTGATCGACCGCGAGCGCTCGCTGTTCAACGCCGCCCTGTCGCCCTGAGCGCTGGCGCTGGCCTAGACTTACCGGCTTACTTGACGCGGTACAGCGCGCACAGCTTGTGGCCATCCGGGTCGCGCACATAGGCCAGGTGCAGGGCGCCCATGGCGCCTTCGCGCAGGCCGGGCGGCTCTTCGCAGGTCTGGCCGCCATTGGCGAGCGCGGTGGCGTGAAACAGCTGCACCTGCTCGGGCGAGTCGCACTTGAAGCCGATGGTCGAGCCGTTCGAACTGGTCGCCACTTCATCGTTGATCGGTTCGCTGACGGCGAAGCTGTTGCCCGCGTGGCGGTAGAACAAGCGGGTGTGGCCCGAGGCGGCCACGTTGCGCACGGGCGCGCCGCCACCGAGGATGCCGAGCACGGCGTCGTAAAAACGTTGCGAGCGGTCGATGTCGTTCGTGCCGATCATGATGTGATTGAACATGCTGTCTCCATATTGCCCGAGGGGGTCTGCGGGCTTGTGCTCAGAGTATAAGGCAGGCGCGGCCGCGGGCCGCGCCGGCGTCTTACTTGATCAGGCGAATCGTCATCGGATAGCTGTAGACGACGCCATTGCTGGCCTTGACGGCGGCAACGATACTGAGAATCAGGTTGGCCAGCGCGACGATCCAGAACAGGAACAGGCCGATCAGCACGAAGGACAAAATGAAGCAGACAAAATACATGATCAGCACGGTGATCTGAAAATTCAGCGCTTCTCTGGCGTTGTCGGTCGTAAAAGTATCGGCATCGCCCTTCTTGATCAGGTACACCACCAGCGGCGCGAGCCAGCTGAAGAAAATCGCCCCGATGTGCACCAGGATTGCCATGGTTTTGTCACCGCTGGCCTTGTTGACCGGCACGCTGTTATCCATCATGTACTTCTCCAGGCTAATTTTTCTCGAGGGAGCGCGTCGGCCGCGCGGCCGCTGGTAGCGCGAAAGGTGCTGCACCGGCAGGCCTGATCTTGCACGCGCCGGCACCGTGGGCGAGGCCCATTTTGGCCTTCAAATTGTACTGCCTTTATTAAATAAACACTATTAAATAGTCGCCAATCCGATGCCATCAAGGCAGCGCGCCGGCGCTCACCGCCGGACGACTTTGCGGGCCGCCGTGCAGCCCCACCAGGCCGCCTCCTCGAACACGGAAAAGCCCGACAGGTCGGCGTGCGCAAACACGATCGGGCCGTCGTGCGCGCGCAGCGCCGCCGTCCCCGCATTGCTGCGAAAGCCCGGCAGCGGCGCGGCCATCGCGTGCCCGCGCAAGGTGATGTCGACGCGTTCGACGCAAGGGGCGAACTTCCAGCCGTAGGCCGCTTGCAGGTCGGCGCTGGCCAGCTCGACGAGCTGGGCCGGGGTGGCCGTCATCATCCACTTGCGCGCCTGCGCGGGCGTGCGGTCCGACAGCGCCACGTAGGCGCTAAATACGGTCTGCGTCGGCGGCGCCTGGCGGATGTCCTGGTGGGTCGAGACCACGTAGCCCAGGCCCGGCTCCTGGTAGACCACGTTGTCCCAGGCCAGCGGCGCCTCGGGCAGCTCGGCGGGAAAGTCCTTCATCAGGAAATTGGCCACCAGCCACGGCGCGTACACCGGCATGTGCGCCTTCGCATCGAAGCCGAGCGCGCCGATGTGCTCGACCACGCGCGCCGCCACCATCAGCGGCATGGCGCAGACGGCCTTTCTCGCCTTGACCAGGTAGCTGGTGGGGTGGCCGTCGACCAGCGTGAAACACAGGGCCTCGACGCCGCCGCCCGCCTGGCGCAGCGAGGCCACCGTGCCGGCGCGGCGGGCGATGGCCGATTTTTGCGCCAGCGCCGCCGCCACCGGCGCCATCCCGCCCGGCCAGGTCAGCCAGGCGCCATTGCCGGCGTTGGCCGCCTGCCCCCAGCGGCTGCAGTAGTAATGCAGGCCGGCCCAGGCCGACACCTGGTCGTAGCGCCTGCCGTAGTCGTCGCGGCAGCAGTAATTGAGGTACCAGTGCAGGGTCGGCGCCGTGTAGCCCTGCTGGTCGAGCCACTGCTTGAGGGTGATGCGATCGAGCGCGTCGAAGGCCGGGTCGCGCGAGGACAGCACGGTGGGGAACACGAAAATGCGGCGGCCGTCGCTCCCGCGCAGCGCGCGCAGGCGCTCGACTTCGGCGAAAAAACGCCGGTGCTGGGCCAGTTCGGCCGCGTCGACGCCGTGGGTGGGCAGGAAGCCGTCCTGCCAGGCGCCCCGGTACAACAGGCGCTCTTCCGGTCCGTGCAAAATGAAGCGCTCGTCGTAGGTGGGTTTTTCGCCATACGGATCCGCTTGCAGGATGCCCAGGTCGAACAGGATCTCGCGCACGTGGCGCGACTCGGGCGACGGCAGCGGCAGGTAGTGGCCGCCGGTGGGAAATTCGAGCGCGCCGAAGCGGCCGCCGGCGGCGTTGCCGAAGGGCTGGGGGCCGTCGATCATCAAGGCATCCCGGTGGCCGTCGCGCTGCAACTGCCAGGCGCAGGCCAGGCCGGCAATGCCGGAACCGGCGATGACGACGTCGGTCTCGACGACAAAGGCGGGCGCCGGCAGGGCCGCGCCCGAACGCAGGAAGTGGCCCTCAGCGCGGCCCGGATAGTGCACGCTGGCGTCGATCTCCTGCCAACGCTGAAAGACGCCCGCGCCGGCCGCCGCCGCCAGCGCCGCGCCGCCGGCGGCGATGAAGGTGCGCCGTTCCATCAGCGGATCACCTGGCGCCAGTCCTGCTCGAATTCATGCACCAGCGACTGCGTGTTGAGGCGGTTCGGCGCCATCTCCAGCTTGGGCATGTCGGGCGGGAAGGCGAACATCTCGCGCGTGGTCGCCTCGTTGAGAAAGCGCAGCGGCAGGCGGTAACGGGTGGGCGGCGTGTAATCCTGCTGCGCCGACGCCAGCACGAAACCCCACTCGCCGAACGAGGGCACGTAGGCGTGGTAGGGATAGGTCTTCATGCCCACTGCGCGCAAGGTGGCGTCAATGGTCCAGTAGGCGTGCGGGGCAAAAAATGGCGAGGTCGATTGCACCACCACCAGGCCGTTGACGGCGACGTGCTTTTTCACCATGCCGTAAAACGGCACCGAGTACAGCTTGCCCAGGGCGAAGCTGGACGGGTCGGGAAAATCGATGATGGCGGCGTCGAACATGGCCGTGCTGTTTTGCAGCCAGATGGCGGCGTCGGCGTTGACGACGCTCACGCGCCGATCGGAAAACGCGCCGTGATTGAGCCGCGCCAGCTCGGGCCGCGTGGTGAATGCGGCCGTCATGGCCGGATCGAGGTCGACCACGGTGACGTGCTCGATGTTCGGATAGCGCAGGATCTCGCGCAGCGCCAGGCCGTCGCCGCCGCCCAGCACCAGCACCCGCTTGGCCCACGGCAGGCGCTCAAGCGCCGGGTGCACCAGCGCCTCGTGGTAGCGGTACTCGTCGCGCGAGGAAAACTGCAGGTTGCCGTTGATGTACAGGCGCGTGTCGTCGCGCCACCTGGTGATCACCAGCCGTTGGTACGGCGTGGTGGTGGCGTAGACGATCTCGTCGCCGAACAGGCCATGCTCGCCCCACTGCACCATCCGGTCCGACAGGGCAAAGCCGGCCACCAGCACCAGCATGACGATGCCGGCGCGCAGGGCGCGCCCGGCCACCCCGGTCAGCTCGGCGCGAAACGCGTGCAGGGTCCAGAAGCCGACCGCCACGTTGAGCATGCCGAACAGGAATCCCGTGCGCACCAGCCCCAGGTGGGGCGCCAGCACCAGCGGGAACAGCAGCGAGACGGCCAGCGCGCCCAGGTAGTCGAAAGTGAGCACGCGGCTGACCAGTTCATTGAAGGCGGTCTGGCGCTCGTTCAGGGCGCGCATCACCAGCGGCACCTCCATGCCGACGAGGGCGCCGACCATGAACACGAGCACATAGAGCAGGGTGCGAAACGGCGCCGCCATCCACGAGAACGTCATGAACAGGATGGCCGCAGACAGCCCGCCGATCAGGCCCACGGCCAGCTCGATGTCGATGAAGCGGGCCAGCACATCCTCGTCGCGCACGTACTTGGAAAAGTGGGCGCCCACGCCCATGGCGAACAGGTAGCAGCCGATAATGGTGGAAAACTGCAGCACCGAATCGCCCAGCAGATAGCTCGACAGGGCGCCGGCGATGAGTTCGTAGGCCAGCCCGCACGAGGCCACCACGAAGACGGAGAGAATGAGAATTCGTTTGGTCATGAATCGTCTTTTGTTCTAAGATTGCCCTGTCCTGTCAGTCTGACTATATTAACTAAGGGAAACCTGATGCCCGCCATCCTAGCCTATCTGTTGCACCTTTTGACGGCGGCTGCCATGGTAGTGGTATTTTTCGTGTTTTACACGCGGGTGACGCCCTTCAATGAAGTCCTGCTGATCCGCCAGGGCAACCAGGCGGCCGCGTTTTCGCTGGGCGGGGCGCTGGTCGGCTTTGCCGTGACGATCGCCTCGGCCCTGCTGCACACGGCCGACTATGTCCAGTTCACGGGCTGGGCGGTGGGCGCCATGCTGGTGCAGGTGCTCGTCTACGCGAGCGCCACGCGCCTGCTGAACATGTCGAAGGACCAGATCGAGGCCGACAACAAGGCCTTCGGCGTGCTGCTGGGCGCCATTTCCCTGTCGATCGGCCTGATCAACGCCGGCTGCATTTCCTGACCCTCGTCCTCACCGGAGACCACCATGTCATTTGGCTCATTCATCAAGAAGCAGTTCATCGACGTCCTGCAATGGAACGAAGAGAGCGAGGGCGTGCTCGCCTGGCGCTTTCCCATGCAGGATTTCGAGATCCAGAACGGCGCCATCCTCAACGTGCGCGAGTCGCAGGTGGCGGTGTTCGTCAACGAGGGCACCATCGCCGACGTGTTCGGCCCCGGCACCCACAAGCTCACCACCAATACCCTGCCCCTGCTGACCAACCTGAAAAACTGGGACAAATTGTTCGACTCGCCCTTCAAGTCGGACGTGTACTTTTTCAGCACGCGCGTGCAGACGGGGCGCAAATGGGGCACGCCGCAGCCGATCACCATCCGCGACAAGGATTTCGACATGATCCGCGTGCGCGCCTTCGGCATGTTCTCGTACCGGGTGGCCGACGCGCGCACCTTCTTCACCGAGATCAGCGGCACCCGCGAGGTGTTCACCCGCGACCAGGTGGAAGACCAGCTGCGCGGCATCATGCTCTCGACCATGGCCAGCTCGCTGGGCAGCGCCAACGTGGCCTTCCTCGACATGGCGGCCAACCAGGCGCTGATGGCGCAGCAGGTCAAGGGCGACCTGGCCAGCGCCTTCGCCCGCTACGGCGTGGGCCTGGACGAATTTAACGTCGCCTCGGTCAGCCTGCCGGAAGAACTGCAGGCGGCCCTCGACGAGCGCATCGGCGCCGGCATGAAGGGCGGCCTGTCGGCCGACAAGATGGGCGGCTTCACCCGCTTCCAGGTGGCCAGCAGCATTCCGCTGGCGGCGCAGAACGAAGGCGGCATGGCCGGCATCGGCGCCGGCCTGGGCGCCGGGGTGGCGGTGGGCCAGGCGATGGCGCAGGGTTTGTCGGGGGCATTCGCGCCCGCCGCCGCCCCTGCCGCCGCACCTGCCGCACCGGCCGCCCCGGCGGAATCAATCGAAGAACGCCTGGGCAAGCTCAAGAACCTGCTCGACAAGGGCCTGATCTCCGCCGCCGACTACGACAGCAGCAAGGCCGAACTGCTGAAAAAATTGATCGGTTAAGCGCACTTCATGCAAATCGTCGCCTGCCCCAGTTGCGGCGCCCAGGTCCAGTTCAAGTCGCACGCCTCCGTGGTGGCCGTGTGCGAGTACTGCCGCGCCACCGTCATGAAGGATGCCGACGCCGTCAAGGACCTGGGCAAGATGTCGGCGGTGCTGGAAGACTACACGCGCCTGCAGATCGGCAGCGCCGGCACCCTGGCCGGGCGCGGTTTCAGCGTGGTCGGGCGCATCCAGCTGAAATACGCGGCCGGCATGTGGAACGAGTGGTACCTGCTGTTCGACGACGGCGCCACCGGCTGGCTGGGCGATTCGTCGGGCCAGTACACGGTCACCACGGCGATGGACGCCACCAGCGCCCTGCCCGCGTTTGAGGACATCGTCGCGGGGCGCCACTACAACATCAACGACGAGCGTTTTACTGCCGCCGAAACGCGCAGCGCCAGCTGCATCGGCGGCCAGGGCGAGCTGCCCTTCAAGGTGGGTGCCGGCTGGCAGACGCGGGTGGCCGACCTGCGCCACGGCAGCGCCTTCGTCACCCTCGATTACGCCGATGGCGACACCCCGGTGCTGTACAAGGGCCTGGCCGTCACGCTCGAGCAGATGCAGTGCCAGCTGCTGCGCGACGACGAGCAGATCCGCCAGACGGCGGGCCGCTACCGCGGCCGCCTGGAAGCGCTCGACTGCCCGTCCTGCGGCAGCGCCATCGGCTACCTGCCCGGCGTGACCACCAGCCTGGTGTGCCCGGCCTGCCAGGCGGTGCTCGACGCCAGCACCCCGCAAGCGCAGATCCTGGCCCAGAGCGCCAACGTGACGGGCGTGCGCACCACCCTGGCGCTGGGCGCGACGGCCACCATCGGCAAGGTGACGTGGCAGCTGATCGGCGCCATGACGCGCGCCGACGACGAAGGCAGCGGCTGGACCGAGTACCTGCTCTACAACACGGCCGCCGGCTTTTTCTGGCTGGTGGAAACGGACCAGGGCTGGTCGCGCTCGGCCGTGATGGCGAGCTGGCCCGAGTGGGCCTCCGTCAAGGCCGACAGCGCCAGCATCGACCAGGTCAGCTTTCGCAAGCTGTACGACTATCCGGCCACGGTGCAGTGGGCCGCCGGCGCGTTCAACTGGCGCGTGGCGGCCGGCGACGTGGTGCGGGTGTTCGAATTCGAAAGCGGCCAGACCCGGCTGGCGGCCGAACTGACCGGCGAGGAGCTGACCTGGTCGCGCTCGACGCCGGTGGCCTTCGACCAGGTGCGCAGCTGGTTCGGCGACACGCCGGCCGCCATCGCCCCGAAAAAACCGCCCTCGACGGGCAGCGCCACCCGCTTCGCCCTGTGGATCCTGGGCTTGAATGCGATTCCCCTGCTTTTCAACTTTTCGGGAACGATCTTCTGGGTCGTCATCGCCATCGTCGCCATCTACCTGTCCGAGCATTTTTTCGGCGCCAAGAACCCATGAACGGCAAACAATTCCTGTTCGCCCTGCTCGTCACCGTCGTCACCACCGGCGCCAGCTGGGTCAAGCTGATCGCCGCGCCGTCGAGCGGCGGCAGCGCGCGCGGCAGCAGCTGGAGTTCCGGCAGCGGCGGCGGCAGCTACGGCGGTGGCGGCGGTTACAGTGGCGGTGGCGGCGGCGGCCACAAGTGAGCGCGCCACCGCTAGCCCATCGCCCCACCGGCCAGCACCTGCTGGCCGACCTGCACGGCGTCGATGCCGCCCTGCTCACTTGCACGGCATCCATCGACGCCCTGCTGCGCCACGCCGCGCTGGCTGCCGGCGCCACCATCGTGCACGGCCACTTCCACAGCTTCGGCCCGCAACAGGGCGTCACCGGCGTGCTGCTGCTGGCCGAATCGCACATCTCGATTCACACCTGGCCCGAGTGGCGCTTCGCCGCCCTCGACGTGTTCATGTGCGGCGAAGCCGCGCCGCAACTGGCGCTCGAGGCGATCGCGCGCCAGTTGCGGCCAGAGCACATCGACATCAACAACATCGCCCGCGGCAGCAGTGCGCCGGCCATCGACAAGGTTCAGCCATGACAGCATCTCTTCCCAAGGCCCTGGGCCACATCCGCGTGCTCGATTTGTCGCGCGTGCTGGCCGGCCCCTGGTGTTCGCAAAACCTGGCCGACCTGGGCGCCGACATCATCAAGATCGAACGCCCCGGCAGCGGCGACGACACGCGCGCCTGGGGGCCGCCCTACGCGCGCGACGCCGACGGCGCCAACACCAGCGAAGCGGCGTACTACCTGGCCGCCAACCGCGGCAAACGCTCCGTTACCTGCGACATCGCCACCAGCGAAGGCCAGGCGCTGGTGCGCGAACTGGCGCTGCACGCCGACGTGGTGCTGGAGAACTTCAAGGTGGGCCACCTGCACCGCTACGGTCTCGATTACGCGTCCCTGAAGGCGCTCAAGCCGGACCTGGTCTACTGTTCGGTGACGGGCTTCGGCCAGGACGGCCCGTACGCGCACCGCGCCGGCTACGATTTCCTCATCCAGGGCATGGGCGGCTTCATGTCGATCACGGGCGAGCGCGACGAGCTGCCCGGTGGCGGCCCGCAAAAGGCGGGGGTGGCCATCGTCGACCTGATGACGGGCATGTACGCCACCGTCGCCGTGCTGGCGGCGCTGACCCACCGCGACCGCACGGGCGAAGGCCAGCACATCGACATGGCCCTGCTCGACGTGCAGGTGGCGATGCTGGCCAATATGGCCAGCAATTACCACACCACGGGCGTGGCCCCCAAGCGCTACGGCAATGCGCACGCCAACATCGTGCCCTACCAGAGTTTTGCCTGCCAGGACGGCCACATCATCGTCGCCACCGGCAACGACAGCCAGTACCGCAAGTTCGTCGAGGCGGGCGGCTGCCCCGAACTGGCCACCGACCCGCGCTTTACCAGCAATCGCCTGCGGGTCGAGCACCGCGCTATTCTCGTGCCCTTGCTCGACGCGATGGTGGCGCGCCAGCCGCGCGCAGAATGGATTGCGCGCCTCGAAGCGGTGGGCGTACCGTGCGGCCCCATCAACGATATCGCCGACGTGTTCGACAACGAGCAGGTGATCGCCCGCGGCATCGCCGTCGAGCTGCCCCACCCGACGGCGGGTACCGTCACGCTGGTGCGCAGCCCCATGAAAATGTCGGCCACGCCGGTGGGGGCGGACACGGCGCCGCCCCTGCTGGGCCAGCATACCGATGAGGTGTTAAGCGAGGTGTTGGGGCGCAGCGCCGCCGACATTGCGGCGCTGCGCGAACGCGGCGTGGTGTAAGCGACGCGCTCAGTGCAGCTGGTGCTTGAGCTGCGACAGCTCCGCGTGCACTTTCGACACGGCCGTTTCCAGCTGCGTCGAAATATGCTCGTCCGAGCGGCTCATGCGGCGCGCTTCGTCGCCCATGTCTTCAAGGCGGTCGATGCATTCGATGATGCGGGCCTGCTCGCTGCCGCGGATGATGGCGTCGGCCGCGCGCGCCTCGTCGGCCATCTTGTGGAGGTAGGCGCGCAGTTGCGGCGGGCTGTCGGTGGCGGCGTCGCAGGCCCGTTCGGCGTCGCCGATGGTGCGCACGATGGTGGTGAAGCGTTGCTTGATTTCGCTGGTTTGCAACATGATGAGGCTCCTCCTGGTAGCGCCGTCCGTTTGGCGTGAACCCGGTCTGTCGTCCTGGACGGCGTGAACGCATACCGTGCGCAAATTATGCGCCGCCGCCAGCGGACGCAGCGCGCGGTTTGTGTGCGCTCATGCCACCGGATCGAGCGCCACCGGCAGCACGGGCGCCAGCGAGCGCAGGCGCAGGGCGATCAGGAAGCTCGCGCCCAGGATGGCGCCCAGCAGTCCCACCACGCCGGACCAGCCGGCCGCGCTCCAGACGGTGCCGCAGAGCGAGCCGACAACGCTCGATCCCAGGTAGTAAAACAGCAGGTAGAGGGCCGAGGCGAGCGCCTTCGGTTCGCGCGCGCGCCGGCCCACCCAGCTGCTGGCCACCGAGTGCGAGGCGAAAAAGCCGAAGGTGAACAGGCCGATGCCGGGCACGATCAGCCAGGCCGACGCAGACAAGGTCAGCAGCAGCCCCGTCAGCATCACCCCCATCACCAGCCACAGCACGTTGCGCCGGCCCAGCCGGTCGGCCAGCCGCCCCGCCCAGACGGAACTGAAAATACCCAGCAAATACATGCCCGACAAGAGGCCGACGCCCGTCTGGCTCCAGCCGAACTCGCTGCCCAGCATGCGAAAACCGATGAAGTTGTACAGACTGACAAAACAGCCCATCAGCAGGAAGGCCAGCGCGAACAGCCACGGCAGGCCGGGGTCGCGCAGGTGCTGGAGAACGCCGGCCACGAGCGCGTCCCGCCCCCGCTGGCCCTGGCGGAAATGCTTCGACGGCGGCAGGCTGCGGCGAAACTCCCAGGCCGCGTACAGCCCGGCCGCACCGATGCCGGCCAGCGCGTAGCGCCACGAATAAAAATCGCTGATCACCGAGGTCAGTACCCGGCCCAGCATGCCGCCGAAGGCGCTGCCGCCAATGTACAACCCCATCGACAGGCCCAGCGAGGTCGGTTCGATTTCTTCGCCCAGGTAGGCCATGGCGATCGATGGCATGCCGCCCAGCGCCACCCCCAGCAGGGCGCGCAGCACCAGCAGTTGCGGGTAGGTGTGGGCGAACGCGCAGGCCAGCGTCAGCACGGCGCCGCCCAGCATGGCGCCCACCATCATGGGGGTGCGGCCGACGCGGTCGGAGACGATCGAGGACAGCACCAGCGAGATCGCCAGCGCCGCCGTCGACACCGACAGCGACAGGCTGCTTTGCGCCGGCGTCAGGGTGAATTCGCGCGCCATCAGCGGCATCAGCGGCTGCACGCAGTACAGCAGCGCGAAGGTGGAAAAGCCGCCGAACACCATGGCGCGGTTGATGCGTTTGAATTCCGGGCTGCCGGCGTGGACGCTCATGGGACACTTATCAAGGTAAAAGTTGATCTTAGGATTGCGCTGTAATACTGTCCAATATATATTTCAGGCGTCTCTCATACTTAAACAAGATTAATGGAACTGCGCCAGCTACGTTACTTCATCGCCGTGGCCGAAGAGCTGCACTTTACGCGGGCGGCGGCGCGCCTGCACATCGGCCAGCCGCCCCTCAGTCACGCCATCGCGATGCTTGAACAGGATGTGGGCGCGCGCCTGCTCGAACGCAGCAAGCGCTGGGTGCGCCTGACGGAGGCGGGACGGCTGTTCCTGGTCGACGCCCGCCGCATCGTGGCGCTGGCCGAGCAGGCCCGGCTGACGGCGCAGCGGGCCGAGCGGGGCGAACTGGGCGAGCTGCGCATCGGTTTTACCTACTCGACGCCGCTGACGCCCCTGTTCGCCGCCGCCATCAACGCCTACCGCCAGGCCTATCCGCACGTGACGCTGATCCTGCAGGAGCTGGCCACCCTGCGCCAGCTCGAAGGGCTCGAGCAGCGCAGCATCGACCTGGGCTTCATCCGCCCGCCCGAGCTGCCGATCCCGCCCACCATCCGTACCACGGCGCTGCGCGAAGACCCGCTGGTGGTGGTGCTGCCCAGCCGCCACCGGCTGGCGGCCAGGTCCGTGCTGGCGATCGCCGAACTGGCCGATGAATCGTTCGTGATGTATCCGCAAGGGGCGGGAACGGGGATTTATCCGCAGATTTTCCGGCTGTGCCGCGAGGCCGGCTTCGTGCCGCGCATCACCCAGACCGCCAACGAATCGTCGACCATCATCGGCCTGGTGGCGGCCGGCAGCGGCATCACCCTGCTGCCAGCCGCGTTCGAGCGAATTGGCCTCGAGGGGGTCAGCTACCGGCCGCTGTCGGACAAGGGCGCCATCACCATGCTGTACCTGGCGCAGCGGGAAGAAGCGGCCGCGCCGCTGGTGGCGGCTTTTGTCGACATGCTGCTACAGATTCAATCGTAGTCGGCGTCGAGCTCCGAGCCCGCGTAATTTTCCAGCTCGGCGAACAGGGTTTTCATCGCCGTGCGGCTGCGGATTTTTTGCAGCACCGTGCAATGCTCGCGGTAATTGGCGATGCGGTCGGCCAGCACCGCCTGGTGCTGGGCGGGCACCTGCGCCATCAGCGCGGCCCAGCCCGCCTCGAAGTCCGGCTTGTTGGCGCGCACCGACTTGACCAGCGCCTCGAACGCCTTCTGTCCCGTGCGCGCGACAATCTGGCCGTCGCCGGCGACGGCGAAAATGACGGCCAGCGCAATGACACCCTCGGCGTTCAGGTCCGGGTCGAGGATCGGCCCGCGCGAGTGGTGGCGGCGCAGCCAGGCGGCGGCGC
This sequence comes from Massilia sp. DWR3-1-1, assembly GCF_049898325.1. Taxonomy (NCBI): domain Bacteria; kingdom Pseudomonadati; phylum Pseudomonadota; class Betaproteobacteria; order Burkholderiales; family Oxalobacteraceae; genus Massilia; species Massilia sp. DWR3-1-1. The sequence goes on along the minus strand of NZ_JAFCXL010000018.1, from coordinate 33,737 downwards.
GCACGATCGCCTGCACGCCCTTGCGCTCGTGCAGTTGCAGGGCGTAGCGCTCGTGGCCCGACCAGTTCTGGCCCGGATCGGCGTAGCACAGGTCGACAAACAGCTCTTTCAGGCGGCGCTGCAGGTAGACCGGGTCCTGGTCGTACTCGCTGACCAGGCTGTCCTCGGGCAGGGCCGACAAGTCCTTGACGAGCCGGAAGCCCGCCTGGAAGGCGTGCTCGGCGCCGTGTTCGATGAGGAAATCGAGCGCCGCTTCGTCGCCCTCGTGCTCGAGCGCGTGATCGAGCCCCAGCGAGACGCCGCCGATGGCCAGAAAAAACGCGCGCTGGATGCCCTCGGCGGTCTTGTCGTTGGTAAATTTCTCGGCAACCATGGCGGTGATGCCCGCCAGTTCATCGGCCAGGATGACGATCTCGTCGTCGACCGGGCGCGCCGCCGCGGCGCGGATGGCCCGCACCAGGCGCGGCAGGTGTTCCTCGACGATGGCAAGCTGGCCTGTTCCTGCCGGGGCCATCACGAGAAAATATCCGTGCCGAGGCTCTTGCGCGCGCCCCGCTTGGGCACGTTGCTACGGGTGGACGGCACCTGCTTGCGCAAGCGGTACAGCAATTCCTTGGTCGAGCGCTGCATGAAATTGGGTTCCTCGTCCGGGTCGTCCGAAAACTCGGCGTCGGCCAGGTCGGCGCTGTGGCGGAAGTCGGGGAACAGCTCGAACAGGGCGCGGTCCCAGCCATCTTCGCTGGCGCGCGCCAGTTCGATCGCCAGCGGCACCAGGTCGCTGTCGGACGAGGTCTGGCCCGTCATGTAGGGGCCTTTCGAGATGATCTCGTCGGCCACTTCGAGGATGTCGCGGGGCGCCATCGAAAACAGGATGGCGAAAATGGTCGCGCCATGGTCCGAGCTCGAGGCGGCCGCCAGCAGCGCGGCCCGGCGCTCTTCGTCGTCGGTGGAAAACACCACGCCGTGCACGTGCGAAAACAGGCTCTCGGCGACGCGCTCGGGATCGTCCTCGATGTTGTCGTCGGACCAGGTGGCGGCGAAAAACGCCAGGCTGTCGGCCCAGGCCTGGGGCGGCACCAGCAAGGTCGCCAGCGAGGTCTTGCCGCCGTCAAAGCCGGCCAGGTGCAAGGCCGTCACTTGCGGCGGCAAGTTACTGAGCACCTCGACCACGGCCAGGTCGCCGTGCTCTTCGACGGCATCGGAAAACGCCTGCTCGGCATGCGACAGCGAGCCGGCCAGCACCAGCTCGCTGACCTGCCGCGACAGCGCCGGCAAATGGGATGTGGTGGCCATGTCAGTCCTCCTTGTCGAACATCTGGGCGAAGTCGTCGGTGACGTCGTCATCGTCGTGCTCGTCGTCGCCGTCGTCGTCGCGGCTCAGTTGCTCGAGCGACTGGTCGTCGTCGTCCCACTTGCGCGGGTTCTTGAACAGGAACGCCGTGATGATGGCCTGGCGCGCCAGTTCCGGGTGCGCGGCGGTCATGCCGGCAAACATTTTTTCGGCCTCGCCCGCGCAGGCGGCCATGGCGATGACGGCGGCGGCGTCGCCCCCTTCGTACTCTTCGGCTTCTTTCAGCAAGCCTTTCGGGTCGCTGAAGCTGATGTGGTCAACCAGCGCGAAGCTCATCATGTTGACGTCTTCGATGCCGCCACCGGCCGCGTATTCGCTGGCCAGGGCGTCCTGCATCAGCTTGTAGTTCTTGCGATCGGGCGGATCGCCCAGGATGCCGTCGATCTGGCCTTCGAGCTCGCGCGACTGGTAAGCAAATTCAGGGTGTACTTTTCTCATTACCAACTTTCAAAACAAGGGGTCAGGCGGGCAGCGCCACGCCATTCAGGCTGAACAGGGAACGCACCAGCTCGTACGCTTCCGCTTCGGCGTCGAGGATGATGCGGTGATTCACGCTCTGGTCGTAATCGGCGCGCTTGGCCCGGTCCGACAAAATTTCGTAGGCCTTGGTGACGCTTTTGAAGCGCACCTCGGCGGCCGGGGCGTCATTGCGGTCCGGGTGGTAGCGCATCGCCAGGGCGCGGTAGACTTTTTTGATCTCGTCGGCGCTGGCGTTGGGGGCGACACCGAGGACGGCGTATAAATTTTCCAAGTGGGAACTCCGGCAGCAAGCCAAAACCGTTAAAGCGAGATTATGCTATATAACAGGCGGGCCCGCCCATAGCGGCGCCCAAGTGCTGCCGTCGATACGGTAAAATGCAGCGATCTTATCCACATTCGCCCCTCCCATGAGCATTGATAAAAATAATACGGCGACCAGCCCGAACGCGGCGCCACTGACGTCCAATTTCCTGCGCGCCATCGTCGAAGCGGACCTGGCGGCAGGCACCCACGCGAGCACCGGCCTGCCCCCCGTCATCACCCGTTTCCCCCCCGAGCCCAACGGCTACCTGCACATCGGTCACGCCAAGTCGATCTGCCTGAACTTCGGCATGGCGCGCGACTACAACGGCGTGTGCCACCTGCGCTTTGACGACACCAACCCCGCCAAGGAAGAGCAGGAATACGTCGACACCATCATCGACAGCGTCAAGTGGCTCGGTTTCAACTGGGAACGCGACGGCCAGAGCCACCTGTACTACGCCTCCGACTATTTCGAGCAGCTCTACGCGATGGCCGAATACCTGATCACGGCCGGCTTTGCCTATGTGGACAGCCAGAGCGCCGACCAGATCAAGCTCAACCGCGGCAATTTCGGCACGCCCGGCACCAATTCGCCGTTCCGCGACCGTCCCGCCGCAGAATCGCTGCAACTGTTCCGCGACATGAAGGCCGGCAAATACCAGGACGGCGAACACATCGTGCGCGCCCGGATCAGCGACGACGCCATGGCCGCGCCCAACATGAACCTGCGCGACCCGGCCATCTACCGGATCCGCCATGCGCACCACCACCGCACGGGCGACGCCTGGTGCATCTACCCGATGTACGACTACACGCACCCGATCTCGGATGCCATCGAACACATCACGCAGTCGCTGTGCACGCTCGAATTCCAGGATCACCGGCCGTTCTACGACTGGCTGCTGGCCACCCTCGCCGCCGGCGGCTTCTTCCAGCAGCCGCTGCCGCGCCAGTACGAGTTCGCCCGCCTCAACCTGACCTACGTCGTCACCAGCAAGCGCAAGCTGCGCCAGCTCGTCGATGAGCACATCGTCAGCGGCTGGGACGATCCGCGCATGCCCACCATCGTCGGCCTGCGCCGGCGCGGCTACACGCCCGAATCGATCCAGCTGTTTTGCGAGCGCATCGGCGTGTCGAAGGCCGACGGCTGGATCGACATGAGAACCCTCGAAGGCGCCCTGCGCGACGACCTCGATCCGAAGGCGCCGCGCGCCACGGCCGTGCTGCGTCCCCTGAAACTGATCATCGACAATTTCCCGGAAAACCACGCGGAGCCGTGCACCTCGCCCGTCCACCCCCATTTTCCGGAGCGGGGCCTGCGCAGCTTCCCCATCACGCGCGAACTGTGGATCGAGCAGGAAGATTTCATGGAAGTGCCCGTCAAGGGCTATTTCCGCTTCTTCCCGCCGATCGGCGACGCGCCCGGCAGCCGGGTGCGCCTGCGCCACGGTTACGTTGTCGAATGTGTCGGCTTCGACAAGGACGCCGATGGCGCCGTCAGCGCCGTGCACGTGACCTACTTTGAAGACAGCAAGTCCGGCACGGAAGGCTCGAACAGCTACAAGGTCAAGGGCAATATCCACTGGGTCAGCGCGGCCACCGCCGTCGAAGCCGAAGTGCGCCTGTACGACCGCCTGTTCACGGACGCGCAACCGGACGCGGGCGGCAAGGATTTCATCGCCGCCCTCAATCCGCGCGCGCTCGAAGTCGTCACCGCTTTCCTGGAGCCGGGCATGCGCGACGCCCAGCCCGACCAGCGCTTCCAGTTCGAGCGCCATGGCTATTTTGTGGCCGACCGGGTCGACAGCAGCGCTGGCAAGCCCGTGTTCAACCGCATCACCACGCTCAAGGACAGCTGGAAGTAAGCGCAAAGTAAGTGCGGCCGGGCGCGCCTGGCCCATCCTGACAATGCTGCTAGGTTCGCCCGCCGCCGCAGGCGCGTAACTTAATCCATGTCAACGTCGTCACAGCCGACGCGTCCATGGAGTGCGTCATGCGAGATCCTGTCAGCTATCTGCCCCACCGTTTCGCCAGCAGCGGCGCCATTGCCGGCGGCCTGCTGCTGTCGTTGCTGGTGGGCGCGGCGTTCTACACGATCACCGCCGGCATCATCGAACGCGATGCCAGCCGGCGCTTCACCAACATGGCGCGCAGTGTCAAGCTGACCGTCGACGGGCGCATCAAGAGCTATACGGACGTGCTGCGCGGCAGCGCCAGCCTGTTTGCCACCTCGAAGGGGCTCACGCGCGAACAGTTTCATCGCTACGTGGAGGGCCTCGCGCTCGAGCGCGAGTTTCCCGGCGTCGAAACGATCAACTTTGCCCGCTACGTCGACGGCGCCGAGCGCGCCCGCTTCGAACGCCAGATGAACGAGGACGTGACCGAGTTCGCTTCCGGCTATCCGGCCTTCGCCATCACCCCGCCCGGAAACCGGCCCTACTACACGGTGCTGACCTACATCGAACCGATTTCCGCCTGGGCGCAGCGCTTCGGCTGGGACATCTCGGCGCGCGGCAATGCGGCCGCGCTGGAAGTGGCGCGCGACACGGGCCAATTGTCGGCCTCGGGGGTGCCGATCGCCCCCCTGTCGGGCGTGTTCAAGGTGGGCCTGGCGATGCGCCTGCCGATCTACCGCAGCGACATGCCCGACACCAGCGTGGCCAGCCGGCGCGCCTATTACCTGGGCTCGGTCGGAATCGGCTTTTCCGTCAACAAGCTGGTAGTGGGCGTGCTTGACCAGTTGCCCGCGCGCGCAGTGCGCATGATCATCACCGACGTCACCAATGACCGCGGCAGCCGCGACAGCGATGGCAAGTCGCGCCTGCTGTTCGACAGCGCGGCCCGGCCCGGCGTGGCCGTGCGCCCGCCGGCGGCGGGCAAGGACGATTTCACGGAAAGGCTGGAAATGAATTTCGGCAAGCGGCGCTGGCTCGCCGATTTTTCCGTCCAGCGCAGCTACCTGTACAGCAACTTCGACACCTTGCTGCCGTGGGCGGCCATGCTGCTGGGCGCGGTCAGCTGCGGCCTGCTGACCACCTTGTTCCAGATCATTTCCTCGTCGCGCCGGCACGCCGTCGACCTGGCCCAGACGATGACCCAGGAACTGCGCGCCAGCGAAGCGAAGTTGCAGTGGTCAAACGAAAACCTGCGTCGCCTGGCGGCCCACGTCAACAATATTCGCGAAGACGAGCGCAAACGGATCGCCCGCGAGATCCACGACGACCTGGGGCAAAACCTGCTGGCCCTGCGCATCGAGGCGGACATGCTGTCGCAGCGCACCAGCGCGCGCCAGCCGCGCCTGCATGAACGGGCGCTGGCGACCTTGCGCCAGATCGACGCCACCATCAAGAGCGTGCGCCAGATCATCAATGACCTGCGCCCGAACGTGCTCGACCTGGGCGTCAATGCCGCCGTCGACTGGCAAATCAGCGAATTTCGGCGCCGCACCGGCATCGACTGCCAGCTGATCGAAAACGATGAGGAAATCGCTGTCAGCGACGAGTGCGCCACGGCCCTGTTCCGCATCTTGCAAGAATCGCTGAGCAATATTTCACGGCATGCCAAGGCGACCCGGGTGAAGGTCGAGTTGAGCGTGGCCCATGGCGCCATTTCGATGACGGTGAGCGACAACGGCGTGGGCGTGCGCCACAGCGGGCGCCACAAGGCGGGCTCGTTCGGCCTGGTCGGCATCGAAGAGCGGATGAACATCCTCAATGGCGAATTCAGCCTGGTCAGCAGCCCCGGCGGCGGCACCACCATCCACATCGCCATGCCGGTCGACGCCGACCCGGCGCGGGCGCCCTGGCCCGCGGGCACCGCCGCGCGGCAAGCGAGCGCCACCCTCGCGTGAGCGAGGCCGTAGGCGACATTTCGCTGTAGTGCAAGCGGAAAAACGCCTTAGGACCAATCCGTCGCGTTCGGAATACAGTCGAAAAACCGTTGATCAATGTCAAGTTAAACCCGCTTCCAGTCAGCAACAATGAGCGGACTGTTTGACACCGAGCACGGTGCGGCAGTGCCCACGAGGGCGGACTTTAGCTGGCAGGACGATCGGATTTCTCCTCAGGAAATGTACGTCACGATGCCGCAACGGGCCAGTATCCGCCTACACAATGATCTACCTTCCGACACCAAGGATGACGCCATGAACTCGATCAATGCAATGCACGACATCGCCAAACTCGACCTGGATGCGATCAAGGTCAAGCTGATGCACCAGCAATCCGGCGAGGGCTGGACGGCCGCGCACGCCGATGCCATCGAAGTGGAATACCGCCGCTTCCTGTGCATGATGCACATGTACCCGCAAGAGCCTATCGCCCCGCTGGTGGACGTCGACACCTTCTGGCACTACCACATCCTCGACACCCGCAAATATGCGGCCGATTGCCAGCAGGCCTTCGGCTACTTCCTGCACCACCATCCCTACGTGGGACTGGGCGAGGACGACGCCGCCGACCACCCCGCGTTTGGCGCGCGCATGCATGCGCTGTACCGGGCCACCTTCGGCGAAGCCTGCCTGAGCGGCGCGCACGCCACCGCCTGGTGCTCGCTCAACGACGGCGCCAGCGCCCGGCAGACGGCTTGGTGCTCGCTCGACGACAAGGCGGGGACCGCGCGCACAGGGGCAGAAGCAAGCGGCACGGCATGGTGCTCCGCCACCGCCAAAGGCCTGGGCACGGCGTGGTGCTCGCTTGGCGCCAGCGCGCAAACGAGCGCCTGGTGCTCGGCGGCGAACAGCGCCACGCTGCTGGCCGCCTGATCGGGGCAAGGCGGGCACGATTCCTGAGACCATTGATAAAGATCAATGTCTCACAGGCTAGGGAGTGGATAGTTTGATTTCCGTCAGTCTTTGCAAGCAAACAATTGAAGATTGCGCAAGCGGCTGACGGATTGCTGCCATCAGGCGGCGACCGCCCTTTTATCCATCCCGACGACCGAGGAGTCACCATGAATGTGAAACGCGCCCGTGTACTGATTGCACCGCTTGCAGCGCTTGACCTGTCAACCGTTCGTACGCGCCTGATGCACCCGCGCGCAGGGCTGGGCTGGACAGAAGCGCGCAGCGTGGCCGCCGAAATGGCGTACCGCGAATTTTTGCTGTTCGCCAGGGACAACCCTGGCGCCACGCCCTCGCCGGCACCCGACGTCGACGCGTTCTGGCACTGCCACATCCTCGACACCGTCAAGTACGCGCGCGACTGCGCCGACACCTTCGGCTATTTCCTGCACCACGGGCCCGACGTCGAGTTCGATGAGGATGACGACGATGCGGCGCGCGCCAGCTACTGCGCACTGACGCGGCCGGCCAGCTACTGCGCCCTGACGCGACCGGCCAGTTATTGCGCGCGCGTGGCGCTCAGCGCGCCGCTTTGCTGAGCGCCCCGCGCTGCCCGCCTTACGCCGCCGACGGCTCCGGCGGACTGGCCATCAGGGCCCGCAGTTCGCGGATGCTGATGGCGCTCGCTTCATGCATGCGCAGCAAGATGGTGGCGCCGATGGGCAGGGTCCGGTGACGGATCTTGCTGATGACGGGCGGGGCCACTTCGAGCACGCGCGAGAGCGCGGCGTCGTTTTTCAACTTCAGTTTGGCGATGATCGCGTCGAGCACCTTGGCCGGGTTGTAGACGGCCATATTGGTCGATTGCTTGCTCATTGTCGTAATCCTTTCAAGATCGCAGGCACACCAGCGTACGGGGTGCCGTGTTAAATGGAGTCGTCCGCGGGAAGAAGTCGATTGCTTCAGCAGACCCAATGAGCATACACGGCAGCAAGGCCGATTACTTAAGCGAGCCTTATCGTACCGACCACACCATGCAGAATGAATTTCCGCACAGAAATTGCCCGGCCGGCGCGCCGCGACCGCACCGGCGCTTGCGTTAGAATGGCGCTCTGCCCGTAATGGGTTTAATTTCACCAACAACAGGCGCCGCGAAATGACATACGAAGAATTCCTCGATGAGGTCACGACTTTATTGACTGAAATATACGAGCTCGACGATGCCGCCGCCATCAAGCTCGTCGTCGATGCCCAGGACGCCGAGTATTTCGTCGCCCACGACGACCACGAAGCCATGCGCACGATCGAACGCGCCAAGGACGACGCCAAGGCGCTGTTCGAGCAGCGCAAGCAAAAGGTACTGACGCAGCAAAAGCAGCAGCAGCGCCGCGCCCAGCAAAAAAAACAATAGGCCGCCGGCTTACCCGCTGGCGGCCATCGCCGCCAGCGCCGGCCCGATCTGCGGGTAGCGCAAGCGCACGCCCAACTCGCGCTTGATGCGATCGTTGCCGATGCGCCGCGATTCGCTCATAAAACTGAGCAACTGCGGCGACACCTGCTGCGCCAGCGCCGCGCGCGCCAGCCGCGGTGGACGGGCCATGCCGAAAGCGTCGGCCACCGCGTCGAAATACGCCGCCATCTGCAGTTGCGTGTCATCGACGGCGTTGTAGATCCGTCCCGGCAGGCCCCGCACCAGCGCCAGCGCGACGATGCGGGCCAGGTCGTCGGCATGGATATGGTTGGTAAAGACGTCGTCGGCCGCCGCCAGCGCGGGCGTGCCCAGGCGCAAGCGCTCAAGCGGCAAGCGCTCGCGTGCATAGATGCCGGGCGCGCGCACGATGGCCAGGCTGCTGCCGCTGCCCCGGGCCCACTGGCGCAGCACGCGCTCGGCGTCGACGCGGCGGATGGCACGCGCGTTGCGCGGCGCCAGCGGGCGCGTTTCGTCGATCAATTCCCCCTGGCAATCGCCGTACACGCCACTGGTGCTCACATAAACGAGGCGCGCGCCGTCGGGTAAAATGGCGGCCAGCTTGCGGCTGCGCTGGTCGAGCACCCCCTGCCCCGGCGGCGGCGCCAGGTGCACGATGTGGCGGGCCAGCCCTTTCAGGCGCCGCAGGCTGGCGCGCTGGTCGAGGTTGGCGACAATCGGCACGGCGCCGGCCGCGCGCAGGGCCGCGCAACGTTCAGGGCTGCTGGTGACGGCAAACACCCGAAAGCGCGCGCGCACCAGCGGCAACAGGCGCATGCCGACGTCGCCGCAACCGATGATAAGCAGGCGCGGCCGCTTAAATTTTTGCTTGTTCAATGGTTTCATGAGGGAGATTGTATGACGTTCCAGATCACGGTTGCACCAAGCGGCCACCGCTTCACCTGCGAAGCCGGTGAAACGGTGTTGGGTGCGGCGATTCGGGCCGGCATCGGCTTGCCCTATGGCTGCAAGAACGGCGCCTGCGGTTCCTGCAAGGGCAAGGTGCTCGAAGGCGCCGTCAGCCACCGCGCCCACCAGCAGCGCGCCCTGTCGGCCGACGAAGCGGCAGCCGGCTTTGCCCTGTTTTGCTGCGCCACCACCGAGGCCGACCTGGTCATCGAAGCGCGCGAAGTGGCCGGCAGCACCGACTATCCGGTGCGCAAGATGCCTGCGCGCGTCGCCAGGCTCGACAAAGTCGCGCCCGACGTCATCGTCGTGAGCCTGCAGCTGCCCGCCAATGAAGCGCTGGCCTACCGCGCCGGCCAGTACCTCGAATTGCTGTTCAAGGATGGCAAGCGGCGCGCCTACAGCATCGCCAACGCCCCGTCGAGCCTGGAGTCGCCCGTCACCCTGCACATCCGCCACATGCCGGGCGGCCTGTTCACGGACGCGCTGTTTTCCACCATGAAAGAGCGCGACATTGTGCGCTTCGAAGGCCCGCTGGGCACCTTTTATTTGCGCGAAGACTCCAGCAAGCCCATCGTGCTGCTGGCCTCGGGCACGGGCTTCGCGCCCGTCAAGGCGCTGATCGAACACCTGATCCACCTCAAGTCCGAGCGCCCCGTCAGCCTGTACTGGGGCGGTCGCCGTCCGCAGGACCTGTACATGCACGCCCTGTGCGAGCAATGGGCGCAGATCCTGCCCCACTTCCGCTACGTGCCGGTGGTGTCGGCGCCGCTGCCGGAAGACCACTGGACCGGCCGCACCGGCTTCGTCCACGCCGCCGTCATCGACGATGTGCCCGATATGGCCGGCCTGCAGGTGTATGCCTGCGGCGCCCCCGTCATGATCGAAGCGGCGCAACGCGATTTCGTCGCCCGCTGCGGCTTGCCGGCCGACGAATTTTTTGCCGATGCGTTTACCAGCGAAGCGGACCTGGCCAGGCCGTAAATACACGCCGGCGACGCGCCGGCGGCGGCAGGGCCGGCGCCGGCAAGGCGTGGCTGAATCGGGCATAATTGCGCGCTGCTTCCCCGTCGAAAGTCCGCATGTCCGAGCAGTCCGCCGCCAGTTCCGCCGCCACCGTCCTGCGCAACCGCAATTTCGCCTTTTACCTGTCCTCGCGCGTGCTGGGCACCCTGGCCGTGCAAATGCAAAGCGTGGCCATCGGCTGGCAAGTCTATGACATCACCGGCAGCCTGTACGACCTGGGCCTGATCGGGCTGGCCCAGTTCGCCCCGTTCCTGGTCCTGATCCTGCCGGCCGGCCATGTCGCCGACCGCTACAACCGCCGCAGCGTGATCGCCGTCTGCCTGGCCCTGCAATTGCTGGTATCGATCCTGCTGCTGCTCTTTAGCGTCAGCGGCAGCGCCGTCGTGTGGCCCGTGTTCGCCATCCTGGTGCTGTTTGGCAGCGCACGCGCCTTCATGATGCCGGCCTCGCAGGCGATCCTGAAAAACCTGGTGCCGCTCGAGAGCTTCAGCCAGGCGGTGGCGCTCAGTTCCTCGGCCTTTCACGTGGCCGTCATCACCGGCCCCGTGCTCGGTGGCCTGCTCTACCTGGCGGGACCGAAATGCGTGTACATGGTGTCCGCCGCCCTGCTGCTGATCGCCACCGTCCTGATGACGCGCACCAAAAGCCGTACGCAGGTCCACAGCAGCGGACCGGCCAGCTGGCACACGGTGCTCGAAGGGATGCGCTTTGTCCGCTCGCGGCCCATCATCCTGGGCGCCATTTCGCTCGACCTGTTCGCCGTGCTGTTCGGCGGCGCCACCGCGCTGCTGCCGGCGTATGCGCGCGACGTGCTGCAGGCGGGGCCAACGGGCCTGGGCCTGCTGCGCACCGCGCCCGGCGCCGGCGCCGCCCTGTGCTCGGTCGTGCTGGCGATCCGGCCGATCCGCCGCCACGTGGGCCTGTGGATGTTCGGCGGCGTCGGCCTGTTCGGCCTGGCCACGGTGGTGCTGGGCGCCACGAGCAGCCTGGCCATTGCCCTGGCCGCGCTGTTCCTGCTGGGCGTGGGCGACATGGTCAGCGTCTACATCCGCCACCTGCTGGTCCAGTATGAAACGCCCGACGACATCCGCGGCCGCGTCAGCGCCGTCAGCGCCGTGTTCATCGGCGCCTCGAATGAACTGGGCGAATTCGAATCGGGGCTGGCCGCTGGCTGGCTGGGCCTGGTCAGGGCCATCGTCGCGGGCGGTGTCGCCACCCTGGTGGTGACGGGATTGTGGGCCTGGAAATTTCCCGTGCTATCGCGCATGGACCGCTTTCCCCACCACGAAAAGGAAGAGCAAGAGGCCCTGGACAAGCAGCATGCCGCGGTTAAATAATGCTTCCCGTCACTGCTGTGGAATAATCCGCCCATTTCCATTCCCGATCGGCAAGCAATGAATTCAAGCACCTGGCACAGCTTCATTTCCAGCCGCCCCAACATGCTCGCGTCGACCCTGATCGGCGCCGTCACCGCCGCCGCGCTGCCCGCCGACATGCACTGGGTCAGCCGCGCGCTGATCGCCTGGAACGTGGCGGTATGGTGCTTCCTGATCATCATGATGCGCATCGTGGTGACCTCGGACAGCGCGCAGGTCAACGCGCGCGCCGACAAGGAAGACGAGAACGCGGGCGTGGTGCTGCTGGTGCTGGTGATCGCCTCCGTGTGCAGCCTGACGGCGATTTTTGTGGAACTGGCCCAGCTGGCCGATGCCAGGGGCGCCGAGCGGGCCGGCCGCTACGCGCTGACGGTGAGCACCCTGATCGGCTCGTGGCTGCTGGTGGGCGTGCTGTTCTGCTTTCATTACGCGCACAAGTACTACCGCTGCGACGGCACCGAATTGCCTCTCAAGTTCCCCGATGACGAGGAGCAGCCCGACTACTGGGACTTCCTGTATTTCTCGTTCACCATCTCGGTGGCGGTGCAGACCTCGGACGTGCAAGTGATGGGGTCGAAGATGCGCAAGCTGGTGCTGGGCCACTCGGTGCTGAACTTTTTTTTCAACCTGGTGGTGCTGGGCCTGTCGATCAATATCGCCGCCGGCCTGCTCAAGAGCTGAGTGCGCTGGCGTACGACGGGGCAAGCGCCGATCGGTGTAAGATCAGGCAGGTGCGCAGAGCAGCCAGGGCGCGCGGCAGCAGCGCTTGCGTCAAGCGCCCATGGTTGGGGCAGCACCTGAACAACCACCAAGGAGTCACTATGCAAATCAATATCAACACCGACAAAACCATCGAACGTCATAACGGCCTGGACGAACACGTCGAGACCGTCGTCAAGGCGGCCGTGGCCCGCTTTGGTGAACAGATCACCCGCGTGGAAGTGCACCTTTCCGCCGACAACAGCCAGAAATCCACCGACGGCGGCAACCGCTGCATGCTCGAAGCGCGCGTGACCAATTACCAGCCGATCGCCGTCACCGAACACGGCGCCACCTTGCACCAGGCGATCAGCGGCGCAGCCGACAAGCTCAAGCGTGCAATCGACAGCGCGCTGGGCCGCCTGCACGACAAGCAGTTGCACAAAACCCCCGTCATCGCCGAACCCGCCGAAGAAGAATAAGCGGCCCCCTCGACTGCCTGGTGCGGGCTCGACCAGGCAGCATGCCCTCCCCTCACACCTGGCCGCTCAGCGTACCCAGGTACTGCAGTGCCTGCACCGCGCGGCTGCCATACCACGACATCATTTCACCATCGACCAGCAGTACCGGCTTGCCGATCTGCTGTTCCAGCGCGTCCGCGTGCGCCTCGGTAAACCGATACGGTTCCGTCGACAGCAGCACGCCGTCGATGCCGTCGACCAACGCGGCATCCCAGCGAAAACACGGGTAGCGCTTCGGGTCCGGCAAGGCCGGCACGCGCCAGCCGATCAAGTCCATCATGCGGGCGATATAGGTGTCGGCCGACACCGCCATCCACGGGTCCTGCCAAATACAATAGAGCATGGTGCGCGGCGGGCCTTTCGGCAGTGCCAGCAGGCGCGCGTAAGCGGCCTCGAACTGCGCGCACCAGCGCTCGGCCGCCGCTTCCACGGCAAATAGTGCCCCCATCAAGCGCGCCAGCGCCAGGTTGTCGCGCGGCGCCAGCGGGTGCGTGACGACGACGTGTGGCACGATGTGCGCCAGGGCATCGGCGGTGGGCCTGGTATTTTCGTCGATGTTGACGATCACGTGGGTGGGTGCCAGCCGGCGGATTTTTTCCAGGTTCACATCCTTGGTGCCGCCCACCTTGGCGATCGACCTCACCTGCGCGGCCGGGTGGATGCAAAAGCCGGTGCGGCCCACCAGTTGCCCGGCCAGGCCCAGCTCGCACAACAACTCCGTGATCGACGGCACCAGGCAAACGATGCGGGCGGCGCCGTCGCGCACGTGGCGCACGCCGGCGGCATCGACCAAGTGCGCGGCGGCGACTATCATGAAAGCTGACGGCCAGCGCCGGCTTGTTCGTGTTGCAATGAGTTATGATGACTGTGCATACACGAATTATACGTACAAGACAGAAAGATCACTGTGGATCACATCGGCACCTTCGCCGCCTCCTCCTATCGCCTCTGCGACCTGCAACTGTTCGGCGGCGTCGATGAAAACCAGTTACGCCCCCTGCTGGCCGGCTGCAGCATCTGCCGCCTGCCGCGCGACCAGCGCCTGGAAGACACCTTCCGCGCCCGCCTGTTCATCGTCCTGAGCGGCGCGCTGGCCGAAACGGCCACCGATGGCACCGTCAGCAAGATCTTGCCGGGGGAGAGCGTGGGCGAGCAGTCGGTGCTGGACGAAACGACCAACCTGGCCGACATCCGCGCCACGGCCGACAGCGACCTGCTGGTCATCGACGGCGACCTGGTCTGGCAGCTGATCGACGGTCTCAATGGCGTCGCCCGCAACCTGCTGCGCATGCTGTCGTTTCGCATCCGCGCCGCCAGCGCCACCTCGCGCAAGCGCCAGAAGCTGGGCGAATTTTATCGCCAGCTGTCGATGAACGACGGCTTGACGGGCTTGTACAACCGCGCCTGGCTCAACGACATGCTGCCGAAAATGATCGGCAAGGCGCGCCGCGACGGCCTGCCCCTGTCACTGGTGATGATCGATCTCGACCATTTCAAGCGCTTCAACGACAGCCACGGCCACCTGGCCGGCGACGACGCCTTGCGCGGCGCCGCCGGGGTGATCGCCAAGGCGCTGCGCCCGTCCGACTTCGCGGTCCGTTACGGTGGCGAAGAAATGCTGGTGATCCTGCCCGACACGAGCGAAAAGCTGGCCAGCATGGTGGCCGAGCGCCTGTGCCAGCGCCTGCGCCAGGTGGTGGTGTTCAAGGACATGCGCCTGCCCCTGCCGCACCTGACCGGTTCGCTCGGGGTGGCCCGACTGGTCGAGACGATGGACGAAACGGGGCTGATCGCCGCCGCCGATGCCGCCCTGTACCGGGCCAAGGAAGCGGGGCGCAACCAGGTGCACATGTGATGGCGCCACTGGCGGCAGCGGGCGATTCGTGACACCATACGCCGGCCTTCACTCGCCTCCCCCCCATGACCACGCATACCTTTCTCTGGCACGACTATGAAACCTTCGGCGCCGTGCCGCGTCGCGATCGTCCGGCCCAGTTCGCCGCGATCCGCACCGATGCCGATCTCAACGAGATTGGCGAGCCGATCATGCTGTACTGCCAGCCGGCACCGGATTTTTTACCGGACCCGCAGTCCTGCCTGATCACCGGCATCACCCCGCAGCAATGCCAGCAATGGGGCGTGCCCGAGCACCAGTTCGCCGCCACCGTCGAAGCGGCGTTCAGCCAGTCGGGCACCATCGGGGTGGGCTACAACACCATCCGCTTCGACGATGAAGTCACGCGCTTTCTGTTCTGGCGCAACCTGATCGATCCCTACGCGCGCGAATGGCAAAACCAGTGCGGCCGCTGGGACTTGCTCGACGTGGTGCGCATGACGTATGCGCTGCGCCCGGAAGGCATCGAATGGCCGCTGCGCGAGGATGGCAAGCCGAGTTTCCGCCTGGAAGACCTGGCGCGCGCCAACGGCTTGCTGCACGAAGCGGCGCACGACGCCCTGTCCGACGTGCGCGCCACCATCGCGCTGGCGCGCCTGATCCGCGATCGCCAGCCCAAGCTGTTTGCGTTCTGCCTGGGCCTGCACAAGAAAGACAAGGTCGCCACTGAAATCGGCCTGCACCTGGCGCCCGCCGCGCGCCAGCCCTTCCTGCACGTGTCGGGCATGTTTCCCGTCGAACGCGGTTGCCTGGCGATCGTCTTTCCGCTGGCGGCCCACCCCACCAACAAGAATGAAATCCTGGTGTGGGACTGCGCCCACGACCCGGCCGAACTGTTCGGCCTCGATGCCGACACGGTGCGCCTGCGCATGTTCACCCGCAGCGCCGACTTGCCCGAAGGGGTAGGCCGGCTGCCCATCAAGAGCGTGCACATCAACAAGTCGCCGATGCTGGTGTCTAACTTGAAAACCCTCAGTCCCGCCATGGCCGCGCGCTGGGGCATCGACGTCGAACAGGGCCGTGCCAACGCGCGCGCGGTGGCCGCCGGGCCCGACCTGTCGAGCCTGTGGGCGCAGGTGTACCGGCGTCCCGCCGCCGCCCCGCTCGACGTCGACGAAGACCTGTATGGCGGTTTTGTCGGCAACAACGACCGCCGCACCCTCGACAGCCTGCGCGCGCTGACGCCGCAAAAGCTGGCGGCGGCGCGGCCCGCGTTCGACGACGAACGTCTCGACGAATTGCTGTTTCGTTTTCGGGCGCGCAACTATCCGGAGACCCTGGGCGAGGCCGAACGGTTTTCGTGGGAGCAGCACCGCGCGGCGCGCCTGTTCGACGGCGCCGGCGCCGCCCGCACCATCGAACAGCTGTTTGCGGAGATCGATGTGCTGTCCGAGGACGCCGACGAGCGCGCCGAGACCATTCTTGGCGAACTGTACGATTACGCCGAGTCGATCGCGCCGACCCGGCGTTAAGGTTTGTTGCGCGACCTACGCGCCCTGGCGGTGCGCGTTGACGTCGTCGCGGGTGGCCAGCGCCACCCGCCGCGCCGCCGCGGCGAAATCTTCGCCCGCGGCCGGGCTGGCGTACAGGATCGCCCGTGAGGAACTGATCATCAAGCCCGTGCCGGCCGCCGTCTGGCCACCGGCCACGGTGGCGGCCACATCGCCCCCTTGCGCGCCGATGCCCGGCACCAGGATGGGCATCGCGCCCACCAGTGCCCGCACCTGCGCCAGTTCGTCGGGGAAGGTGGCGCCCACCACCAGCGCGCACTGGCCGTTGCGGTTCCACTGATTGGCCACCATGGCCGCCACGTGCTGGTACAGGGGACGCCCGCCGACGTCGAGAAACTGCAGGTCCGAGCCGCCCGGGTTGGAGGTGCGGCACAGGATGATCTGGCCGCGGTCTTGCCAGGCCAGGTAAGGTTCGACCGAATCGAAGCCCATGTAGGGACTGAGGGTGACGGCGTCGGCGCCGTAGCGGTCGTAGGCTTCGCGCGCGTACTGGTGGGCGGTGGCGCCGATGTCGCCCCGCTTGGCGTCGAGCAGCAGCGGCACGTGCGGATAGTTGGCGCGCAGGTAGGCGCACACTTGTTCGAGCTGGGCTTCGGCGCCGAGGGCGGCAAAGTAGGCGATCTGCGGCTTGAAGGCGCAGGCCAGGTCGGCGGTGGCGTCGATGATCGCCTTGCAAAAGTCGAAGATGGCCGCGGGCTTGCCGTGCATGGCGCCGGGAAACTTCGACGGGTCGGGATCGAGACCGACGCACAACAAGGAATTGCTGGTGGTCCACGCCGTGGACAGCTTGTCGATGAAATTCACGCCCGACCTTTCTGGAAAATTACAAACGCGACATTGTACCGTGCCCGCAGCAGTATCCGGCGGCGCCGTCGCGCCCCCGCGCACTTGCGCACACGCTTAAAACGACGGTGCGCGGCCATTTCAGGTATATTTTATTCATTCGACAACCCGCCAGGACCAACCCCATGATTTCTCAACGTTTTTCCCGCTGGACCCGCCTGCTGCTGACCGTGTCGCTGCTGGCATCAATCCTGTCCGGCTGCGGCTACAACCAGTTCCAGTCGAAGGACGAGGCGACCAAGGCCGCGTGGAGCGAAGTGGTCAACCAGTACCAGCGGCGCGCCGACCTGATTCCCAACCTGGTCAACACCGTCAAGGGCTATGCCTCGCACGAAAAAGACACGCTCGAAGCGGTGACGCGGGCGCGCGCCTCGGCCACCAGCATGCAGGTGACGCCGGAAGTGCTGAACGATCCGGCCGCGTTCGAAAAATACCAGCAGGCGCAGGGGCAACTGACGCAGGCGCTGTCGCGCCTGATGGTGGTGACGGAGCAGTATCCGAACCTGAAAGCCGACGCCGGCTTTCGCGACCTGCAGTCGCAGCTCGAAGGCACCGAGAACCGCATCACCGTGGCGCGCCAGCGTTACATCGTCGCCGTGCAGGACTACAACGTCACCGTGCGCAGCTTTCCGAACAACCTGACGGCGATGGCGTTCGGCTACAAGGCCAAGCCCGCGTTCACGGTGGAAAACGAGAAAGCCATTTCCACCGCGCCGTCCGTCAACTTCGGCAAGTGATCCCATGCCGTCTTCGCGCCTGATCCTGAACCTGCGCACCGCGCCGTCCGCGCCGGGCTGGCTGCGCGCGCTCTGCACGGCGGCGCTGGCCATGCTGCTCGCGGTGGCCGCGCCGGCCATGGCGCAGCAGCCGGTGCCAAAACTCGCCGCGCTCGTCACCGACCAGGGCGGCATGCTCGATGCGGCCCAGCGCCAGAAGCTCGAAGCGGTGCTCACTGACTACCAGGCCCGGACCGGCAGCCAGATCGCCGTGCTGACCGTCAACACCACCGAGCCCGAGCAGATCGAGCAATACAGCATCCGCGTGGCCGACGCCTGGAAACTGGGCCGCAAGGGCGTCGATGACGGCGTGCTGCTGGTGGTGGCCAAGAACAATCCGGCCGCGCTGCGCCGCTTGCGCATCGAAGCGGGGCGCGGGGTGCAGGGCGTGCTCACGGATGCGAAATCGAAACAGGTGCTGCAGGATGTGATCGCGCCGTATTTCCAGAAAAACCAGTTTTACGAAGGCCTGGTGGCCGGCGTGGGCGCCATCGCCACCCTGCTCAACCAGGAGCAATTTCCCGCCGCGCCGCAGCCGGCGCCGGCCGAACGTGCCGCAGGCGGCTTCGGCTGGCTGCCCATGATATTGATCGGTGTGTTTGTCCTCGCCAGTGTGTTCCGCCCCCGCGGTGCGCGTCTCGCGCGCGGCGGCTGGGGCGGCAACGCCACCGGCTTCATCCTCGGCACCGCCCTGGGCAGCCTGGGCCGCGGCGGCGGCGGTGGCGGCGGATTCGGCGGCGGCGGCGGTGGCGGATTCGGTGGTGGCGGCGGCGGCAGTTTCGACGGCGGCGGCGCCTCGGGGAACTGGTAATGGAGAACCTGATGGAGAACCATATGCCACCACCGAACCGCCTCGCCCGCACCTGGCGCCACCTGACGACGGGCGCCGGCCACGGCCGCCGCGCCTTCCCGCAAGATGCCCTGGCCGACATCGCCAGCGCCATCAAGGCGGGCGAGCAAACCCACCGCAGCGAACTGCGCCTGATCGTCGAAGCGGCGCTGCCGCTCGACCTGGTGTGGGCCGGCGTGGGCAACCGCCAGCGCGCGCTGGCCCTGTTCGCCGAACACGGCGTGTGGGATACGGAAGACAACTGTGGCGTGCTGATCTACATCAATCTGGCCGAGCGCGCCGTCGACATCGTCGCCGACCGGGCGATCGGCCGTAAAATCGATCCGGCGACCTGGCAAGCGGTGTGCACCACCATGACGGCAGGGTTCGCCCGCGGCGAGTTTCGCGTCAGCACGCTTGCCGCCATCGACAAGGTCAACACCTTGCTGCGCGCGCAATTTCCCGCCACGGGGCCGCGCGACAACGAGTTGCCCGACAGCCCGCTGGTGCTCTAGCGCTTTACCCATGGGCGCTGCCCCGGCAGCCGTTTACAATCGAGTCTTCTGCCCCCATTGAAAGCGTTCCATGAAATTAGCCGATCGAGTTGCCATCATCACGGGCGCGACCCAGGGCATCGGCCTCGCCTGCGCCCAGCGCCTGCGCCAGGAGGGCGCCAAGGTCATGCTGGTCGATATCAAGCCGGACGGTGCGGCAGCGGCTGCCGCACTGGGCCCTGACGCCGCCTTCTTCGCCGGCGACGTGGGACAGAAGGCCGACGTCGATGCCATGATCGCGCTGACCATGCAGCGCTTCGGCCGCATCGATATTCTCATCAACAATGCCGGCATCACCCATGCCGCCGACTTCCTCGACCTGGCCGAGGATGATTTCGACCGGGTCATCCGTACCAACCTGAAATCGATGTTCCTGTGCGGCCAGGCGGCGGCCCGCGAGATGGTCAAGCAGGGCAGCGGCGCCATCATCAACATGTCGAGCGTCAATGCGCAACTGGCCATCCCCAACCAGGTCCCCTACGTGGTCTCGAAGGGGGGCATCAACCAGCTGACCAAGGTGATGGCGCTCAGCCTGGCGCCGTACGGCATCCGCGTCAACGGCATCGGCCCCGGCACCATCCTGACCGAACTGGCGCAGCAAGCCGTCATGGGCAGCCCCGAAGCGCGCCACACCATCCTGTCGCGTACACCCCTGGGCCGTTGCGGCGAGCCGCACGAAGTCGCCGCCCTCGCCGCCTTCCTCGCCAGCGACGACGCCTCCTACATGACGGGCCAGACCATCTACGCCGACGGCGGCCGGCTGGCGCTCAATTACACGGTCAAGGTGGCCCCATGAGCGCAGGCCCGGACGACGCGGCGCTCGCCAGCACCAACCTGCTGGGGCTCGACAACCAGTTTTGCTTCGCGCTCTATTCCGCCTCCCATGCCGTCACCAAGACCTACAAACCGCTGCTCGACGTGCTGGGCCTGACTTACCCGCAATACCTGGTCATGCTGGTGCTGTGGGAGCACGACGGCATCCTGGTCAAGGACATCGGCGCCCGCCTGTTTCTCGACTCCGGCACGCTCACGCCGCTACTGAAGCGTCTCGAAAGCAGTGGCTTGCTCGAACGCAAGCGCGATCCCCATGACGAACGCCAGGTGCGCATTTCCCTCACCGGGCCCGGGCACGCCCTGCGCGGCCAGGCCACCGATATTCCCGGACAAATGCTGTGCGCGACCGGCAAGGACGTGCCGGCGCTGGTGGAATTGCGCCAGGGCCTGGCGCAGGTACGTGACACCATGCTCAAGCCTTAAGCGACAGGCAAGGCGCGGCGCCGGTTCGGCTATGCCACCGATAGCTTTAATTAAATTGCACACAATTAAATTGCGCGCTATTATTACTACATCGGCACTGCACTGGCACTGCCCTCATCCACCAGGAGTCTCTCATGCAAGTTCTTTACACCGCAGTATCGCGCGCCACCGGCGGCCGTGACGGCCGTGCCACCTCCAGCGACCAGGCGCTCGACGTCGCCCTGGCTGCGCCAAAGGAACTGGGTGGCAACGGCGCCGCCGGCACCAACCCTGAGCAACTGTTTGCGGCAGGCTATGCCGCGTGCTTCCTGTCGGCCATGAAATTTGTCGCCGGCGCGCTCAAGACCCCGGTGCCTCAGGACGCCGCGGTGACTGCGCAGGTCGATATCGGCCCGAACGGCAACGGCGGCTTCGGCCTGGCCGTGCGCCTGCAAGTGAGCACGCCCGGCATGGCGCCGGAAGCGGCGGCAGCGCTCGTCGCCAAGGCCCACGAAGTGTGCCCGTACTCGAACGCCACCCGCGGCAATATCGAAGTGACGATCTCGGCAGTCTGAGATATTCCCAAAATAAATATCTGATATCTCAACTGTCAATTGGACGAATATCTAGCAGGACCGCATACTGCACCTGTCTCCACTATTCTCCTCCAAGAAAATAGTCTTCAGCCCGCTTTCATCAGCGGGCTTTTTTTTGTCCGCGCGCTGCACCGGGCGCCGACAAATTGTTTTACGCTATGTCATTCCAGTGTCATATGGCGTAACTATACTGAATTCAGCTGCTTTACACGCCACCGATATGCGTGATTGCAGCCAGGCGCGTTGCCCGCGGTAGCGCGCCACTCGAATTCTCAGCCTGGCCCCTACGGGTTTGCCCTCCACCACGGAGGGCATTTTTTTTGGCGCGTTCACCGTTGGCTGTGGGTCGTCCCCGAACCGATTTGAACTGCCGAGGTCAAACCTGCTCCACCAACGTGATGGGAGAGCCGCGTGGCACAAGGCAAGCAGGTCCGTCCTGATTTCACCCGCCTGTTTTCCCGACTGCGCGCCTTCAATACGCACCAGAGGCTGGCCGTGTGCTGCTTCATGTCGGCGCTCGTCAACGGCGAGCGCATCGCCGCGCTGATCGACCAGATCGCCCGCGCGTGCAGCGCGTGTCCCCGCTGCGCATCGCGCCAATCCGGCCGCCACGGCTTCGCCAATGGCCTGCTGCGCTACCGCTGCAGCGCCTGCGGAAAAACTTTTAATGGTTTGACGGGCACGCCTCTGGCGCTTCGTCATCAATGACCTTCCAGATCGGCGCCAGCGCCGCTCAAGCCATGACCGCCAGCGGTCCCGGTGCCCTGTCGGCCACTGCAAACGCCACCATCGGCTTGCTCGACAGCTCCATCGCCGCTGTCAGCACCGTGCGTTCGGCGCTGGGCGCGGCCTCGAACCGCCTCGACCACGTCTGCAATAATTTGTCGGGCATCAGCACCAAGGCCTCAACCGGCCGCATCATGGACGTCGACTTCGCCTCGGAAAGCGCGAGCATGACCTCGAAGCAGATGTTGATGCAAGCCGGTACCGCCATGCTCAAGCAGAGCAACAGCATGGCGTCGATGGTGATGTCGCTGCTGCAGTAATGCGCCCGCTGTCCTGATTTTTCGAAGAGCCAACCGTTGACCCGGTTGGCTTTTTTTGGTGTAGCCGCATGCGCCGAACCGACGGCGGGCTGATCGGGTCGATCAGCACAGCCCGGGCACCGAGCGTATCAATCTGCCAAGGTTTTTTTTGGCAATTTTCGCGCATGGCCTTCAAGCGCTTTCAACTGTCGCTCTGAATAGCTTGAAGGCGGCTGGCAATCAGCTATATTGAAGTTCCTCGCCCGGTGCGCCTTGCCAGGCCGGTTCCATCGAAGGAGCAGATCGGATGACCCAACCGCCCTTTTTCACCCCGTCCGCTCATGCCGGCCATCCTTTATACGGGCGTCGGCGCGACCAACCAGGCGAAGCGCTGCTGCTGACCGAACTCAATCCCCATTCGGTCGTCGATTGCCCGGAGGACCGCAAGACGCCGCTCGAACTGCAGAGTTTCGGCACCGTTCGCGAGCCCTGCCCCAAGTGTCAGAAAGCCTGCCTGAACCTGATCTTGCGTCAGACCCATGTCCACACGGCGCACTTGCTGTGCCTCGATTGCCGCAGCTGCTACGATGCCCACTATGCCGGTGGCGCGCCGGCGCTGACCATCTGACGGCGCCGCCGCGGCGCTGGCGCTCGCCCCATGGGCACGCCCGAACAGGGCACGCTGCCACAGCACCTTAGGGAACACGCTGCCGGGCGGCAAGTCGTGCTATTCTCGCCGTTTCGCGTTCGCGTTTGTCGCCCTCCCATGCCTGCCTTTTTGCGTCTGCTGCGCCTGCTTCTTATCGACCCGTCCATCAGCCATATCCGTATCCGCCTGGCCTGCCTGGCTTACCTGGCGATCCTCGTGCTGGGCTCGATCCCTGGCGCCCGCGCCGGCATCGGCCATTTCGCCAGCGGCGTCGTGCTCCATTCGCTCGCCTATGCCGGGCTGACCCTGCTGATTTTCTGCGGCATCAACGGCAGCGCCGCCCGCCGCGCCGTCGCCAGCGTGCTGGCGATCGCCGCGATGGGCGCCGCCGACGAGTTCGTCCAAAGCTTCTTTTCCTACCGCGGCGCCACGGTTGGCGACTGGCTGGTCGATTGCGCCGCCGCGCTCGTCAGCGCCGCCGTGCTCTACCTGCTGTGGCCGCGCGTAACGCTGGCGCCCGCTCGCGTGCCCTGACCTCGCTGCGCGACCGGCGCCCTGCCGGTCGCCTGCTGCCATGATTTAATCTGCCACAGACGCCGCTAAAGCCGGCTGAACCTCTGCCATGTGCCACCACTCTTACCGGAGTGGCTTCGTCGCACCGTCACGCATCAGGTTTCACAACACCGCCACGTCGCCGCAGCCTTGGCGCTGCAATTTGTTGCAATGCTGCAATGCTGGGTAACGACTATTTGATGTGGGTCAGTACCACCTTGTACCTACCTGAACGTCGCCGCGTTTCGCCGCTCTCATAAAAGTGGCAAGCCGGATCGTCACGTACCCCCACTGTAACGATACCAACCGAAGGAGTTGATCATGAATCGAAAACAACAGAGCGTCGTACTGGCGGGCATGCTGGCGGTCACGCTGGCAGGCTGTAGTGGAATGCGCGGAGGCACCAGCGACAGCAGCGCGTCCACCATGGGCACCAGTACCAGCCCAGCCCCCAGCGCCACGGGCAGCGGCAGCACGGGCGACAACGCCAGCGGCAGCAATTACGGTGGTGCTGGCAACACGGCAGCCACGGCAGCCACGGCCGCCACGGCCGGCGCCGATACAAGCGCCAGTGGCACCATGGGCACGTCCGGTACGGCCGGCAGCACGGCCAGCGGCGCCACGGCGGGCAGCACCGGCGCGCAGTCGTCAATGCCAGCGACGAGCGCGGCTGCCGCCAGCCACAACGCCACTGTCGCCCTGATCGAAGCGGTGCCCCGCGCCGGCAGCGGCGGCGCCACCGGCAGCAGCGGCAGCAGTGGCACCACGGGCAGCGGCGCCACCGGTGCCGGAACCGGCGAGGAGCGCGCCTACCGCATCACCTTGCGCATGGACGATGGCACCACCCGCGTCATCACCCAAAGCACCCTGCCCGTCTTCCGCTCCGGCGACCGGGTCAATCTTTCGGGCGACGTCGTCAGCCAATAAGCCCTCGCGGAGGCGGCGCGCAGCGGCCACGCTGTCGGTCGGCGTGGCAACAGCGGCCGGCCAGGCACCGCTTGGTGGTGTCGCGGCCGGCATGCCGGTCGCGTCCGCCGGGCGCGCCTGCTGTCGAGGCCGCTGCGCGGACGCCGCCACGCAAGGGCACTGGCCGCGCCGGGCAGCGCCAGCTGGCGCTGGCTGGCGCCGGCGCGATCATGCTTGCCTCGTCGCCCGCACGAGCGTGTTGCGCCACGTTCGGGCGCTTTCAGGTACTGTCTTGCTCATTACATATTCGCAAGGAGCACGACAGCATGAGCGATAAGACCATCAAACGGCTGCATGAAGCGGTCCGTGACGATATCGGTGACCTGCTGACCCAGCGCCCCCTGCCCCACCCGCACCTGGCGCAACTCGATCCGTTTCTTTTCCTCAATCACCATGGTCCACAGACCTACCCCCCGCACAACCACGGGCTGCCGTTCGGTCCCCATCCGCACCGGGGCTTCGAAACCGTCACCTTCATTCTTGACGGCATGCTCACCCACCAGGACAGCGCGGGCCACGAAAGCATCATTCGCGCCGGCGGTGTCCAGTGGATGACGGCAGGGCGCGGCATCGTGCACGCCGAAGTGTCGCCCCAGGTATTCCTCGACGAGGGCGGCCCCATCGAACTGCTGCAACTGTGGGTGAACCTGCCCGGCCGTTTCAAGATGTGCGAACCGGCCTACACGGGCTTGCAGGTCGAGCAGATTCCCGCCCTGCCGGCCGGTCACGGTGCCACCTTGCACCTGATCGCCGGGCAGTGGCAGGGCCACAGTGGTCCGGTGAACTCGATGACGGGGGTGTTCATGAGCACCATCGACTTGCCGGGCGGCGCCGAAGTGCGTCTCGACGGCTTGCTGGCGCGCACCGTGTTCCTGTACGTCGTGCGCGGCGCCGTGACCATCGTGGGCCAGCGCGTGGCGGGCGCCACCCTGGTCGAGCTCAACGATGAAGGCGAGGCCGTCGATGTGCGGGCCGAACAAGACAGCCTGATCGTATTCGGGCATGCCGAACCGATCGGTGAACCGGTGGTATCGCACGGGCCGTTCGTCATGAATACCCGCCAGGAAATCAACCAGGCCATCATCGACTACCAGGCGGGACGCTTCGGCGCGCCATTGCGCTGAAGCGTCCCGCCTGGCCGGGATCAGCGACCGCTGACGACGACATCGGTGGCAAACGGCAGCTGATCGAAGCGCAGTTGCACGTCGGTGCCGCGCAGGGCGAAACGGTTGGCGTCGATCGGCACCAGTTCGGCCTTGCGCTGGCCCATTTCAGCAAACAGGCGACGATGCTCGTACGACACCCGCATGGTGTCGCCATTGTTCAGATCGTAATTGCCCGCAAAACCGGCGGCGGCGGCGCCCGGCAGCCGCGGCGCACTGGCAGCGATGGTTTGGACTGCCACCATCGCGTTGCCCGCTTCCACGGTGGACGATGGCGCGGCGCTGGCGCCGAGGGTGACGGTGGCGGTGGCGAGGGCGAGGGCAAGTTGGGTGCGGATACGCATGATGATTCCTGTCGAAAAAGTTGGGTGAAATTACGCCGTGTGCGCCGCCGTTCCCAGGGAATCGGCGCGGCGCCCGCAGGCTTCTGCTGGCTCGCCGGAACCGTTATTGGCCTGGCGATGAATGCAGTCTAGCCAGCGCCGCCAACGGCGGCCCGCGCCATCGACCGAAACGCCGAACGGCGCGACAGAACGTCAAAAAGCGCTGATGAAGTGTGCTGTGTGCATACAAACTGGCCCCTCGCCGCCAGCAGGGCGCCCTCTGCACGCTGGCCTGCCGCAACATGGCGGGCTGTGCGCTGTCAGCGGCCGGGTCCCCGCTGGCGCCGGGCGACGATCAGCGCGCAAGGCCAGCGGCGCACGCCGATCTCGATTACAGTGAGGGTTTCCACCAGGCCCGTCCCCGCCCATGTTCCCGGTCCCCCTTGTTGAAACCACCCGCGGCTTTCCTGACAGCGGCTATACGGCAGAAAATGTGCACTGCGGCTCGATTGCCGTCGTCGATGCCCGTGGAAAATTGCTGTGGCGCGCAGGCGATCCGCACGCCATGACCTATACCCGCTCCGCCCTCAAACCGTTTCAGGCGCTGCCCTTCCTGTGCGCGGACGGCCCCGCGCAGTGTGGTTTCAGCCCCGATGAAGTGGCCTTGCTGTGCGCCAGCCACTCGGGCGAAGCCATGCACGTGGCGGGCGTGGAATCGATGCTCGCCAAGATCGGTCTCGACGAGCACAGCCTGGCCTGCGGCTGCCATGCGCCCCTGTATTACGACAGCGTCGGCATGGCGGCGCCGGCCGGCGTTGCCTGGCGCCAGGTGCACCACAACTGCTCCGGCAAGCACAGCGGGTTCCTGGCCTGGTGCCGCCTGCACGGTGCCCCCGTCGACCAGTACCTGGCGCGCAGCCACCCGCTCCAGCAGGCAATACGCGCTGCCGTGGCCAGCCTGGCCAACATGCCGGAGGCGGCCATGCCCGTGGGCCTGGACGGCTGCTCGGCGCCCAACTACGCGCTGCCGCTGTCGCGCCTGGCGCACATGTTCGCGCGACTGGCCCAGGGCGGGGCCGACCCGCAACTTGGCGCGCCGCTGGGCCAGCTGTTCGATGCCATGACGGCGCACCCGGCACTGGTGTCAGGCCAGGCCCGTTCCGACCTCG
The DNA here is from genome assembly GCF_049898325.1 of Massilia sp. DWR3-1-1. NCBI lineage: Bacteria > Pseudomonadati > Pseudomonadota > Betaproteobacteria > Burkholderiales > Oxalobacteraceae > Massilia > Massilia sp. DWR3-1-1. The sequence continues at coordinate 6,741 of NZ_JAFCXL010000018.1, read as the reverse complement.
CCTACATGCAAGCCGGTGGCGGCGACTGGGTCAGCAAGGTGGGCGCCGACGCCGTCCAGACCATCGGCATCCGTTCGGCCGGCATTGGCATCGCCATCAAGATTGCCGACGGCGCCACCCGCAGCCTGCAGACGGCCACCTTCGCCGTACTCGACCAGCTGGGCCTGCTCGATGTCCGCCAGCGGGCGCTGCTGGAGAACTACCGCGCGCCCGTCCTGCGCAATGTGCGCGGCGCAACCGTGGGCACGGTGCGCGCCGTCTTCGCCTTGCAGCGCGCCCCCTGATCGCCGCTGCCGGGGCGCGCCCCTGCCCTGTGGCCTGCGCAGTATCACGTCCGCCATGTCGCGTTCCCCCATCAGGCCTGATCGTCATCAAGGCGCACACGCAGCAATTGTGGGTAGATGAACTGAAGTCCCACAAAATTCGGCGGCGATGGCGCTGGCGTGGCGCGCCCGCCACGCCAGCGCGATAATTTCACCATGCGCCGTGCATGAGAACGGCGGGCGCTGCAAAAGCGCGGGCGGACGGGTAGACTAATGCAAATGAACAATACTAAAAAAGTGGCCGGTCTGGCCGGCCTGGCCAGCGTGCTGTGGCTGGGCTTGCTCACGGCAGTGGCGGCCAGCCAGCGGCGGCTGGTATTTAATCCCACCATCAAGCGCGAAGTGGACCATCCCCGCAGCAGCGGCCACCGCACTCGCTCGGTGGTGCTGCGCACCCGCGACGGCACCAAGCTGTCGGGCTGGTTGATGACGCCCTCGGTGATCGGCCCGCGCCCGGCCGTGGTGTACTTCGGCGGCCGCTCCGAAGAGGTGTCGTGGGTGGCGCGCGATGCCGGCAAACTGTTTCCTGGCATGACGGTCCTTGCCGTCAATTACCGCGGCTACGGCAACTCGCAAGGCAATCCTGACGAGCAACTGATGATCGAGGATGGTTGCATGCTGTTCGACTGGCTGGGCGAACGCCCCCATGTCGATCCGCAGCGCATCGGCATCGTCGGACGCAGCCTGGGGTCGGGCGTGGCGGTGCAGGTGGCGATGCAGCGCCCGGCGCACGCGCTGGTGCTCATCACCCCCTACGATTCCATCCTGGCCATTGCCAAGCGGCGCTTTCGCACCATGCCCATCGAGTACGTGCTGCGCCACCGTTTCGAATCGGTCAAGTATGCGCCTTCGCTGCTGGCGCCCACCTACGTGCTGCGCGCCGCCGTCGATGACATCGTGCCCCATTCGCACACCGATTTGCTGGTGGCGCAACTGGGCAGCCTGCACACCGATGAAACCGTGCCCGATTCGGATCACATGAATATTCCCTACCTGGAGGCGACCCAGAGCCGCATCGCCGCGTTTTTGAGCGCGCAGTTTGCCCTGCCCAGGGCGATGCCGCTGACACCGCCCTGAGCGGTAGAGCGGCCGCGCGCCCGCGCTCCGCGGCTTCCTCTATTCAATTATGCGGTCTGTCGCACATACCGCGTGCCGGCGCGGCGGTATCCTTCGCCATCGCAAGGACGCTGACCGGCAATCGGACGCGTCAAAGCTCACTATCAGAAAGTACCGCCATGCACATCAAATTCGCCCGCATCACCCTCGCGCTCACCCTCGCCGCCAGCGCCGGCTTCGCCAGTGCCGGTTGCCTCAAGGGTGCCGTCGTCGGCGGGGTCGCCGGGCATGTCGCCGGCAGCCACGGCGTGGTCGGCGCCGCCGCCGGTTGCGCCATCGGCCACCACATGAGCAAGAAAAAAGAGAAAGAGCAGGCAGCCCAGCAACAGGCCGCCGCCCAGGCGCAAGCGAATGCCCAGGCCCAGGCTGCGCCGAAGAAAAAATAAGCGCACTGTCACGCCAGCGTCATATTCGCCGCCTACGATAAGTGCCAGGGCTCGCATGGGCGAGCCCGGCCAGAATCTTTGCACGGCGGATATGACGAACCACTCCAAGCGCCTGTTGATCCTCGATGCCGATGGCACCACCATCGACGCCTACAGCGCCATCGAAGCGACCTTCCTGCAACATGGCATGACCCTCGGCGACGAGGACCGCTTTCAAAAACGCCATCGCCTGTTCAAGTACCTGGGCGGCTTGCGCGAATTCCCCACCAATCTCAAAAAACAACTGGGCAAGCAGAGCCGCAAGGAACTGATCGGCACCCTCACCGAGGTCTACCGCAACGAAGCGCGCCTGTACCCTGGCATTGCCCCGCTGCTGCAACGCTTGATCGCCACGCCCGACCTGGTGGTCGGCATCGTCACCCGCAACATCACCAACGCGCCCGAAGACACCCTGCGCCTGCTGTTCGAGCGCCACGGCATCGATGTCGCGCGGCTGGGCTTTCTCACCCATATCCCCCTCAAGCAGGACAAGACCACCACGTTTCGCGCCCTGCGCGAGCAGCACGGCATCAACCCCGCGCGCAGCTATATGTGCGGCGATGAGCACAAGGATTATTTTGCGGCGGTGCGCACCGGCATGCATCCTTTCATGGTCTCGTACGGCTTCGAGGACCACCAGCGCCTGACGGTCAAGTTCGACGTACCCGACGAGCTCATTTCGCGCACGCCCGACGCCCTGTGCAAGCGGGTGCTGCACGGGCTCGACATCGCCGCCCACGGATGAAGCCCTTCCACCTGGTCGTGCTGAGCGTGTCGGCCGGCGCCGGCCACCTGCGCGCCGCCGCCGCCGTCTGCGAACAGGCGCAGGCGGCGGGCCTGGCCAGCACCCACATCGACGTGATGCACCAGGTACCGGCCTGGTTCCGCTGGCTGTATGCGGACCTGTACGGCACGCTGGTGAACCGGGCGCCGCTGCTGTGGCGCTGGCTGTACGGACGGATGAACCACGCCGGCCGCCACGGCCGCCTGCAGCGCCTGCGCCGCCTCCTCGAGCACCGCCTGAGCGCGCGCTGGCTGGCGCAGGTGGCGGCGCTGGCGCCGGACGCCATCCTGTGCACCCATTTCCTGCCCGCTGAAGTGCTGGCGCGGCACGCCGGCGCTGGCGGCGCGGCCTGCCCCATTTTTGTCCACGTCACCGATTTCGACCTGCACGCCATGTGGGTGCAACCGGGCGTGGACGGCTACTTTGTCGGCTGCGACGAAGTGGCGTTCCAGTTGCGCCGCGCCGGCGTGGCCGGCGCGTGCATCACCGTCAGCGGGATGGCGCTGATGCAGGCATTTGCGCTGGCGACGCCGTCGCCACAGGGCTTGCAGCACTACTTCGAGGGCGCCGCCTTGCCGCTGTTGCCTGTCGTGTTGCTGATGGGCGGTGGCGGCGGCTTTGGCGGTCTCGAGCAGCTTGCCCGACAATTGCTGGAAGCGGAAAGCGGCTTTCGCCTGCTGGTCGTGGCCGGAAAAAATGAGGCGGCCCTGGCGGCCTTGCAGGCGCTCGCGCCCGCCTGGCCGGGGCGGCTGGCGGCGCTGGGATTCACCGACCAGGTGGCCACGCTGATGGGCGGCGCCGACATCGTCATCACCAAGCCGGGCGGCCTGACCAGCGCCGAATGCCTGGCCGTCGGCGTGGCGATGATCGTCAACGCGCCCATTCCCGGCCAGGAAGAGCGCAATGCCGACTACCTGCTCGAACAGGGGGTGGCCCTGAAAGCCGTCGATGCCGTCACTCTCGCCTGGCGCCTGCGCCAGTTGCTGGCCCATCCGCAGCAGCGGCGCGCCATGGCGGCGCGCGCGCGCAGCCTGGGCCGGCCGGCGGCCGCCCGCCAGATCGTCGAGGCCATCGTCGGCCGGCGCAAGGCGGCATCATGATGCTGAGCACGCCCATTGCGCAGCTGGTCGCAACAGTGCTGTTCACCCTGTTGCTGGCGTTTTTTTTCGCCAAGGTCGAAGTGCACATCGAGGGGCCGCATGGATGGGCCGCCAATCTGCCCACCTGGCGCATCGAACAGCATGTCCTGCTCGACCTGTTCTGGGGCGGGCGCGCCATGACGGGCTACCACGCCTGGGTATTTTCCTGCATCGCGCTGTTCTTTCACCTGCCGCCCGTGTTCAGCGGCGACTGGTCATGGCACGGCGAATGCCGCGTGCTGGCCTCGCTGATGCTGTTCTGGGTGGCGGAAGATTACCTGTGGTTCGTGATCAACCCGGCGGCCGGCTGGCGCCGCTTCAACCGGCAATTCGCCACCTGGCACAAGATCTGGTGGTGGGTGGCGCCGGCCGACTACTGGCTGTTCCTGACCCTGGCCGCGCTCTTGTACGGCTGGTGGCTGAGAGCGGCGAGCCTTTGATGCAGCGCGCACTTGCCCGACCGGGCGTGCGCTGTCCGTTTGGCAATGGGTGTAACTTGTTTGCGCGGACCCCGCCACGTCGTTCAATCAAACAAGAGGCAAAAAATGAAAATCACACTGTTCCTGTCGGCATCGTTGTTGGCCCTCAGCGGCATCGCCAGCGCACAAACGGCCGTTGAAATTACCGACCCGGCAAAAATCGCCGAAATCGAACGCCACGCCCAGCAACTGGGGGCCCAGCCCATGGCCGCAACGCCATTGGCCCATCCGCACGGGGACCACATGGGCCGGGGCGATCGCATGCACCGCAAGCACATGCGCAAGCACGCGCGCGAGATGTGTCACCACAAGAACATGCATCGCCATGGCGCACCGATGAGGCCGGCGCCGGACATGCCAGCCCCGCCGCCACCGACCTGAGCCGACCTGCACAAGCGCTGGCGCACCGCGCACTTGCGGGCGTGGGCGCCAGTGCCGTTCGGGCTCGCCCACGCCCGCACAGGGCGGTTTGAGGGGCCTGAAATTTTACAATGTTGCTATAAGCGGTCAGACAGGACAGGTGAAGCTTATGCAAAACATCACCCTATGTGCGAATCGCCGACCATATGTTCCGTACAGAAAGTAATTCTTCAGGTGCTATGTTAAAGTCACAGAGTTGCCCAAAAGCACTAAAGCAGTCGCGGCGGACGCTCTCTCGAACATCACCTGAAAAAAAACTATGAACGGTACTTCCATCCGCACCCGCCTGGCATGGGGATTCGGCAGCGTATTCGCTTTGCTGCTGATCCTGAGCCTGCTCGCCAGCCTGCGCGTCAATCGCATCGACGAGACCCTCAACCGCATCAATAACGTGAACAACGTCAAACAGCGCCATGCCATCAATTTCCGCGGCAGCGTACATGACCGTGCCATCGCCGTGCGCGACGTGGTACTGGCGCCCGATGTCGCCGCCGCCGGTGTCCACCTGGCATTGATCGAGCGCCTGGCGCAGAAATACACGGATTCGGCCGGTCCGCTCGATGCCATGTTCAATGGCGCCAGCGCTGTCTCCGCAGAAGAAAAAACGGCGCTGGCAGGCATCAAGGCGGCCGAACAGCAGGCCCAGCCGTTAATTGCCAAGGTCATCGCCCTGCGCCAGGCCGACAATCTGCCGGAGGCCAATGCCTTGCTGGCAAGCCAGGCCGGGCCCGCGTTCGTCGCCTGGCTGGCCAGCATCAACCGCCTGATCGACCTCGAAGAAAAAATGAACCAGGGCGAAGCGGCCAACGCCACCGAGCTGGCCCATTCGTTCCAGGTATGGATCATGGCGCTGAGCGCGATCGCCGTGGCGATCGGCTCGGCTGCGGCCTGGGTCATCACGCGCGGCATGCTGCGCCAGTTGGGCGGCGAACCGGCCTACGCCATGCAGATTGCCGGCGAGATTGCTGCCGGCAACCTGGCCGTCGATATTCATACCCGTGCCGGCGACACCGGCAGCCTGATCTTGGCCATGAAAAGCATGCGCGACAGCCTGGTCGAAATCGTCTCGCAAGTGCGGGCCGGCACCGCCAATATTGCCACGGCCTCCGTCGAAATTGCCGCCGGCAACCAGGATCTTTCTGGCCGCACGGAATCGCAAGCGGACACCCTGGAAAAAACCGCCAGCGCCATGGAAGAGTTGACCTCGACCGTGCGTCAAAACGCCAGCAATGCCAGCCAGGCCAACGTGCTGGCGGTGTCGGCCTCGGAAGTGGCGGTGCGGGGTGGCGCGGTGGTCTCCCAGGTGGTCGAGACGATGGCGTCGATCAATGAGTCGTCGAAAAAAATCGTCGAGATCATCAGCGTGATCGACGGCATCGCCTTCCAGACCAACATCCTCGCCCTCAATGCCGCCGTGGAAGCGGCGCGCGCCGGCGAGCAGGGCCGCGGCTTTGCCGTGGTGGCCACCGAGGTGCGCAATCTGGCCCAGCGCTCGGCGGCGGCGGCGCAGGAAATCAAGTCCCTGATCGGCGACTCCGTGCAGCGCGTCGAAGTAGGCGCCCGCCTGGTCAACCAGGCCGGCACCACCATGGAAGACATCGTCCAGAGCGTCCGCCGCGTCACCGACATCATGAACGAGATCAGTGTGGCCACCCAGGAACAGACTGACGGTATCGTCATGGTCAACGAAGCGATTGGCCAGATGGACGACGCCACCCAGCGCAACGCCGCCCTGGTCGAGCAGGCCACGGCCGCATCGACCCAGTTGCACGACGAAGCGCACGCGCTGTCGGCGGTGGTGAGTATTTTCAAGCTGACCGCGCACGGCCCATCGGCCGCCGGTGCTGCCCGCCAGCGGCCGGGCCGGCAGGCCACGCCGGTCCGGATCGGCGTGCACGCTGCCTGATCAATGGCACCAGCGGGGCCCCGCGCCATGAAAAAGGCGCTTTCACCGTTAGCTGTTGAGTTTCTTTCGAGCTCAAGCGCTGAAGTGACCGAGCGCCGCTGCGAGGAAGCGCTCGGCGTTGCCGATGCGGCGCAGGTCGATGGCCCAGC
>NZ_JAFCXL010000017.1:0-129459 GCF_049898325.1 Massilia sp. DWR3-1-1 | reverse complement strand
CTGCCGCAAAAGTGCTTCCTTGCGCTCTGCTGAATAGTGCTTCACTGCTGCTCTTTTACTCCGCCCCCAGTACGGTTACGATAAATCAGATGACGCGACAACTATGCTGACATAGGGGGTTCCTCTGGCACCATCGTCATGGGAACCGAGGCAGCACTCGCGGACGACATGAGTTTCTGTCCCAAATGCAAAGGAAACTTCCCCCTCAAACCGGATGGAAGTGGTGCCCGGCACAATGGCAAGCCGTATGCATATCACGACGATGTGACAGCGTGCGGGGCAAAGCTCATTGCGTCGTTGTAAAGACTGACCACAAGGTTGGCAGACCAGTGTCGCGCATCGACGCGTGGCCTGATCAACAGCGTCGCCTACGTTCCCAGGTACGACGGCGATGAGTGCTTGATCCACGCCAAGCTATCTGCCGAAACCGCCGACGTGGCGGTCGCCATGGTTGACTGGCCCGGCGAGCGTGCATATTCTGCGGCGCAATTGATCTGCCCAACCATGCTGAGCGGCACATGGATCTTTACCCGGCCGACGCAAGGCGAGTTTTCCCGGAAATGTCGCGCAGCCCAGTTGATCGCAGCGACGGCTCCTCCGGCGACCACGGTTGGACTGATCACAGACGTCGAGTGGTCGATGACCGAGTTTTCGCCGGCATTTTTCTTCCACTCAACCGCCGTTAGCCTGGGTGAAACGAATCGGCGCGCCTGCGTATCAATGACGCTGTTGGCCCTCTGCCGAGGCACGTGTTTACTGCCGCTGCTGGCGTTGTGGATCCTTGCAATTGGCGAGGCGACGACATGAAGAATTCACTCTGCTTGCGCGCCGTGCGCCGCAGCGGCCGAGTCCTTGTCTTTGCTTCGCAGCACTTGGATAACCGCCCAACCCGGCGCCGCTGCCCCTTGCCCAAGCTGCGATGGCTGTGCAAGGAGCCCGCCACCAGATTATTTTGCAAGCCCGCGGGCCCGGCGGTCAAGGACGCTGCGGCACCGCCACCCCGGATCCACTGGAGCACGCATGCAACAGAAATCGAAGGTCTCAAGTACCGCCACGCACCAGCACACTGGCACCACCTGTTCGACCTGCGCCACACCACGCCGTGCCTCCAGGCTCCCTTGAAAACAGGAGCTCGCCGATATCCTCAAGGACAACAACGACCAGCACGCCTACCGGCACAAGGTGGTTTCCGACCGCACAAAAAAAGCGCGCTCCGATGATCTGTACCGTATTTTTACGATGCTAAGAAAAATGGGCTTCAGGCTGCAACTGCGCGGTCTGCCGCCGCACCACATCGAGGCGCTGATGCGCTACTGGACGGCCGATTCCGGTGTTGCTGACGAGCTGGCCAAACGCGGCGCGCAAGCAAATTTGCAGCCAAGGGCGCATCCCTTGTCCGCAGCCCACATCCAGGGCCAGTTGAGCGTTCTGCGCACCTTTTGCAGCTGGATCGGCAAGGCAGGAATGGTCAGGGACGCGAAGCACTACATGACTCCGGATCGCTGTCACCTGGTGTCCAGAAAAAGCGCGGCCGAGGCCGATAAAAGCTGGCATGCCGCCGGTGTCGATTTTGATGCCGTCTACGCGAAAGTCCGTGCGCGCTGCATTTATGTTGCCACGCAACTCGAAGTGATGATGGCGTTCGGCCTGCGCCGCAAAGAGGCCGTGATGTTCTCGCCGCGCCTGGCCGTGGTGCCGGGCTCAACTGTTTGCCCCCATTCTGACCCGGCCAAGCGTCGGATGCAGCCGGACGCTATGAGACACCAGCGCACAAAAAAAGCCGCTGTAGCAGGGGCTAGAGCGGCTTTTTCTGGTCTTTCCTGGACATCGTTGGACGTCCTGATTTGAATCCTTGGCGGAGAGAGGGGGATTCGAACCCCCGATAGGTTTGACCCTATACACGCTTTCCAGGCGTGCGACTTCAACCGCTCATCCACCTCTCCTGATGGTCCTCGTGCTACAACAATTCACGAAGCCGCAGATTATAACAAGCTTTCACGCCAGCACCAACAAACTTCAGGACGCTTCCTTCAACTGCTCCAGAATCGCCGGATTTTCCAGGGTCGATACGTCCTGCGTGATCGTCTCGCCCTTCGCCAATACCCGCAGCAAACGCCGCATGATCTTGCCCGAACGTGTCTTCGGCAAGTTGTCGCCAAAGCGAATTTCTTTTGGCTTGGCGATCGGGCCAATCTCCTTCGCCACCCAGTTGCGTAACTCCAGCGCCAGCCGCTTCGCCTCTTCACCCGTCGGGCGCGCCTGCTTGAGCACGACAAACGCGCAAATCGATTCGCCCGTCGTGTCGTCCGGCTTGCCCACCACCGCCGCTTCCGCCACCAGCGGATTGGCCACCAGGGCCGACTCGATTTCCATCGTGCCCATGCGGTGGCCCGATACGTTCAATACGTCGTCAATCCGACCCGTGATCGTGAAATAACCGGTGTCCTTGTTGCGGATGGCGCCGTCACCAGCGAGGTAATAGGTGCCGCCCAACTCTTCCGGGAAGTAGCTGGTCTTGAAACGCTCGGGATTGTTCCAGATGTTGCGGATCATCGATGGCCACGGCTTTTTCACCACCAGGATGCCGCCCTGCCCGTTCGGCACGTCCACCCCCGCTTCGTCCACGATCGCCGTCATGATGCCCGGCAGCGGCAAGGTGCACGAACCCGGGACCATCGGCGTGGCGCCCGGCAAGGGGGTGATCATGTGACCGCCCGTTTCCGTCTGCCAGAACGTGTCGACAATCGGACAACGCTCGTTGCCCACGTTTTTGTAATACCACATCCAGGCTTCCGGATTGATCGGCTCACCCACCGAACCAAGCAAACGCAAGCTCGACAAGTCGTAGTTCTTCGGATGCACTTTCGGATCGACGTCGGCCGCCTTGATCAAGGAACGAATCGCCGTCGGCGCCGTGTAGAAAATCGTCACTTTGTGCTTGGCAATGGTGTCCCAGAAGCGGCCCGCATTCGGGTACGTGGGAATGCCCTCGAATACCACCTCGGTGGCGCCCACCGCCAGCGGACCATAGGCGATGTAGCTGTGACCCGTCACCCAGCCAATGTCGGCGGTGCACCAGAACACGTCGTCCGGCTTGATGTCGAACGTCCACTTCATCGTCAGCGCCGCCCACAACAGGTAACCGCCCGTGGCATGCTGCACCCCTTTCGGCGTGCCCGTCGAGCCTGATGTGTACAAAATAAAAAGCGGATGCTCAGCGTCCACCCACTCCGGCTCGCACTCGGCCGGCTGCGCCGCCACCAGCTCGTGCAGCCAGATGTCGCGGCCTTGCTCCACATGGACGGCGCCACCCGTGCGCTGGTACACGATGACGTCACGGATGCTGTCGCAACCACCGAGCGCCAACGCTTCGTCGACGATCGATTTCAAAGGCAGATGCTTGCCGCCGCGCAGTTGTTCGTCGGCGGTGATGACGGCCACGGCGCCGGCGTCGATGATGCGCTCATGCAGCGACTTGGCGGAGAAGCCGCCAAACACCACCGAGTGGGTGGCGCCGATGCGGGCGCACGCCTGCATGGCGGCCACGCCTTCGATCGACATCGACATATAAATGATGACGCGGTCACCCTTCTTGATGCCGCGCGAGCGCAGGCCGTTGGCAAACTTGCAGACGTGCTCGTACAACTCGCGGTAGGTCGCGCGGGTGACCGTGCCATCGTCGGCCTCGAAGATGACGGCCGTCTTGTCGGCATTGCCGTTCTGCAGATTGCGATCGAGGCAGTTGTAGGAGGCGTTCAATTTGCCGTCGCCGAACCACTTGTAGAACGGCGCGTTCGACGAGTCGAGCGTGGTGGTGAACGGCGTCTGCCATTCGAGCGTCTCGCGCGCCAGGCGCGCCCAGAAGCCCTCGTAGTCGGCCTCGGCCTCGGCGCACAGGGCGTCGTAGGCAGCCATGCTGCCAATGGCGGCGTTGGCGGAAAACGCAGCTGGCGGCGTAAATACGCGGCTTTCCTGCGACCCTTGATGATCTTGTGTAGCGCTGTTGGTTCCGGACATGATGGTCTCCTAATAGTTTTTTTTCAACGGTAGCCGGTATCGCTTACGATGCCCTTACATCCGAGAGCGTCGTCTTGATTCTACCAACCTTTGCCCCATGCCCGCACCCATCGAAGTCGCGTGTAAAATGACGACAGTAAATTTCCCCGGAGTTCCCGCGCAATGCCATCCCCAGAACACAAATCCAGCAACCGCAACATCAGCCCCATCAGCAAGTTCATCTTTGCGAGCCGCTGGCTGCAACTGCCCCTGTACCTGGGCCTGATCCTCGCGCAATGCGTCTACGTTTTCCATTTCTGGGTCGAACTGGTCGACCTGGTCGGCGCCGCCATGGGCAATGCCGCGTCCATGCAGCACATCATCGAGGCGGTCGCCGTGCCAAACGGCCCCATACCCACCAAGCTCAATGAAACCACCATCATGCTCGTCGTGCTGGGCCTGATCGACGTGGTGATGATTTCCAACCTCTTGATCATGGTGATCGTGGGCGGCTACGAAACGTTTGTCTCGCGCATGAACCTCGACGTCCACCCCGACCAGCCGGAATGGCTGTCGCATGTCAATGCGTCTGTGCTGAAAACCAAGCTGGCCATGGCCATCATCGGCATTTCTTCGATTCACCTGCTCAAAACGTTCATCAACGCGGGCGCCTACACGGCCCAGACCCTGCTGGCGCAAACCGGCATCCACGTCGTGTTCCTGCTCTCGGCCCTGGCGATTGCCTACACCGACCGCATCATGATCGGCACCCAGAATCAGTCGAAGCAGCACTAACCCTTTTCCTTACGCCCTCGAGATCACCATGACCATCATCAAACAAGCCGACTTGATCGAATCCGTTGCCGCCGCCCTCCAGTACATCAGCTACTACCACCCGGCCGACTACATCGCCCACCTGGCGCGCGCCTACGAGGCCGAGCAAAGCCCGGCGGCCAAGGATGCGATTGCGCAGATTCTGACCAACTCGCGCATGTGCGCCGAGGGCAAGCGGCCCATCTGCCAGGACACCGGCATCGTCAACGTGTTCCTGAAAATCGGCATGGGCGTGCGCTTCGAGGGCTTCACGGGCACCGTCACCGACGCCGTCAACGAAGGCGTGCGCCGCGCCTACAATTTTGACGACAACAAACTGCGCGCCTCGATCGTCGCCGACCCCCAGTTCGAGCGCAAGAACACCAAGGACAACACGCCAGCGGTGGTGCACATGGAACTGGTCGAAGGCGACACCGTCGACGTCAAGGTGGCGGCCAAGGGCGGCGGCTCGGAAAACAAGTCGAAATTCGTCATGCTCAACCCGTCCGATTCGCTGGTCGACTGGGTCATGAAAACCGTGCCCACCATGGGCGCCGGCTGGTGCCCGCCGGGCATGCTGGGCATCGGCATCGGCGGCACGGCCGAAAAAGCCATGCTGATGGCCAAGGAAGTGTTGATGGACGACATCGACATGTACGAACTGAAACTGCGCGGCCCGCAAAACAAGACGGAAGAACTGCGCATCGAGTTGTGCGACAAGATCAATGCGCTGGGCATCGGCGCCCAGGGCCTGGGCGGCCTGACCACCGTGCTGGACGTGAAAATCATGATGTACCCGACCCACGCGGCCTCGAAGCCGGTGGCCATGATCCCCAACTGCGCCGCCACCCGCCACGCCCATTTCGTGCTGGACGGCTCCGGTGCGGCCTACATCGAGCCGCCTGCCCTGTCGAGCTGGCCTGAAGTGCACTGGACCCCGGACACGGAAAAATCGCGCCGCGTCGACCTCAACACGCTGACCAAGGAAGAAGTCGCCGCCTGGACCCCGGGCCAGACCCTGCTGCTGAACGGCAAAATGCTGACGGGCCGCGACGCCGCCCACAAGCGCATCCAGGAGATGCTGGCCAAGGGTGAGCCCCTGCCCGTCGATTTCACCAACCGCGTCATTTATTACGTGGGCCCGGTCGACCCCGTGCGCGACGAAGCGGTCGGCCCGGCCGGCCCCACCACCGCCACCCGCATGGACAAGTTCACCGACATGATGCTCGAGAAAACCGGCCTGATCGCCATGATCGGCAAGGCCGAGCGGGGCCCTGCGGCCATCGAGTCGATCCAGAAGCACAAGTCGGCCTACCTGATGGCCGTGGGCGGCGCCGCCTACCTGGTGTCGAAAGCGATCAAGAGCGCGACCGTGCTGGGCTTTGCCGACATGGGCATGGAAGCGATCTATGAATTCGACGTCGTCGACATGCCGGTGACGGTGGCGGTCGATTCCCAGGGCACCTCGGTGCACAACACGGGGCCGAAGGAATGGGCGGCGAAGATTGAACAGTTGAGCAGCGTTGGCAAGATTCCCGTCAGCGTCATTTAACGGGGAGCTCGCGGCGGCAATGATGATGTCAGACGCAATCTCGGTGCGGCCAGCGAACGGCGCCGCGGCGCCCATCGGCGTGTTTGATTCGGGCGTGGGCGGCCTGTCCGTGCTGCGTCACATCCACGCCCTGCTGCCCCATGAGTCGCTGCTGTACTTCGCCGATGCGGCCTATGCGCCGTACGGCGCCAAGAGCGAAGCGGTGCTGACGGCGCGCGCGCTGGCCATTGCCGCCTTCCTGGTCGAACGGGGCGCCAAGGCGCTGGTGGTGGCATGCAACACCGCCACCGTGGCCGCCATCGCCGCCCTGCGCGCGGCCTATCCCGCCATGCCCATCGTCGGCGTCGAACCGGGCCTCAAACCGGGCGCCGCCGCCAGCCGCAACGGCAAGGTGGCGGTGCTGGCCACCGAGGCGGCGCTGGCCGCCGCCAAGTTCCAGTTGCTGCACCAGCAACTGGGCCAGGCCAGCGACGCGCAGTTTCTGTTGCGCGGCTGCCCCGGGCTGGCCGACCAGATCGAACTGGGCCAGCTGGACTCGCCCGCGCTGCTGGCCATGTTGCGCGGCTACATACTGCCCCTGCTCGACCAGGGCGCCGACACGCTGGTGCTGGGCTGCACCCACTATCCGCTGGTACGCACGGCCATCGAACGCATCGTCGTCGAGGCGGGTGCTGCGCACGTGGTGCTGGTCGACACGGGCGACGCGGTGGCGCGCCAGCTGGGCCGCCTGCTGGCGGCGGCCGGTTTGCTCGCGCCCGCGCAGCCTGGCGCCGCGCCGGGCGCCGTGCGTGGCTACAGCAGCGCCAGCGCGGCCAAGCTGCAGGCGGCATTTGGCGCCCTGCTGGGCCTGGAGGTGGCAGTCGACGCGGTGAACCTCGAGGCCGCTTCCGCCGGGTTGGCGAACTGAACGAATTTAGATTTGCCAGTTTCGCCAGTTGTTTGTATAATCTCGCTCTGTCTTGAGAACATCCGGGACAATCAGTAAGACAGTGGTGGCTGTAGCTCAGTTGGTAGAGTCCAGGATTGTGATTCCTGTTGTCGTGGGTTCGAGCCCCATCAGCCACCCCACAGAATATGTAGCAAATCAAAGACTTACACGCGCAAGCTTGTAGGTCTTTTTTTCGTCTCCATGCGATTGCCGCTCGGCGCGTGCGACTTGTCAGATAGTGATCCGCCTTGACCAGAATGCTTGCCAGTGTCATCACTGAAAGCGCCAGGCCTTGGGTCGGCGCGCCACTGGCTGTTCACTGGCCTTGCAACGAAAATCGCATTGGCCTGCCCACGTCGCGCCACCCATTAATATTGCATGGCAGACGCCTGTTACAAGCGTTAGGATGGGCCAGCGGCGCCCGATCGGGCGCCGCACACGAAGGAGTAAAAACATGAACCACTTCCTCCGACTGACGCCCTACTTGCTGTTGTCGGTCGCCGTTGCTGCTTTCTTCGCCCGCCTGATCTACCTCTACCGCGCCCGTCGTTCACGGGCACGCTGGCGCACGCAGCGGAGCAACTCCGGCGGCACGCCCGCCGATGCGCCGGCGTTCGATGACTTCGGGCGCACGCCCATCCCTACGGTGGGGTCAACATCGGATGCCCCGTCGCACGCGGCCCCGTCCACATGGCAGTTTTCCGGCGGTGGCGGCGGTTCGTTTGACGGCGGCGGCGCCTCGGGTGACTGGGCCAGTGCGCCCGCCGACAGCGGGTCCTCGGGCTCGTCCGATAGCGGCGGTGGCGGCGGTGGCGGTGGTTCCAGCGATTGAAACGGCGCCCCGCTGCACGTAACCAGGCAGTCACCCCTGCCCGCCCATCGGCGCAGAAAACCCGACAGTGCGGCGGCACCCCTCAAATGCACACTGCCGGCATCAGCCGGCAGTGTCAGGGGGAATTTAGTCGAGCTTCCAGGAGTAATCAACCTTGGTCCAGGTCTGCGCCGGGGCGCCGTCCTTGGTGCCGGGCTTGAACTTGCAGGCGCTGATCGATTTGATCGCCGCCTTGTCCAGGCTCTTGAAGCCACTGGTTTTTTCCAGTTTGGAATCGAGTACCGCGCCATCCGGCGCCACCAGGAAGGACATCGACGTGGTGCCTTGCTCCTCGTTCATCAGCGATGACTTCGGATAGTCGGCCTTGCACGTCTTCGTATCAAATACGGCCGGTACTTCAGCGGCCACCACGGTAGCGGTCAGGCTCGACAACACCACAGCGGCGATCACACTCAGATAACGCGATTTCGTAGACATACCTAGTTCCCCCATTAATCAACTTAGTTAATCAACTTCTTCAATGATTACAGCTTCCACACGTAATCGACCTTGGCCCAGGTCTGCGCCGGGGCGCCGTCCTTGGTGCCTGGCTTGAACTTGCAGGCGCTGATTCCCTTGACCGCCGCTTTGTCCAGACCCTTGAAACCGCTCGACTTCTCAACCTTCGAATCGACCACGCTGCCATCGGCCGACACCAGGAATGCCAGCGACACTTCGCCCTGCTCTTCATTCATCAGCGATGCTTTTGGATATTCAGCACGGCAGTTTTTCGCATCGAAACTCGCGGCGACTTCACCGGCAAACACGGTGCTGCCAAAGGTGGTCAGGATCAGGGCTGCGGCGATACGGATAAAAGGCTTGTTCATAATTCTTGTTCCACTTCGTATTCAGATGAGTTAATTAAATTGACAGCTTGAACGGCTACTGCAAAAGACGGTGACTACGTAAAAGGCCCTGCTTAAAATTCTTCCCACTCGTCGGCACTGGCGGCGGACACTTTCTTCGGCTTGGCCGGCGCCGCTGGTGCTGCTGGTGCTGCCGGCGCGGCGACGCTCTTGCGCATCGCGGTAGCCGGCTTTTTCAGGGCCGGACGGGCAACGGCGGGACGGGCGACGGCAGGACGGGCTGCCGCCGCGGCCGGCGCCAGCGCCAGGCTGTGCGATGGCGTCACGATCTGCGGCTGCTCGCCTTCGACCAGTTTGAAAATGCTCACCACGTGGGCCAGCTCGCTGGCCTGGTCCTGCAGGCTCTGGGCGGCAGCTGCGGCTTCCTCGACCAGCGCGGCATTTTGCTGGGTCATCGAATCCATCTCGATGATCGACAGGTTGACCTGGGCGATGCCGGCACTCTGCTCCTGGCTGGCGTTGGCGATCTCGCCCATGATGTCGGTGACGCGCTTGACGCTGGCCACCACTTCATCCATGGTGACGCCGGCCTGGCCGACCAGCTTGCTACCGCGTTCGACTTTCTCGACCGAATCACCGATCAGGGTCTTGATTTCCTTGGCGGCAGCCGCCGAGCGCTGGGCCAGGTTACGCACTTCCGAGGCGACGACGGCGAAGCCGCGACCTTGTTCACCGGCACGGGCCGCTTCCACCGCGGCGTTCAAGGCCAGGATGTTGGTCTGGAAGGCGATGCCGTCGATGACGCCGATAATGTCGACAATCTTGTTGGCCGATGCGTTGATCGAACCCATGGTGTCGACCACTTGCGAGACCACTTCGCCACCCTTGCGGGCCACTTCCGAGGCGCTCGCTGCCAACTGGTTCGCTTCACGGGCATTGTCCGCATTCTGTTTCACGGTGGAGGTCAATTCTTCCATGGCGGAAGCAGTCTTCTCCAGCGAGCTTGCCTGCATTTCAGTGCGGGACGACAAATCGATATTGCCGGCGGCGATCTCACGGGATGCCGTGCCGATGGTTTCGGTGCCGACGCGGACCTGGCCGACGATGCTGACCAGGCTGTTGCGCATTTCTTTCATTTCGTACAGCAGGCTGTCCTTGGCGGCGTCGTCGATGGCGATCGACAGGTCGCCGTTGGCGATGGCACCGGCAATTTTCGCCGTGTAATCCGGTTCACCGCCCAGTTGCTTGAGCAGACCGCGGGTGATCAGCACCGCCGCCAGCACCGACAGGGCGACGGCGATGGCGCCGAGAATGAGCATGAAGTTGCGGGCGCTGTGATAAGCCGAATTGGCATCGACCTGGCTTTGCGTATTGAGCTTGTCTTCCAGTACCGCCAACTGTTCAAGCGCGTCCATCCATTTTTTCTGGGCTGGCTTGATTTCCTTGATCATCACGCGGGTGGCATCTTCCGCCTTGTTGGCCAGCCACAGTTCCTGCGCCTTGGCGATGGCCGGCAGCGCAACCGCTTCGTGTTCCTTGGTCTGCGCGAGCAGCGCTTTTTCTTGTGGCGATGCTTCCAGGGCGAACTTGGCGGAGAGTTTGTTCTCCATCTCTTCGTATTTCTTCGCTTGTTCCTTGACGCGGTTCAAGTCCGCTTCCATTTCGTCCGGGCCCGACATCATCGTCAGAATACGCAGGGAATTGATGCGGTCGCTGACGTTGCTGCGCATATCGATGACGTAGCGGGTCACCACATTGTTCACGCCAACCACGCGGTCGAGGCGCGCCTGGATCTGGCCCGTACTGAAAATACCGATGACGGTCACACCGACCAGGAAAAACAGCACCAGCGCAAAGCCGAGGCCGAGGCGCATGCCCACTTTCATATTTGATAAATTCATGTCGTATCTTTTTCTAGGAGACGTTTTAATCGGCTACGCCAGTACCTGGCTGTTCTTCGCTGCACACCAACAAATGTTGACGCATCGCAAGTTGCTTCAAGGATAGAACAAAAATTTTGACTGCGGATGCAAAATGCAGGTAGGCAAACGTCTTTGTTTCAATCGAACAACACTTGTTGGTGCCGTTCAACCCACGACTGACATTGCTAAGAGGTAATTATAGGTGGCTGTGTTGCCGAAGAGCAAGCAGATGCGCGCGTAAACGCAAGGAGTGTTGTTTCTATGCGGTAATTGTGACTGGCGCATGCAAAGCTGAGTCACATGCGATGCAACTGGGCCGCATCCTCACCGCCAAGGGGCGCGCGATGCGCCGCGACGGTGCGCCACGCACCCGGATCAGGCGCGCACGCGAGCACGATGGCGAGATCGGCTTGTCAACACAAGCAAGCGCTTGCATTAATTTTTAAGCAAGTTTGACAGCAACGCTTGCCGCCCGCTGTTGCCATCAGGCGGCGGCGCGCCTTTGCATGGCCTCGGCGGCCTCGAGCAGCAGATGGGGATCGGCGCTGGCCAGGCGCTTGGGATCGGACATGATCTGGCGAAACAGCCGCGCCCCCGGCAAACCCTGCATCAGGCCCAGCATGTGGCGGGTGATGGTATTGAGTTTGAGGCCCCTGGCGGCGTGTGCGTCGAGCTGGGCTTGAATGTAGGGAATCATCGCCGCCAGCACTTCTTCGCGCGTCTTGACGGCGGCGTCGTCGCCGTAGAAGCGGGCATCGTACTCGGCCATGACGTAGGGATTGTGATAGGCCTCGCGGCCCACCATGACGCCATCGACGTGCTGCAAATGGGCGGCGATCTCGTCGCCCGTCTTGATGCCGCCATTGACGATGATTTCCAGCGCGGGGAAGTCGCGCTTGAGCTGGTAGGCGGTTTCGTAGCGCAAGGGGGGAATCTCGCGATTCTCCTTCGGTGACAAGCCCTTCAGGATGGCATTGCGCGCATGCACGATAAACGTGGTGCAGCCGGCATCGGCAATGGTGCCGACAAAGTCGCGCACAAAGCCGTAGTCGTCGATCTTGTCGATGCCGATGCGGTGCTTGACCGTCACATCGATGTCGACGGCATCGCGCATTGCCTTGACGCAGTCGGCCACCAGTTGCGGCTCGGCCATCAGGCAGGCGCCGAAAGCCCCCTTTTGCACCCGTTCCGACGGGCAACCGCAATTGAGGTTGATTTCATCGTAGCCGTACTGCTGGCCCAGGCGCGCGGCGACGGCCAGATCGGCCGGATCGCTGCCCCCGAGCTGCAGCGCCACCGGGTGCTCGGCCTCGTTGTAGCGCAGGTGGCGCTCGACGTCACCATACACGAGCGCGCCCGTGGTCACCATTTCCGTGTACAGCCAGGTGTGGCGGGTGATGTGCCGGTGAAACTGGCGGCAGTGGCGGTCGGTCCAGTCCATCATGGGGGCGACGCAGACGCGGCGGCCGCGAACGGCTTGACCGGGCTTGGCGGTGTTCTCAGGCATGCTGCTCTCTTGGGTGGGCCGGGGCCGGCGCTGCAACTGGCGTCGACCGGGGCAATGGCGGGAGGAACGCCATTATACGCGAGTGAAATTGCCGCGCCGGCCGGCAGCCTGGCCCGGTCACTGCGCCGTATTCGCTCCGCCCTGGTAACAAAGCCGCAGCGCCGCCACGTCGTAGTATGGGCTGCCAGCGGCAAAGCGGGCGCCGTCGCAGGCCGGCTTGAAGTCGCGCTCCTGCTCGTTGACCAGCATCCGCACCAGCAGGCGGCCTTGCCCGTTGCGCACACTGTCCCACTGGATGTTGGCCGCATACGGGGCGATGTCGCGGCCACGCCACGGGTTGCTTTCGTAGGTAAACGGCTGACCGGCGGCGACCGGCGTGCTGCTTCCCGGCAGCCCCAGCAGCACGGCCAGCGGGATGATGATTTCCGCGTGGGTGAAGCGGAAGCTGGCCAGGTGGCGTTGACTGCCCTGCTCGGCTTCCCTGAAAAAATCGGCCAGCAAGCCTTCCGCCATTTTGTACGTCACCGGCACATCCTGCGCCGCGCCCGGCCCCTTGACGAAAAAATCCTCGGCGTCGTTGGCCCATGCCAGCAGGCGCGCCTGCTCGGGCGGGATGTAGGGGCGAAAATCGCGGCCCAGCTCCGCTTGCAGCCCGGGGGCAATTTCATACAGCGCGGACAGGGCCATCAAGGCGGCCACGGGCGTATCGAGCACGGTTTTACCGTCGCCGTCGCGCCTGGCGTGCAGCTTGCCGTCGGCGGACACCGCGTCCATCGTGCCCTCGTTGCTAAAGCGCAGTTCGCGCGCGGCCAGGCGGTCGATGAATTGCTTGCTGAACAGGCGTTCGAGGACGATACGCGCCGCCACTTCCAGTCGTGGGTCACTGGCAATTTCGTCCAGGCGGGCGCGCAGGCGGGGACTGTCCAGGTATTGCTGGTACAGCGCGCTGTCCCGGTACGTGGCAAAGTGGGGATCGGCGGGACCGCTGACGGCGTCGGTCCTGGCATTGAGCTTGTGGAAATACAAGGTGAATCGGTTGACGCCGGCGGCCTGCGCCACCGGCGCATCGGCCGGGTAGCCGGCCAACACCGCCTGCTCGATCGCGGCGGCCAACTGGGGCGCCGCCCGGGTCAGCGAGTCGGTAAAGAAATACGCGCTGTCGCGGGCGCGGTCGACACCGGAATGCTCGACCACGATGCTGCGGCCACCCGTTGCGGCGAACAGCGCCGGCTGGCGCTGCAACACCCGCAGCGCCAGTTGCCGATGTTCGTCGATGCCGATCCGGGTCAGGTTCGCATAACCGGGCCGGGCGATGCCGTCGATGCCGTAGCCGAGCAGCAGTTGCACCTCGATCAGGCGCCCGATGTCGCGCATGAGCGCCTGCCCCAGCGGCGTCAGGGCGTTCTCCAGTGCCGCCTGGCGGCACATATTGAGCAGTGCCAGGTCATGCTTCATGCCCGTCATGCCGCGCGTGCCGTGGCGGGCGACGAGCTGGGTATGATGGGGCGTGAAGCCGGGCGGCGCCGGCGCGTAGCTGGCGGCGGCCTGGCGCGGCTGGTAGGGCGTCTTGGTGGTGAGGAAAGTTTCACCGGGCGTTGCCGCACAGCCGCCCAGCAGGGCCAGCGCCGTGATGGCAACGCTGACCCTGCCGGCGCCCTGCCCTGCCCTGTTAGAAAATGTTCGCACTGAGCGAGAGGCGGAAGGTGCGGCCATATTGTTCATTCTGCGCATTGTAGGCGGGTTTTCCCAGGTAGGTATAGTAGGACTCCTTGTTGAGGTTTAACACCTCGAACGACAGCCGGGTGCCCTTGCCGAGCTGGTAGCGCAGCGACAGGTCCAGCTGGCGCTGGGCATCGACCCAGGTATCCTGGTTGGCATCGAGCACGTCGGCGCCCGTTTGCAACAGGTAACGCGACTTCATGTTGGCCGCCAGCCGTCCGCTGAACGGCCCGCTTTCGTAGCCGATCATCAGGTTCATGATGCGCGCCGACTGGCCCGGCAGCACCACCTCGCGCGTGAGCATGGCGGCGCGGCTCTTGTCGAAGCGCGCCAGCGTCGTCGACGACCTGGTATAGGTCGCATTGACGCCGGCAATCAAGCCGCTCCACGCGCCCGGCAGGAAACGCAGCGCCTGCTGATAGCCCAGTTCGACGCCAGCGATGTCGGCCGCGTCGCCGTTCACAAAACCGGTGGCGGTGGTGTAGCCGGCCCACTGCCCCGTACCGGCAAGATTGGTCTGGTAAGTAAAGTCCTTGATATCCTTCTTGAACGCATACAGGGCCAGATTGCCATCGAGGCCCAGGGTGCGCTCGATGCCCAGGTCGAGATTGTTCGCGCGCAGTGGCCGCAGGTCCGGGTTGCCGATGGTCGCTTCGGTGGGGCTGGCCAGGGCGACGCCGGGCGCGAGCTGGCTGAAGTTGGCGCGCACCACCGCACGGGTCATGGCGGCGCGGATGCTGGTGCTGTCGTCGAGCTTGTAACGCACTTGCAGATTGGGCAGCACATTGCTGTACGACTTCTGGCTCGTCACGGGGGTGACGGCCAGCGCGGGCGACAACTGGCTGCCGACGGCGGCAAAGCGGGTCTGTTCGCGGCGTACACCGACCAGCACATTCCACGCCTGGACGTCGGTCGACGCTTGCAGGTACAGAGAATTGATGTTCTCGTCGATGGTCCAGTCGCTCACGGTGGAGGCGGACAGGCTGGCCGCCTTCGCCGCATCGAGCCCGTCGGTACGGGCGCGCACCAGCGCCGGGTCGATGGCCAGTCCGATCTGCTGGGGAAAATTGACCGTCGTGCCGCCGACAAAACCGGCCAGGGTGCTCGGCCCGGCGCCCCAGTAGTTCGGGCTGGCCGCCGACGCGCTGTTGAACGCCCACTGGTTGGTATCGTTGGTTTTTTGGCGGCGGCTGCGCTTGGCGCCGAACTGGACGGTGCTGTCGGCGCCGTCGAACGACAGCTTGCGGCCCAGGTCGAACCTGGCGTGCTGCTCCTTGTCATCGCTCACGCGCCCCTGGTAGGTGATGGCGGTGAGGTTGTATTTGCTGGCGTCGTACAAGCTCGACGGGCCACTGAGCACGGGCAAGCGGGTATCGGTGAACGAAATACCCGTCACGCCATTCTGGCGAAACTGGACGTCGTTCAAGGCATTCGGCTGGTCCTCGCCGGCCTTGCTGCTGCCGGCGCGGGCAGCGAGCGTCCACTCTTGCACGGCCAGGTCGCCGCCCACCACCAGCGAATCGATGTTGCGGGTGTACTTGCGCTCGCGCAGGCGCCGTTCGGCGCGCGCGGTGACGATGTCGCCTTCGGCCGCCGAGCCTCCCGTGATGTTGCTGATGGTCAGGCGATCGCGCCGCTCATCATCGCTGAACGTGCTGTGGAACGAGCGCAGGTAGAGCGCCTGGCCCGTCTGCGGATGGTAGTCGAGGTTCAGGCCGACGGCCTGGTTTTCCCGCACCGGCTGGTAATCGCGCAACTCGAGGGCCGTCAGGCGCCCCGATGCCGTCCAGGCGCCACCCGTTTCGACGTCGTCGGACGCCAGCCGGCGGCGCTCGCCGCTGGCGCCGATGGCCACGCCGAGTTTGCCGTCGAGGAAGCGATCGGCCCAGAACAGGCCGAAGCCCGGACTTTTATCGTGCGACAGCGTGTTGTAGCCGCCCGTCGCGCTCAAGGTCAGGGTGCGCCCGCGCAGGTCGAAGGCCGACAGGGTCTGCACGTCGACGGTTCCGCCCAGCGAGTTGGCGTCCATGTCCGGGGTCAGGGTCTTGATCACTTGCAAGGTGCGGATCATGCCTGCCGGAATAACGTCGAGCGAGACGCCGCGCCGGCCGTTTTCCGGCGCCGGCACCAGCGCGCCATTGATCGTCACCGTGTTCAGGTCGGGGCCCAGGCCGCGCACCGTGACGTAACGTCCTTCTCCCTGGTCGCGTTGCACCGAGATGCCGGGCATGCGGGCCAGCGCTTCGGCGGCATTGATATCGGGCAGTGCGCCGATGTCATCGGCACTGACCACGCTGACGATGTTGTTGGCCGCCTCCTGCTGCAGCACGGCCTTGCGAATGCTGGCGCGCTGGCCGGCAATGTGAACCACGCTGTCAGTGCCGAGGTCGGCATTGGGCCCAGCGGCCTGCTGGGCCCGTGCATCGAAGGCGCACAGGATGCCCAGCGCCAGTGCCGTCAGGCGCAATGCTTGCTGTGGAGAGGGGGGACGGGTTGCAAGCTGCATATGCCACTTTCAGTTGAGATCAATGAAAGTGGCGATGGTAGCTTTACTATATGACAAGGTAATTACTTATGGCAACTCTGCCGCACGCGCGCGGCAGCGTTGCCATCGGGCCAGCCCGCCTGGCCCTGCCCTTAGCGGCCCAGGCTAATGTTATTGAGCAAGGCCGGTTGGCCGATCTCCACCACGGCCGCGTTCGACTTCTGGAAATACTGGTTCCAGAAATTGATCAGCGAACGCATGGTCTTGGGATCGCGGTACTTGCTGCCCTTCTTGGCATCGTCGGAGAGCAGGCCGGCGCCGATCACGTAGATCCTGGCGCCGCCGAAGTCGCCAAACAGGTCGTTGTCGGCGGCCAGCTTGATTTCCCTGGCGGGATCGACGTTCTTGACCGACATGCCCTTGCCGTCATAAAAACTACTGACGGACGAGTTTTCCAGCATGTCGGAGGCGATCAGCACGATCTTGCGACTGGCCGGCGAATTCTTTACCCGGCTCGACATCGATTTGAACGATGCCATCACATCCGACTTGGCCAGATCGGGGTTGGCGCCGGCAAACGCCGTGCGCAGTGCCGTGCCGATCGCTTGCATGGCAATTTGCGGCTGGCGCTTGGCGCAGGCGTCGAATTTGTTCAGCAAGGGCTTGGAAATATCGTCACGCAGGCCCGCACCGATGGCCGCTTCGATGTTGCCGGCGCTGACCACCTGGGCGTAACGCCCCTGCGAAAACGCGGAAAACGTCATGATCGAAAAGGCATTGCCTGGCCCCATGAACAAGCGCACATTGTCGGCCACCTGCTGTTGCAAGGTTGCATCGAACAACGTCGTCTGATCGACCAGGATGAACAGTTCGGTGCTGCTGGCAGCGGCCGTCACGCCCAGCTTGTGATCATAACAACTGGGCACTGCATCCTCGACGGCGGCGCAGGCGCTGCCACACAGCAGGGCCGCCGCGACCATCATTGCCGTGCGCGCGATCACAGCAAATCCTCGATCTCGGCCGCGCGCTGCTTCTTCGCCGATTCCTTGGCCAGCTTGCGCTGCTGCAGTACTGCCTTGACGGCGTCGAACACGGCTTCCGGCAAGGTGTCCAGGTAGGCCAGCTTGGCGGGGGCGTCGTCGCCCAGTTGCTCGAGCTGGCGCAGCGCCGCTTCGACTTGCTCGTCGTGGGCGGCGGGGGCCGCGGACGGGGCGGTCACGGCAGCGGCGACGGGCGCGACCGGCGCAGTCGACGGCACGCGTTTTTGCGAACGCTGGAGATCCTCGTCAGCCTGTTTTTGCTGGGCGTGATGGGCCTCGCGCTTTTTGTTGCGATAGGCGGCGTCCTGCTGCTCGGTGCTGTCGAGGAATTCCAGGAAGGACTTGTTGGGATGAATGGCCACGCCGTTGCCCTGCTCCGCATGGCGCTGGATCATTCGTTGATGCAAGTTTTCCAGCTGGTTTTGTGCCTTGTCGATGTACTGCTGCGATGCATTGCGCACGTCGCCATAGGTCAGGAAGCGGCCTTTGCCCAGGGCCTTGAAGGCGGCCTTGCTGTTTTCGCCGGCGAACCCCCAACGATAGCCAAAAAACACGCCCAGCGCCTGCAGAAACACGAACAGGACGGCCAGGATGGCAAACGTCACCCAGTAGCCGTGCAGATCGTAGGCTGCCGCTTCGTCGACGGCCCTGCCGTCGGCGTCCTGGCTGACCTTGCCATCGGCCTCGGGAATGGTGGTGGGCTTGGCCAGATCGAGGCCGGCGGCGCTGGTGGTGCGCTCTTTCAGTTCGGCTTTCTGGGTGGTGACGATGTCGCCCATCAGTTTATTCGCGCTTTGCACCCGCACGTAGGTGGCGCCGATGGCGATCATCAGCACGAAGGCCAGGGTGGCCCAGGCCACCACGAAGCTCGCCTCGGTGCCCACCCGGTTGCTCACCTGGGTGTACTCGGGCAGATCGTCGTCAATATGCTGGGCGGTGGTCAGGGGCATGGAACGGCTGCGCAGTTTGCTCTTGCCGCCGTCTTCGATCCAGTCCTTGCGGGCGCGCTTGATTTTCATGGAAATATACAACTCGTGGCCGGCAAAGTGGGTCAGCAAGACGCACAGGGCGGAAACGATAAAGGCGATGCCGACGGCGGCATATTTTTGCGTGGTTTCGCTGGCGCCCGGCACGGTGTAACCGGCCAGCACATAACTGAAACCCTGCGCTTCGATAAACACGAAGCCGATGACCAGCACCCAGATCGCCAATGGCGTCAGCGAGCGGCCGTTATCGCCCGCCTTGTGCAAATACGTCATGCGCTGTTCGAAATCGTATTCGGACTGCACCTGCACGAAGGTTTTATAGTCCTGGCACAGGGTGCGCTCGGATTTGAACCAGCCGCTGCCATCCTGCAGTTGGTGCAGATCTTTCGACAGGCTATTGAGCTTGCCAATGGCCGGGAAGCTGTACCAGGTATTGAGCCACCACCATTTGAGTTTATCCCACAACAGCGAAATGACGAGCGCCGCAACGAGCGTGTACACCAGCGTCCACAGCAGGACGGGATAAGTATGAATAAGGTCGGATAACATGATGGTTCTTAGTTGGCGATGGCGGGTTTAAAAGCGGAAACGTACAGGCGGTTATCGTGCGCATAGACGATATTGCCGCCCTTGGCGACGGTGCCGCCATTGCGGTTGTACACAATATCGACGCATTGCATGCCGCCGGCGCCGGCGGTAAACAGGCGGTACAGGATGCCGCCTTCGCCCAGGTAGGTATTGACTTCGGGACGCATCGACACGTCCGGCTTCGGATTGCGATTGGCGACCGGATCGTAATCGGCATACACCTTCAGTTCGGGCATCTGCGCCAGCGTCGCTTCGCTGGCCAGCACGGCGACCCGGTTGATGACGATCTGGTGGCCATTGACGCGCTCGGTCCAGCTCTTGCCGTACAGGCCGGGCACATGCTCGGCCACTTTATAGGTGGCGCCATCCTTGAGCGCGCGCACCGCGCCGGACACGCGTGGCCGGTCCTGCGAGCAATCGGACAGCACCGGGGCGTCATCGGCGTAGGCGCTGCTGATCAGGGAGAACAGGGGACGCTGGTGGGCCAGTTTGCCCACGCTGGCGGCGGCCAGGGTGGTCTGGGCCAGCGGCGCGCCGCCAAAATCGATCTGCTTGCCGCTGGTTTTAAGGGGGGATGCCTTGGCGGGGGTCACGGCGGCGGCCGCGCGCGCTGCCGGGGCGGCTGGCGCCCCGGCCTTCTCGGCGGCTTTATTGCTGACCACTTTATCGGCCGGGCGGCCTGCCTCCGCGGCCGCTGGCGCGGCTTTGGCGATGCGCGCGGCCTCGCCCTTGGCGCCGGCCACCGGCGTGGCTGTGCCAGATGGCGAGCCCGGACGGCGCGGTGCGGCGCCCGTGGCGACGGCCGTGCTGGCCGTGGTGGCCGTGCTGGATGCCTCGGGCCTGGTCGGCACGGCGCGATAAAACTGGTAATTCGAGCGGCGCGCTTCGAGGTACTTGCTGAGGTTGGCGCCGCTGCTCAGTTCGACGATCTCCACCCGGCGGTTTTCCGCGCGCCCTGCTTCACTGTGGTTGTCGGCCACCGGGTACACTTCGCCGCCCCCCTGGTAATAAATCTGCTCGCGCGGGATGCCGCGCCGTTCGAGGTACTGGGCCACCGCCTTGGCGCGGCGCTCCGACAGTTCGGCGTTCAGGCTGGACGAACCGGTATCGTCCGTGTGGCCGACCAATAACAGCTTGCGATCAGCGCCCGCCTGCAGGCTTTGCTGCCGCTTGACGGGGTCGGCAATGCTTTGCGCCAGCTTGGCCTGGTTGTACACGTCGGCGATGGCCGAGAAATACTGCTCGGCGCGCCGGGTCAGCACATCCGAATTGCTTTCGAAGTGGCCACCCGGGCCGCCCTCGTCCTGCACCGACACCACGTTGCCGATGGCGTTTTTCTTGACGTCGGCCGCATTGCCGGAACGGCTCAGCGCCGCGTCGCTCATCACGCCGCCATCGCTGGTGACCGCGGCAAAGGTCATGCGCAACTGGTAATCATGGGCCACCTTGGCCATGTCGCAACGGCGCTTGTCCATGTCGGCGCCGATCAGGCCGCCCACGGTGGTGCCCAGCAGCGCGCCGGCCAGCATGGCGCCGCGGTCCTTGTCACCAAGCTTGGCGCCAATCAGGGTGCCCACCAGCGCACCCGCCACCATGCCCGTGTTGCGGGCATTATTGGAACAGGGATCCGGGTTGTTGAACGTATTCGTCAATCCCTCGCCGATGCCTTGCTGTCCCGGTGCGGTGGCGCAACCGGCGACGCACAAGGCGACGCCGGCCGCAGTGACCTGCTTGAGTGAAGAAAATTTCATGGGTATTACCTTATCCGGAGTGTTAGCGCGAGCAATTGTTTTTATAGTGAGGACCACACCCACAGTGTGAATGCGCATCAAAGTGCGCAACGCACCGTGATTGTCATTTTGGCTATCGTACGATTGTAATGATGCTTGATCGACGCTGCAAGTTTCTGTTCCGCCCACTGCGGCGAAACAGTTTTCAATCAATGCGAAATGCAAGAAAATGACGACTATCACGACGCCAACAGCAGCTGCCTGGCAAGCAGCGAGAATAATTAAACAGGCAATTGTCACAAATTATCACAATATTAATTTTAAAAATCAAAATGAGAAGGTATGCGTGAGAATTGGTGATCATTAAGGCGGTGCAGATATTTTTTGGCTCGTGTGATTTAATTTGGCGAATAAATCCAACGACGGCACGCAGCGCGGCCAGGCCGCAGTCGTGCTGAACAGGCGTTCACATTCTCGACGTGAATGATGCACCAGACGAATTGCAGTACACGCACGCGATCGCTCGAGCAGGTTTGACCTCGGCAGTACGCACAGGTTCACCGCAGGGGGTTGACGGAAGCAGTGGCGAAAAAAAAGCCCGCATCAGCGGGCTTTTGTATGTCACGGACGAATTACGCGTCGCGACCAGCGCGTTTGCGCTCGTTTTCTTTCAGGTAGCGCTTGCGCAGGCGGATCGATTTCGGGGTGATCTCGACGAGCTCGTCGTCGGCGATGAATTCGACCGCGTATTCGAGCGACATCTGCACAGGTGGCACCAGGCGCACTGCTTCGTCGGTACCGGACGAACGCACGTTGGTGAGCTGCTTGCCCTTGATCGGGTTGACGACCAGGTCGTTATCACGCGAGTGGATACCGATGATCATGCCTTCGTAGACGGGATCGTTGTGCACGACGAACATGCGGCCACGTTCCTGCAGTTTCCAGATGGCGTAGGCGACAGCGGCGCCGTCATCCTGCGAGATCAGCACGCCGTTACGACGGCCGGCCATTTCACCGCGGGTGTTGTCGACAGGACCGTAAGCGTCGAACACGTGGCTCATCAGGCCGGTGCCGCGGGTCAGGGTCATGAACTCGCCCTGGAAGCCGATCAGGCCACGGGCAGGAATGCGGTACTCGAGACGCACGCGGCCCTTGCCATCCGATTCCATGTTCTGCAGGTCGCCACGACGACGGCCCAGTTCTTCCATGACGCCGCCCTGGTTGACTTCTTCGACGTCCACCGACAGGTTTTCGAACGGCTCGTGGCGCACGCCATCGACCATTTTGTAGACCACGCGAGGACGCGAAACGGCCAATTCGAACCCTTCGCGACGCATGTTTTCGATCAGGATCGTCAGGTGCAATTCGCCACGGCCCGAAACTTCGAACACGGTGTCGTCGTCGGTCGGCGCCACGCGCAGGGCGACGTTGGCTTTGAGTTCGCGGTCGAGACGGTCACGCAGCTGGCGGCTGGTGACGAATTTGCCTTCGCGGCCGGCCAGTGGCGAGTTGTTGACCATGAAGTTCATCGTCAGGGTCGGCTCGTCGACGGTCAGCATTGGCAGCGCTTCCGGGGTGTCCGGTGCGCACACGGTCGAACCGATGCCGATGTCTTCCATGCCGTTGATCAGGACGATGTCGCCAGCGACGGCTTCATCGACCAGCACGCGCTCGAGACCCTTGAAGTTGAGCACCTGGTTGATGCGGCCCTTGATCGGGGTCGCGCCTGGGCCGTTCAGGATGATGACGTCCATGCCGGACTTGACACGACCGCGGTTGACGCGGCCAATGCCGATCTTGCCGACGTACGAGGAGTAGTCGAGCGAAGTCACTTGCATCTGCAGGGGACCGTCAGGATTGTCATCGCGCACAGGCACGTATTGCAGGATGGCGTCGAACAAAGGCTTCATGTCGCCGTCACGGACGTCTTCGGTCAGACCGGCGTAGCCGTTCAGGCCCGATGCGTAGATGATCGGGAAGTCGAGCTGCTCGTCGGTGGCGCCCAGCTTGTCGAACAGTTCGAAGGTCTGGTTGATGGCCCAGTCCGGACGCGCGCCTGGACGGTCGACCTTGTTGACGACGACGATCGGCTTCAGGCCCAGCGCCAGCGCCTTGCGGGTGACGAAGCGGGTCTGTGGCATCGGGCCTTCCTGGGCATCGATGAGCAGCAGCACCGAGTCAACCATCGACAGCACGCGCTCGACTTCGCCGCCGAAGTCGGCGTGGCCTGGGGTGTCGACGATGTTGATGTGGGTGCCTTCGTATTCGACGGCGCAGTTCTTCGACAGAATGGTAATGCCGCGTTCCTTCTCGAGATCATTCGAGTCCATCACGCGGGTATCGACCTGCTGGTTCTCGCGGAAGGTGCCGGACTGACGCAGCAGCTGGTCGACCAGGGTGGTTTTACCATGATCGACGTGGGCGATGATGGCGATGTTACGAATAGCGCGTTTTTGAGTAGACATGGTCGTAATGGACTGAGAGAGGCGTACGGGGTACGCGGTGTACGAAGTTGTACGATGAATCGAATTGCGGTAACCGACGAGTATAGCACGCTCGCAAGCACATTGCATTGTCCTCCGGGAAAAGGTGCGTAATTTCAAGGGCTTGGCACGGCAAACCCTTGCTTTCCCTTGCCTAGCCCAGGAAAGCGATCAGCCGCTCCGGCGCCAGGATCGCATATTCCTGCAACTGCGCCGTGCCCAGCAGCTTGTCGCCCAGGTACACGCGCACCCTGCCCTGCTCAGCCGGCACGGCAATTTCTTCCTTGCCCAGTGCCAATCGTTGGCCATTCAAGAAGCGCTTGGCCAGTTCTTCCGTCAGCATGACGGCGGGAAACGAGGCCAGCAAGGCGTCCACGGGCGCCAGCATCGACAGGGGCGCCGGATTGGCCTGCATGTCTTCCAGCGTGACCATGGCGTCGATGCCCAGCGGCCCCACTTGCGTGCGGCGCAGCGCGTTCAGGTGGGCGCCGGAGCCGAGGGCGTTGCCGATGTCTTCGCCCAGCACGCGAATATACGTGCCCTTGGAACAGGTGACAGATAATTTCAAAAAAGGCGCAGAATATTCCAAAAATTTCAGGCTGAGAATCGTCACGGGGCGCGCTTCGCGCTCGAGCGTGATGCCTTCGCGCGCATATTCATAATACGCCTTGCCATCGCGCTTCAAGGCCGAGTACATGGGCGGCACTTGCAGGATCGGGCCGCGAAATTGCGCAAGGACGGCTTCGATCTGCGCGACCGTGACATCGACTTCGTGGGTGGCGATCGCTTCGCCCTCGGTGTCGCCCGTGTTGGTGGTGATGCCCAGGTGGACCGTGGTCTCGTAGGTCTTGTCCGCTTCCAGCAGATCCTGCGAGAACTTGGTCGCTTCGCCGAAGCACAAGGGCAACAAGCCGGTGGCGAAGGGGTCGAGCGTGCCCGTGTGGCCAGCCTTCTTGGCGTTGAGGATGCGTTTCGCCTTGATCAGGGCGTCATTCGAGGACAGACCGACCGGCTTGTCGAGCAGAAGCACGCCATCGACGAGGTCGCGCGGCTTTTTGGTGTGTGTTGGCTTCATGGAATATGCGGACGGGCGCCGACGGCGCCTGCCCTATTGTGACTTTGTGATACAGCCAGAAAGCAATGGCCTGGTTGAACTTGGGCCCAGCTTAGAGCGCTGGCGAATCTTCGTCCGGCACCGCGTCCGGCTCGGCATCGGCCGCGCGGCTGCTGTTGGCCTGGTCGATCAGCAGCGACAATTCCATGCCGCGCGAGGTCGAGCTGTCGTGCACGAAATGCAGCGCCGGCAGGGTGTGGATGTGCAGCAATTTGCCCAGCTGGTTGCGGATGAAGCCGGAGGCTGCCTGCAAGCCGTCGTTGGTGTTCTTGATGACCTCCTTCTTGTCGCTCAGCAGCGTATAAAACACTTTTGCGTGGGCGTAATCGGGGGTCAGTTGCACCTCGGTGATGGTGACCATGCCGATGCGGGGGTCTTTCAAACCGCCGGCGATGATCACCGACAGGTCTTTTTGAATTTGATCCGCCACGCGCAAGCCGCGCGCGGGGATGTTTTTACTGTGTTTGGCCATGATTTTTTCTTACTCGATATAAAAACACGGGGCGCCGATCAGCATTGTGCCGATGGCGCCCCGCGATGCGTCAATTGCCGCTTACAGCGTGCGGGCGATTTCCTGCACTTCGAACACTTCCAGGGTGTCGCCAACCTGGATGTCGTTGTAGTTCTTCAGCGACAGACCGCACTCGAGACCGGCGCGAACTTCTTTCGCATCGTCCTTGAAGCGCTTGAGCGATTCGATTTCGCCAGTCCACACGACGATGTTGTTGCGCAGCAGGCGGACCGAGGAAACACGCTTGACCACACCATCGGTGACCAGGCAACCGGCAATCGCGCCCACTTTCGACACCAGGATGACCTGGCGAATCTCGACCTGGCCGGTAACGGTTTCGCGTTTTTCCGGTGCCAGCATGCCCGACAGCGCGGCACGAATCTCTTCGATGGCGTCGTAGATGATGTTGTAGTAACGGATATCCACACCATTCGACTCGGCCAGCTTGCGCGCTTGTGCATCGGCACGGGCGTTGAAGCCGATGATGACCGCTTTCGAGGCCACCGCCAGATTGACGTCCGACTCCGTGATACCGCCAACGGCCGAGTGCACCACTTGCACGCGCACTTCCGAGGTCGACAGCTTCTGCAGCGAGCTGACCAGCGCTTCGAGCGAACCCTGCACGTCGGTCTTGACGATGATCGGCAGGTTCTTGACTTCGCCTTCGGCCATCTGGTCGAACATGTTTTCCAGCTTCGCAGCTTGCTGCTTGGCCAGTTTGACATCACGGAACTTACCTTGACGGAACAGACCAATTTCACGCGCCTTGCGCTCGTCGGCCATGACCATCACTTCTTCACCGGCCACCGGCACTTCGGTCAAGCCCTGGATTTCCACAGGGATCGATGGACCCGCTTCGGAAATCGACTTGCCGTTTTCGTCCAGCATGGCGCGCACGCGGCCGAACGAGGAACCGGCCAGGATGACGTCGCCACGACGCAAGGTACCGGACTGGACCAGGATGGTCGCGACCGGACCGCGGCCCTTGTCGAGACGGCCTTCGACGACCAGGCCACGGGCTGGCGCATCGATCGGTGCTTTCAGTTCCAGCACTTCGGCCTGCAGCAGCACCTGTTCGAGCAGATCGTCGATACCGGAGCCGGTCTTGGCCGACACTGGCACGAAGGGCGACTCGCCACCGTATTCTTCCGGCACGACTTGTTCGGCGACCAGTTCCTGCGTCACGCGATCCAGGTTGGCGCCCGGCTTGTCGATCTTGTTGATCGCCACCACCAGGGGCACGCCGGCCGCTTTCGCGTGAGCGATCGCTTCCTTCGTTTGCGGCATCACGCCGTCGTCCGCCGCCACCACCAGGATGACGATGTCCGTTGCCTTGGCGCCGCGGGCACGCATGGCGGTGAACGCCTCGTGGCCCGGGGTGTCGAGGAAGGTGATCATGCCGCGCGGCGTTTCGACGTGGTAAGCGCCGATGTGCTGCGTGATGCCGCCCGCTTCGCCGGACGCCACTTTGGCACGACGGATGTAATCGAGCAGCGAGGTCTTGCCGTGGTCGACGTGACCCATGACGGTGACCACCGGTGCGCGCGAGACGGACTCGAAGTGGGCGTGCTCACCCTGATCGGCCAGCAAGGCTTCCGGATCGTCTTCTGCCGCGGCAAATGCTTTATGGCCCATTTCTTCGACGAGAATCATCGCCGTTTCCTGGTCCAGCACCTGGTTAATCGTGCACATCTGGCCCAGTTTCATCAATTGCTTGATGACTTCGGATGCCTTGACGGACATCTTGTGCGCCAGTTCGGCAACCGTGATGGTTTCAGGAACGTGAACGTCCTTGATGACCGCTTCCGTCGGCGCCTGGAAATTGGTTTCGCGATCGTCCGAGTGCGAATTGCGACGACCACCCTTGGCACCACCGCGCCAGCCGTCACGGCCGCCGGAACCGACGTTACCGCGTGGCTTGATAGCGCCCGTGGTACCGCGTTTCTTGGCGTCGTCCGACCAGGTCGAGGAGACATTGGCCGACTTGATCGACTTCTTGTCCGGTCCCAGGACTTTCTTGGCATCGGCCGGCTTATCGCCAGGCTTCTTGTCGGCGGGCTTGTGCAGCGTGCCTTCGGCCGTTTTCGGCTTGATGGCGGCCACGGGCGGCGCGACCGGCTCAGGGGCCTTGATGGCGCGGCGGGGCGCGTTCATCATGGCCTTGATCTGGGCAACTTCGTCGGCGACGGCCTTGCGGGCACGGTCGTTCGCTTCGGCGCGGGCGGCAGCTTCCTTGGCGGCAGTGGCAAGTTTCGCTTTCGCTTCCTCGTCAGCAGCTTTCTTGGCGGCGGCGGCGGCGGCGCTTGCAGCGTCGTCGGCAGCGGCGGCGCCAGCGTTGGCGGCGGTCACCGCGGCAGCGGCGGCAGCGCGCTTGTTTTCTTCGGCAGCCTGCTTCTTGGCATCAGCTTCGGCCTGCTTGGCCTGGGCTTCTTTCTCCGCATCGAGCTTGGCCAGGCGTTCCTGCTTTTCACGCAGGTCCGCTTCCTGGCGAGCGATCAGCTCGACCTGGCGGCGCGCCTCTTCCTCGCGGCGCGCCACTTCGGCGGCGTCGATCACGGGAGCGACCGGAGCCGGCGCTGCCATCACCGGCGCCACAGGCTCTTCACGCTGCACGAAGGTGCGCGTTTTCTTGACCGCCACCTGGATGGTGCGGCTTTTGCCAGAAGCGTCAGCCTGCTTGATCTCGGAAGTTTCCTTGCGGGTCAGCGTGATCTTCTTCTTTTCCATGTCGGCCGCCGCGCCGTGGGTACGGCGCAGGTGGTTCAACAGCTTATCCTTATCATCTTTCGACAATGGATCTGACGTCGAACTTTTCTCGACGCCGGCAGAACGCAGCTGCGTCAGCAGCAAGTCTGCAGGCATCTTCAGTTCGGTGGCAAATTGGGCTACGTTGTTACTCGCCATTCAGTCCTCTTTTCTATGTGTCGCTGAGATGATAATGATTCGCAAATTAAGCCTTGGCCACTTCTGCCAGGCTCCAGGCTTTCGCCTGCAGCGCCTTGGCGCGGTCGTCATACTTTGCGTCGACCAGCTTCATCTCGTCGTCGGTCACATCGTTAAATTCATTCTTGATCAGATCGCGGGCACGCTCGCTTGGCAATGCCAGGATCGCGCCGAACTCGTCGTAGGCCAGGCCGGAAAATGCTTCCACCGACTTGATGCCTGCCAGGCCCAGCTTGCCGGCGGTGGTACGGTCCATGCCTTCCAGGCCGACCAGCGCTTCGTCCATGCCCTCGAGGCCTTCTTCGGAAGCGATCGCTTCCGTGACCAGCGCATCACGGGCCCGGGTGCGCAGCTCGTTGACGGTGTCTTCGTCGAACGATTCGATGTCGAGCATTTCCGAGATCGGCACGTAGGCGATTTCTTCCAGCGAGGCAAAGCCCTCTTCGACGAGGATGTCGGCCACTTCCTGGTCGACGTCGAGTTTTTCCATGAACAGGGCGCGTACTGCCGCGGTTTCCGCCGCTGCCTTGTTCTCGGACTCTTCGGCCGTCATGATGTTGATTTTCCAGCCCGTCAGTTCGGCGGCCAGGCGCACGTTCTGTCCCGAGCGGCCAATCGCGATGGCCAGGTTTTCTTCGTCGACGACGACGTCCATGGCGTGTTTTTCTTCATCGACCACGATCGACGACACATTGGCCGGGGCCAGGGCGCCGATCACGAACTGGGCCGGATCATCCGACCACAACACGATGTCGACGCGCTCGCCGCCCAGTTCACCGGTGACGGCCTGCACGCGCGAACCGCGCATGCCGACGCAGGTACCGATGGGGTCGATGCGCTTGTCGGCCGTGTAGACGGCGATTTTTGCGCGCACGCCAGCGTCACGGGCAGCCGATTTAATTTCCAGCAGGCCCTGCTCGATTTCCGGCACTTCCAGTTCGAACAGCTTCATGATGAAGTCGGGCGCGGTGCGCGACAGGATCACTTGCGGGCCGCGCATATTGCGGTCGATGCGCAGGATGTAGGCACGGACACGGTCGCCGATGCGCAGATTTTCCTTCGGGATCATCTGGTCGCGTGGCAGGCGGGCTTCGATTTTGCCGGACTCGACAATAGCGTCGCCCCGCTCCATCCGCTTGATGGTGCCGGTCACGAGCGAATCGCCCCGCTCCAGGAAGTCGACCAGGATCTGTTCGCGCTCGGCATCGCGCACGCGCTGCAGGACCACTTGCTTGGTGTCCTGGGCGAAGCGGCGGCCGAATTCAACGGACTCGATCGGCTCTTCGATGTATTCGTCCACTTCGATGTCGGGAATTTGCTCGACGGCTTCGAAGTGCAGGATTTCCTGATCGGGCAATTGCAGGCCGGCGTCATCTTGCACCACGTGCCAGCGACGGAAGGACTCGAATTCGCCGGAATCGCGATCGATCGACACGCGAATGTCGACTTCGCCTTCGTAACGCTTTTTGGTGGCCTGGGCCAGGGCGAATTCGAGTGCGCCGAAGACGACATCCTTATCGACGTTTTTCTCGCGCGCCAGCGCATCTACCAGTAACAATACTTCGCGACTCATGCTTTGCCCTTCTTAAAATCCACCTGCGGCACCAAACGTGCCTTATCCAGGTCCGCCAGCGTAAACTCCAACTGCGCCGGACCATCCTTGCTTTCAAATTC
Source organism: Massilia sp. DWR3-1-1 (assembly GCF_049898325.1). Classification (NCBI taxonomy): domain Bacteria; kingdom Pseudomonadati; phylum Pseudomonadota; class Betaproteobacteria; order Burkholderiales; family Oxalobacteraceae; genus Massilia; species Massilia sp. DWR3-1-1. The sequence goes on along the minus strand of NZ_JAFCXL010000017.1, from coordinate 99,791 downwards.
CAAACCGATTTTGTCGCCCTGCGGCGCCTGCAAGATACCCGTGTAGGTCTTGCGGTTGGCACTGCCGGGAAAGGCCGTGCGCAGTTTGACCGTGCACTCTTCGCCGGCAAAGCGCTCGAAGTCGGCCATCGTGCGCACCGGGCGGTCGAGCCCCGGCGACGAGATTTCCAGGCGCTCGTAAGCGACATTCTCGACCGTCAGCACATGCGACAACTGGTGACTGACGGTGGCACAGTCTTCGACCGTGATCAGGCCTTTTTCTTCCGCGTCGGCGGCGGTGAAATCGATATACACGCGCAAAATGCCGCGCTCGCCCCGCTCCACATCGACGAGGTCATAGCCCAGCCCGGTTACCGTTTTGGCGATCAAATCAAACTGCTGCAATCGACTTCTCCAGGACCCTGTCCGTTCGCGCCATCCGGCCCGTCGAACGCCAGGACAACAAAAACGTTTTACCAAAAAAAAATGGGCAAATGCCCATCCCTCCAAAATCTTTAACCAGATCAAAGCGCTTGCGCGATGGACCGATGGGTTGACACCGATGCGACCACTTCGTAACAACTTTTATCAGGTTAGCGATTATAGCGCTTTTTGACATACCCTGCAATCGCAGCGACGTCAAATGAACGATCAAACAACACATGATTGCTGCACTGCACGATCAACGGAGGTTTGGCGCAGATGGCGCCGCGCGCCCCGTTTTTCAAGCGTGCGGCCGCCCTTTTTAGCCGCGGCGGCCGCGCCGCGGCGCGCCCTGGTCGGCGTTGCGGGGGCCTTGCGGACCCTGCGGACGGCGCGAGCCGCCACCGGCATTGCCGAAGCCAAAGGTGGTCTGCAGGGGATCGGGCTGGCGCGGGCCCTTGGCCGGCGCGCCGCTGGAACGACCGGCCCCCCCGGCACCACCGGCGCCACCGCCGCCGCCCGGACGACCCTGCCCTTGCGGCTTGCCACCTTTAAAACCGGGACCCTTGGCGCGCGGCCCCTGGCCATTGCCAGGCGTGAACGCCGGCGCGTCGCCACCGGTGGGATGGCCGCCGGCCATGCCACCGTAGCCGGCGCCCACCAGCGGGGTGTTGCGACCCTGGCTGCGGCCGCCGCGACCACGGCCGGCGGTGCCGGCAAACGGATCGACGTTGCGGTTGGTGTCGCGGTCGGCGCGGTTGCCGTCGACTTCGCCAGGCACGCGGGCGGGGCTGAAGCCACCCGCGGCGGCGGCGCCTTTCGGTTTCGGGCCACGGCTGTCGGGCGCGACTTTCTCGCCTTTCTTTTCGACGCCGAACGCGGTCAGCAGCGAGCGCACATCGTTTTCTTCCAGCTCTTCCCAACGGCCACGCTTGAGGCTGCTCGGCAAGGTCATGGCGCCGTAGCGGGTACGGATCAGGCGCGAGACGGTCAGGCCGACCGCCTCGAACATGCGGCGCACTTCGCGGTTACGGCCTTCGCCGATCACCACGCGGTACCACTTGTTGATGCCCTCGCCGCCGCCATCGGCGATCTTGGTGAACGAGGCCACGCCGTCTTCGAGTTCGACGCCGGCCAGCAGTTTCTGGCGCATGCCCTCTTCGAGCTCGCCCAGGGTGCGCACGGCGTACTCGCGGTCGATGTTGTAGCGGGGGTGCATCAGGCGGTTGGCCAGGTCACCGGAGGTGGTAAACAGCAGCAGGCCCTCGGTGTTGAAGTCGAGCCGGCCCACGGCCAGCCACTTGCCGGCCTTCATGGTCGGCAGGCGATCAAACACGGAGGCGCGGCCTTCCGGATCGTCGGCGCTGACGATTTCGCCGGCCGGCTTGTGGTACACCAGCACGCGCGGCGGCTTGGTGCTCACTTTACGCTGGATCAGCTTGCCGTTGATGCGCACGGCGTCGGACGGCAGGATGCGCTGGCCAATGTGGGCCGGCTCGCCGTTGACGGAGACACGGCCGGCCACGATCAGGTCTTCCATGTCGCGGCGCGAACCGAGGCCCGCTTCGGCCAGTACCTTGTGCAGTTTCGGTGCGTCGTCGTCGGACGTGAGGTCGCGCTTGACGACCTTGGCGCTCTGGCCGCGGCCGCCGTCGTTGGCATCGAAGTCGTCCGAGGTGACGTACGAGAACACCGCATCGGCATCATCGCCGCCGCGGGCCTTCTTGTGGTGCTGCAGGCCGGGATTGCCCTTCTTGTTCTTTTTCACGCGCGGCTTGGCGTCGGCGGCGCGCTCGGGGCGGGGGCCGCGCTCGGGGCGGACATGCTCGCCGGCCACGACGGCGATGGCGCCGTCCTCGCCCGGATGGGCGGCATCGACCGGCGCACCCTGCGGGCCACGGCCATCGCGCGCGGGACGCTGCGGCTTCGGCTCGCGCATCTGGCGCTGCTCACGCATCTGGCGCGGACCGCGCGGGGTGCGCGGACCACGCTCCTGGCGCGGCGCATCGCCCTCGTCGGACGCTGCCGGCGCGGCGGCGGCCGCTTCGGCAGCAGCAGCGGCGGCGGCGGCCTTGGCGGGAATCACCTTGGCGGGGCGCGCCTTGCGCTGGACCACGGGATGGTCGTCCGCTGGCGCCAGCATCTCGACGGCCGCTGGCGCAGCGGCCGGCGAGACGCTGGCGCCGTCCGCCTCGGCGGCCGGCTTGGCGCGCTTGGCGCGGGGCTTGGTGATGCCGGCGGCATTGTCGGCCTCGATCTGCGCCTTGGTGCGGCGTTTAGGCTTGTCGACGGCAACGGCGGCGCCAGGCAGGTCGGAATCAGGGGATTTAATTGTTGTGTTCATTATTTATATCTGAAATGTCTGAGGTCTGCTGACCTGGCGCGGCATCAACCGGTGTCTCTGGCGCAGCGTCGTAAATGGGAGCTTCAGCAAGTGAAGCATTGGAGCCGGCCGCGACTGCAATGCCGCCCGCGCCTTCGTTACCGGCAGCCACCTGGGCCGCCGCTTTGTCAAAATTTTCCTGCAGGGCCGCTTCCAGCGCCGCCATTGCGCCACCCTCATTGTTCAGGGCCACTTGCTGCAAGGGCGGCAACTGGGACAGGCTGTTCAATCCCAGGTCATCGAGAAACTGCCGGGTCGTGCCCAGCAAAGCGGGCCGGCCGATCACTTCGCGGTGGCCGATGACGTCGATCCAGCCCCGCTCTTCGAGCATCTTGATGGTCTGCGAATTGACCGTCACGCCGCGGATTTCCTCGATATCGCCGCGCGTGACGGGCTGGCGGTAAGCGATGATCGACAGCGTTTCCATGGTGGCCCGCGAATACTTGGGCGGCTTTTCCGGACTCATGCGATCGAGGTACACCTTCATCTCCGGCCGGCTTTGAAAGCGCCAGCCGCTGGCCAGACTGACGAGCTCGATACCCCGCTCCTGCCAATCGTGGTGCAGTTCTTCGAGCATCAACTTGATCCGTTCGACCTCGACCCCGGGCGCGGCCGAAGCGCCACCCGTGGTCCTGCCATGGTCATCGGCATCGACGAACAGTTTTTTCATGCTGTAGATGGACAGCGGCTCGCGCGCGCATAACAGCGCGGTCTCGAGGACACGCTTGGCCTCATCAGTATTCATAGCGATGTGTCAACGGATCTTGCAAAGGCAATGCAAAAAGAAATTTACTTAAACTGAACAACGCAGCAGACGGCCGTCATTGCAAGAGGCCGACGGACACACAGTTGTCGTCGAAACTGGCGTCAAGCACCGGCGCCGGGAGGCAAAGGGCTCGATTGCTACCGATAGAATGTTGAAGGCGCGGGGGCCGCTTGCGCGGGGCCACCCATCAGCGGGCAAGGGGCGCGCAGGCGCCAAGCCGTTGATTCTAAAGCGAAACGCTTCTTTTTTGCGGCCGCTTCGCAGCCGGGGCTGGGCGCGCGCAACGCAAGAACGATCGACATCGTCACTTCACACTGCGCCCATTGTACCCCATAAAACCGGCGGTGGCACACGCCAGGGCCGCCAGCGACGCCGTCAGGCGGCGAGCTGCTCGGCCAGCAGGGCCGACACGCCCAGGAAGGCCGGGTACTGCGCCGTGATGACCCAGGTGGGTACCTGCGCCAGGTAGTGGACGAAGCGGCCTTTCTGCTCGAAGCGGCGGCGGAAGCACGAGGCGGCAAAGCGCGCTCCCAGCCGCGGCACGATGCCGCCGCCTATATAGATACCGCCCTGCGCGCCGAGGGTGACGGCCAGGTTGCCCGCCACCGTGCCCAGCATGCCGCAAAACGCTTCGACCACCTGGTCGCACAGCGCGCACTGCCCGCCCAGGGCGCGCTCGACGATGGCCGGCGCCGCCAGCGCCTCGTCGGGCGCGCCCAGGTGCTGCGCCAGCGCACTGTAAATGAGCTCGAGGCCGCCACCGGAGAGCAGACGCTCGGCCGAGACGTGCTCGAAGCGGGTCCAGGCAAATTGCAGGATGGCGAGCTCCTGCGCATTAGCGGGCGAAAACGTCACGTGCCCGCCTTCGCTGCGCAGCGCCGTCCACTGGTCGTCGATGGGAATCAAGCCCGACACGCCTAGCCCCGTGCCCGCGCCCAGCAAGCCCAGCGGGGCGCCCTCCAGCGCCGTGCCGCCGCCGATTTTTTCCTTCTGGTGGGCCGCCAGTTGCGGCACGGCGTAGGCCAGCGCACTGAAATCGTTGACCACCACCAGGGTGGTGAAGCCGCACGACCGCTGCAGGGCGGAAATGGAAAATTCCCAGTGATGGTTGGTCATGCGCACCACGTCGCCCACCACGGGGTTGGCGATGGCGATGGCGGCGTGGCGGATCGGCGCCGCCAACAGCGCCGCCACGTCCGGCATGGCGCAGTAAGCGGCCAGCGCCAGTTCGAGCGTGGCGAAACTGGCGCACGGCAGCACTTCGATGTGGACGAACTGGCCCGGCGCCGTCTCGAGCGCGAAGCGGGCGTTGGTGCCGCCGATGTCGGCGAGCAGGCGCGGGCCGTCGGAAAATGCCGACAAGGGCGGCGCGTCGTGGAAAGTCGATGTCATGCGGCCAAGCTTAAGGAATTCTGGCCAAGGACGCAAGCAATCTTTGTAGTTAAAGTACATCAACGGTGACTGGCGCCACCCTACCCCGGCCGGCCACCTCGTCAAATGACAGGTGCCGGCGCACAGCGAGTAGTCAGACTACGCGCTTTTCGCGCGGAGTGGCCGGTGCGGCAGCGTCGGCGGGCGCCTGCGCGCGGTTCCAGGCGTCGAGCCCGCCGTGCAGGGCGCGGGCGCGGTGAAAGCCGTTGGCGACAAACTGCCGCGCCACTTGGGCTGCGGTGACGTCGTTTGGACAGCTGCAATAGACGACGATGTGGCGGTCCTTGTCGAGCGAGGCCATCAGTTGACCCGGCTCGCAGGCCGCATACGCGAGCGCGCCGGGAATGGCGGCCTCGAGTTCGCGGGCGGTGAGGCTGCGCGCATCGATGATCAGGGGCGCCGCGCCGCTGCCTTGCAAGGCGATCAGCTCATCCATGCCGATGCGCTCGGCCGGCAGGCTGTTGCGAAAGCGCCGCCGCTCCACATACTTGTACAGGATAAAGGCAGCGAGCAGCACCAGCAGGCCCGACAGGGCCACCCCGCCCATGGTTTCCAGGGTGGTCAGCACGTCGTCGATGCCATCCTTGAACAGCATGCCGATGCCGATCCCCACCGCGCTCCACAGCAGCGCCCCCAGCACGCTATAGACCAGGAACACGGGCGTGGTGGTGCCCATGGCGCCAGCCAGCGGCGGCGCCACCGTGTTAAAGCCGGGCACGAACTTGGCCACCAGCAGCGATTTCGCGCCCCAGCGGCGGAACTTGTCCTCCGTCTGGCTGACGCAGTAATCGGGCGAGAGCGAAATCTTGCACAGCAGGCGCAGCACCCGCTTGCCATAAAAGCGCCCCGCCTTGAACCAGAAATAATCGCTGATCAGGCAGGCGCCCACGCTGGCGGCGAGCACCGCGGCCCAGCTGATTTCGCCGCCGGCGGCCAGCGCCCCCGCCACGATCAGCATGGGCATGGCGGGAATGGGCAGGCCGATCTGCTCGAGCAGCACGGTGCCAAAGACGATCAGCACGCCGTAGGTTTGAATCAGGTGAACGAGTTGGGACATGGGCAGATGGTAGCGGAATTTGCCGGCGGCGGCTCACGCCCCCTTCGGAATGGCACTGAGCAAGGTTTTTGTGTAGGCGTGCCGGGGGTCGCGGTACAGCACGTCCGAATCGGCCAGTTCGACCACGTGACCGTGGTGCATCACCATCACCTGGTCGGCGATGTACTTCACCACCGCCAGATCGTGCGAGATGAACACGTAGCTCAGGCCAAATTCATCCTGCAGATCCTGCAGCAGATTGAGCACCTGGGCCTGCACCGACACGTCGAGCGCCGACACCGATTCATCGCAGACGAGAATTTCCGGCTGCATCGTCAGGCAGCGGGCAATCGCAATGCGCTGGCGCTGGCCGCCGGAAAACTCGTGCGGATAGCGCTGCAGCGCCGCGGTGGGCAAGCCGACCCGGCGCAGCAGCGCTTCGGCCATCGCCAGCCGTTCGCCGTCGCTGGCGCCGATGCGGTGGATGCGCATGGGCTCGAGCAGGATCTGGCCGACCGTGAAGCGAGGGTTGAGCGAGGCGTAGGGATTCTGGAAGATAATCTGGATACGCCGTTTGTACGGCAGGAACTGGGCGTCCGTCATGGCGAACAGGTCGCGCCCCTCGAAATGGGCGCTGCCCGCGCTGGCCCGGTGCAGGCGCAGCAAGGTCAGGCCGACGGTGCTTTTGCCAGAGCCCGATTCGCCCACCACGCCCAGCGTCTTGCCCCTGGCGAGCGTGAATGAGACGTTCTCGACCGCCTTGAACTCGCGCTTGCCGAACCAGCCGGCGCGGCTGTAAAAACTTTTCGACAAGCCCTCGACCACCAGCAAGGGCACGTCGAGGGGGCTGCTGCCCCGTTGGCGCTGGGGCGCCGGGGCCGCCGCGGCGCCGGCGCCACCGCCGGCGAGCACCTCATCGATCACGGGCAGGCGCAGCGGCCGCTGGTCCAGCTTCGGCCGGCACAGCAGCAGCGCGCGCGTGTAGGGGTCGGCCGGCTGCTGGAAAATCTGCTGCACCGCCCCCCTTTCGCGCACCTCGCCGTGGCGCATCACGATGACCTGGTCGGCCATCTCTCCCACCAGCGCCAGGTCGTGGGTGATGAACAGCACCGCCATGTTGCGGCGCCGCTGCAGCGCCGCCAGCAGTTCGACGATCTGCTGCTGGATCGTCACGTCGAGCGCCGTGGTCGGTTCGTCGGCAATGAGCAGCTTCGGTTCGCAGGCAATCGCCATGGCGATCATCACGCGCTGCTGCTGGCCGCCCGACATCTGGCTGGGGTAGGCGTCGATCTTGCGCTCGGGATCGGGAATGCCCACTTCGCGCAGCAGGTCGATGGTGCGCGCGCGCGCCTGCCGGCGCCCCATCGCCAAGTGCAGGCGCAGCACTTCGCCGATCTGAAAGCCGACCGTGAAGACGGGATTGAGGGACGACATCGGCTCCTGAAAAATCATGGCGATGTCCTTGCCGCACAGGCGCCGCCGCTGGGCCAGCGGCAAGCCGAGCAACTCGCGCCCGTCGAACACGATGCTGCTGGCCGGGTCGACACTGGCGATGGCGGGGTCGAGCAGGCCCATCACGGCCATCGAGCTGACCGACTTGCCGCTGCCAGACTCGCCCACCAGCGCCACGGTGGCGTTGCGGGGCACATCGAAGGAAATCCCCTTGACGGCCTCGACGCTGGAAAACTTGTCGACACGAAAGCGCACGCGCAAGTTGCGCACCTGTAACAGCATGGAAGGGTCGGCGGGCGTCATTTGAGTTTCGGATCGAGGGCGTCGCGCAAGGCGTCGGTGAGCAGGGAAAACGCCGTCACCAGCAGCGCCATGGCGGTGGCGGCGGCCGCCAGTTGCCACCACTTGCCCAGAATGAGTTCGGTCTGCGCTTCATTGAGCATGCTGCCCCAGGACACGGTGCCGACCGGCACGCCGAAGCCCAGGAAGGACAGGATCACCTCGGCCTTGATGAAGCCGACCACCAGGATTGACAGCTGCACCAGCGCCACGTGGCTGACGTTGGGGAAAATATGCGCGAACATCTTGCGCCAGTCGGAGGCGCCGATGGCATCGGCAGCCATGACGTATTCGCGCACCTTGTGTTTCATGTATTCGGCGCGCATCAGGCGGAACGGCCCCGTCCACCCGGTCAGGCCCAGGATCAGCACGATGGTGCCGACGCCCTTGTGCTGCAGCACCGCCGCCACCGTCAGGATCATCAGGATCGAGGGGATCGCCGTAAAAATGCTGTAGAACCAGTTGAACAGGTCATCCACCACGCCCCCGTAAAAGCCGGCCAGGGCGCCGAACAGGGTGCCCAGCCCCACCGCCAGCAAGGCCGCGACCAGGCCGACGACGACCGAGGTCTGCCCGCCCTTGATGGTTTTCTTGACGATATCGTGGCCCCACTTGTCGGCGCCGAACGGCAAGCTGGCACGGCGCGCGGCCACCGCCGCTGCACCCGCCCCGCCCTGCGCGCGAATCGCCGCGATGTCCGCTTGCAGGGGGTCGAAGGGGTTCTCGGCCAGTGGCGCCTGGACCTGGGCGGCGGCGGCGGGAGCGCTGCCACCGGCGCCCAGGAAGGACGGCGGCGCATAGCTCACGCCCGCCTCGGTCTCCCAGTCGGCGGCCACCAGCCCCGCCGCCGCCAGCGACAGCAGCACGGCGAAGGCGGCCAGCACGGCCAGCGCGGCCATCGCCAGGCGGTCGGCGCGCAGGCGGCGCCAGGCCAGCGTCCACAGGCCGGCCGAGGCGCCGGCACCACGTGCAGGGGCGTCCGTCATTGCAACTGCACGCGCGGATCGACCGCCTGGTACAGCAGGTCGGTGAGCAGGTTGAACAGCATGGTGGCGGCGGCGACGTAGACGGTGATCGCCTTGATGACAGGAAAATCGCTGCGCTCAACGGCCAGGATGACTTCGCGGCCGATACCGGGAATGCCAAAAAAGCGCTCGAGCAGGAAGGCGCCGATCAGCAGCGCCGGCAAGTTCGCCATGACGTGGGTAATGATGGGGATGGCGGCATTGCGCAGCACATGCACCCACAGGATGCGGCGTTCGCCCAGGCCCTTGGCGCGCGCCGTGCGCACGTAGTCCTGGCCCGCTTCGTCGAGCACGAAACTGCGGTACAGGCGCAAGGTGGGGGCGATCGACACGGCCAGCCCGATCAGGATCGGCAAGGCGGCGTAATGGAGCAGGTTCTCGCCCAGCCCCGTGCCCCAGCCCTGCACGGGAAACCAGCCGAGCTGGTAAGCCAGCACGTATTGCAGCACGCAAATGTAGACCAGGATCGAGATCGACATGCCAACGGTACAAGCGACCATCACCGTGCGATCGAGCAGCGAGCCGCGCACGAAGGCGATGGCCAGCGCCAGCGCCACCGCGATGAGGGTCTCGAGGATGGTCAGCGGCACCAGCACCGTCAGCGACGGCCCCAGTCGGCTGAGGATGATCTGGCCGACCGGCTCGCCCGTGCTCCAGGCGTTGCCGAAATCGAAGGCGACGATTTGCCGGACAAAGATCCCCAGTTGCACCCAGACGGGTTGGTCGACCCCCAGTTGCCGGCGGATATTGGCGATCTGTTCGGCCGAGGACATCTTGCCGGCCAGCAGATAGGCGGGATCGCCGCCCACCCAGTTAAACAGGACAAACACCAGCAGCACCACCCCGGCCATCGTGGGCAGCATCTGCCACAGGCGACGCACTATGTAGGCAAGCATGATTGAAGTCCGGGCTGAAGGCGTCGATGAACGGCCGGGGCCGTGGAAAAGGCGTAACGATAGCGCATTTCAGGGCCGCCGTTGGCACATCCATGGCAGTCGCCGCGCCCCCTTCTGTTGTTTGGTTACAACAAATCGGCGACCGCACACTGGATCCCGGCGCACGCCAAAGAAATAATTATTTTTGATATGTATGAATTTTGCCACGGCCAAAAAAGGTCAAAAATACAAGCCAGTTGCAGGATTTTTACCTTTCTTTACACAGACTTAGCAGCTTTTTACTGAATCTTACACCGCGTCAATTACGACCAATCCAACACTACGGGGATGCGAATGTGTTGTATCGCCACAAAAATGCAAAAGGCGCGGGATTGACACCCCCCCAAGCCGGTGGTCAGATGACAGCGCCTGAAAATCTGTTTCATCGAAAAATTTCACGCATAGCGATCGATCTGCTGCGTTTGCGGGCCGAACCGAGTAAGTTTTTCTCGGTTTTAATCTGCAAGGCGCATATGCATGCGCCGCGGCCACCGTTTTCAATCACGTATTTACTGGAGTTACCATGTACAAAAAGACAGCCGTCGCCCAAGCGGTATCGCTGGCCCTGGCGGCAATCGCCCTGGCCCAGCCTGCCATGGCGCAAGAAGCCGTTTCCGCCGCGCCAATCCAGCGCGTCGAAATCACCGGTTCGAGCATCAAGCGCGCGAGCGCCGAGACCGCCTCGCCGGTGCAAGTGGTTACCGCCGCTGACCTGGCCAAATCGGGCAAGGGCACGGTTGCCGAGTACCTGCAAACCCTGACCGCCGACGGCGCCGGTTCGCTGCCTACCGGCTTCGGCAATGGTTTCGCCGCCGGTTCGACCGCCATTTCGCTGCGCGGCCTCGGTGCCACGTCGACGCTGGTGCTGCTCAACGGCCGCCGCATGGCACCGTTCGCCCGCGCCGATGACGGCCAGAAAAGCTTCACCGATCTGTCGACGGTGCCAATGGAAGCGGTCGAACGCATCGAGATCCTCAAGGATGGCGCTTCGGCCACCTACGGCGCTGACGCCATCGCCGGCGTGGTCAACATCATCCTGAAAAAGAACTACCAGGGTCTGACTGCCAAGGTCGAACTGGGCGAATCGCGCTATCGCGACGGCGAAATGAGCAAAGCCTCCGTGACCTGGGGCAAGGGCGACCTGGACAACGACGGCTACAACGTCCTGATCAACGCCGAGCTGTACCAGAACAATGAAACGCTGAACAAGGACCGCGCCGGTCGCGCCTGGATCGGCGCTGGCGACCTGCGCCCGTACGGCTACCCGCTGGCCACCCAGTTCGCCGCCGGCGACATCCGCAGCGGCGTCGCTGGTGCGACCCCGACCGGTGCGATCCGCAATCCGCTCACCAACGTCTACGAATACCTGCCAGGTTGCGGCACTTTCTCGACCTCGGTACAGCCCGTCCCGGCCAATGGCTGCGTATGGCACGCTGACCAGTTCCGCTCGATGCAGCCGCAAATCAACGGCGGCAATCTGTACGCCCGCGGCACCAAGATCATCAACAGCGACCTGCAGGTCTACGCCGAAGCCGGCTACTCGAAGCGCGACACCGCCTTCACGCTGACCCCGCCGTCGATCACCCCGACCATCGCCTTCCCGCCGAACGCCACCTACCCGACCGGTGTGAAGAACTTCGGTTCGGGCGCCGGCACCACCATCGTGCTGGCCGCCAATCACCCGCAGAACCCGTACGGCGTGCCAGTGCGCGTGCGTTACTCGGCATTTGACGTGGGCCCAAGCACCCGTTCGGCCGACAACGCCTTCAGCCGCTTCGTCGTTGGCGTCAAAGGCAACAAATTCGGCTGGGACTTCGATGCCGGCTATGTGCACTCGCAATCGACCCTCGATCTTGCTTACAGCAACATGCTCAACATGAACGTGGTCGCGGCAGCGCTGGGCAACTCGGCCAGCCCGTACTTCCCGTACTACCTGGGCACCCAGGCTGGCAAGAACCCAGCTTCGCTGTACGCAGCGATGGTGACGACGGCGACCTCGCACTCGACGACCAAGCTCGACATCGTCGACTTCAAGGCATCGCGCGAGTGGTTCCAGCTGCCAGGCGGCGCCCTCGGCGTTGCAGTGGGCGCGGAACACCGCCGTGAAAAACTCGACAACCCATCGTTGTCGGGCACCATCGACGGCAGCATCAACTCGTCGTACGTGGCCGCCAAGGGCGACACCAACGTGTCGGCCGTGTTCGTCGAACTGGCAGCACCGATCCTGAAAACGGTCGAACTGTCCGCCGCCGCCCGTTACGACAAGTACGCCAATTTCTCGGCCACCACCCCGAAACTGGGCGCCAAGTGGACCCCGGTGCGCACCTTCGCGCTGCGCGGCACCTACTCGGAAGGTTTCCGTGCACCGGGCCCTGCCGAAGCAGGTGTCGAATCGCAATCGACCGGTACCGCCACCGCGCGTGACCCGATCCGCTGCCCAGGTGGTGTACCTGCCGCCGGCGCCAGCACCAACGATTGCTCCGCTTCGATCGCCGCCGTCAAGGTCGGTAACCCGAACCTGAGCCCGGAAAAATCGAAAGGCGCCACCCTGGGCCTGGTGTGGGATCCACTGAACAACACCAGCCTGTCGCTGGACGCCTGGAAGATCAAGCGCAGCAACGAGATCAACCCGCTGCCGTACAGCGAAGCGGCGGCCCTGCCGACCGCCGTGCGTTCGGATAACAACCTGATCGGTACAAACGGTATCGCCATCCCGAACACGGGTACCTTGCTGATCTCCAAAGCGCCATACCGCAACTCGAGCTACACCGAGATCAAGGGTGTCGATCTGGACGTCAAGCAGCGCTTCGGCCTGGGCACCTACGGTCGTGGCACGGTCGGTCTGACCTGGACCCACATCGCGTCGTGGATGCGTGCTGAGTCGGCCACCGTCAAGTACCAGTTCGCCGGCACCCACGGCAACTGCGATACCTCGAACTGCGCCGGTACGCCAAAAGACAAGATCAGCCTGGTTGCTGGCTGGGACTGGAATGCCCTGAACGTAACGGCCAGCGCCAACTACCGTTCGGACATCAAGAACGTCCTGTTTGAAGGCGACCTGTGCGCTTCGACCTTTGCCAACGGCACCCCTGCACCAAACGGTTGCAAACTGGCATCGTTCACCACGGTCGACCTGTCGGCACGCTACAACCTGAGCAAGAACATTCAACTGTTCGGTTCGGTCAGCAACCTGTTCGACAAGATCGCACCACTCGATCCATTGACCTACGGCGGCATGAGCTACAACCCGATGGACGCTTCCGGCGCCATCGGCCGCTACTTCAAGGCCGGTGCACGTTACTCGTTCTAAGACGTAAGGCTGGCCCGCTGGTATCGAAGCGGGCCGGTTCCAACGTAAAAAGGGCGCTGAGAAATCAGCGCCCTTTTTTTATGCCCGCACCGCGGGGCGTTTATTCGTGGCGCACGCGGCGCTGGCGCACCGCGGCGGCGAGCGTGTCGAGCACCTGCAAGCTGCTGTCCCAGTCGATGCAGCCGTCGGTGACGGACTGGCCATAGACGAGCTCCTTGCCCGGCACCAGGTCCTGGCGCCCCGCCACCAGGTTCGATTCGACCATCACGCCGATGATGCGGTCGGAACCGGCCGCCACCTGGCCGGCGATGTCGGCGCACACGGGCACCTGGTTTTCCGGCTTTTTCGCGCTGTTGGCGTGGGAGGCGTCAATCATCAGGCGTGCCGCCAGGCCTTGCAGGGCCATCTGGCGGCAGGCATCGTCGACGCTGTCGGCGTCGTAATTGGGCGTCTTGCCACCGCGCAGGATGATGTGGCAATCCTCGTTGCCATTGGTCGACACGATGGCCGAATGGCCGCCCTTGGTGACGGAGAGGAAGTGGTGCGGCTGCGAGGCCGCCTTGATGGCCTCGACGGCGATCTTGATGTTGCCGTCGGTACCGTTCTTGAAGCCGACCGGGCACGACAGGCCGGACGCCAGTTCGCGGTGCACCTGCGACTCGGTGGTACGGGCGCCGATCGCGCCCCAGCTGATGAGGTCGGCGATGTACTGGGGGCTGATCACGTCAAGAAATTCGGTGCCGGCAGGCAGGCCCAGTTCATTGATGTCGCGCAGCAGTTCGCGCGCCATGCGCAGGCCATCGTTGATCCTGAAACTGTTGTCCATGTAGGGGTCGTTGATCAGGCCCTTCCAGCCCACCGTGGTGCGCGGCTTTTCGAAGTACACGCGCATGACGATTTCGAGGTCGCCGGCGTGCTCGCGGCGGACCGCGGCCAGGCGCCGCGCATACTCCATGGCCGCCTTCGGATCGTGGATCGAACAGGGGCCGATCACCACCAGCAGGCGGTCGTCCTGGCCATGCAGGATGCGGTGCAGCGCCACCCGCGCGTTGGCCGCGGTGGCGCCGGCCGCCTCGCTGCAGGCAAACTCGCGGATCAGGTGCGAGGGTGGCGTCAATTCCTTCATTTCGCGGATGCGTAAATCGTCGGTGCGTTGCATGCTGTTCTCCGTGCGGGTTCAAAAATGTCGGGCTAAAAAAAAACCGCCATCGCTGGCGGTTGATCGAGTTCTGCTGGTTCCGGTTTGCTTCTGCGAAAACCTGCCGCTACTCCACCGCCTGTTGGCTGGAATGGCTAAAGTAAAAAAAGCAGGTAAACAACAGCGCAGCGTGCATGGCGGTCCCGAAAACGTTGAACGACTATAGCAACAAGGGACGCGGCTTGGCAAGCGCTTTGTCGGTTGGAAATACCAACCCCAGTCCAGTTGCGGCGATCCCACACCCTTGCCACTAAGGCAAACCCGTTTGATGTACCTCATTTGCATCGGGTCGTCCGATGCAAAACTCGATGCTGACATCCCGATAACGCCGGCACTGCCTTGCGCTCGCATAACATTTCCGTGCGGATTTGTTGCGCCAAGTCTAGCCGCATGGAAACGCCCTTACCCATGGAGTTCGACATGAATGAAACTGTACTGTCCCGGACGCTTCGCACGCTCTACGTCGGTGGCGCCTGTGCCGGGGTCGGCGCCGCCCTTGGCCTGGTGGCGCCCCCCGCCACGGCCCAGGTGGCGCAGGCCGGCCAGCCCATCGCGCGGGTAGAAATCACCGGCTCGAATATCCGCCGGGCCGAGGCGGAAAGTTCCACCGCCGTGCAAACCCTGAACCGTGCCGACATCGAAAAAACGGGCCGCAGCACGGTGGCCGAACTGCTGCAAACGCTGGCGGTGGACAACCAGGGCTCGGTGCCGACCAATTTCGGCGGCGGCTTCGCCCAGGGCGCGTCCGGCATTTCGCTGCGTGGCCTGGGTGCCGCCTCCACGCTGGTGCTGCTCAATGGCCGCCGCATCGCCCCGTACGGGCTGGCCGACGACGGCCAGAAAGTCTTTACCGACCTCAACATCATCCCCAGCGACGCCGTCGAGCGCATTGAAATTCTCAAGGGTGGCGCCTCGGCCATCTACGGCTCCGACGCCATCGCCGGCGTCGTCAACGTCATCTTGCGCCGCGATTTCGTGGGCACCTCGGTGCGCGGCAGCTTCGGCGAATCACGCTACTGGGATGGTCGCGACGGTCGCCTCGCCATCACCCACGGCTTCGGCAGTCTCGACACCGACCGCTACAACATGCTGTTCAGCCTGGAATTCGGCGGCAAGCGCGAAGTCTACAACCGCGACCGCGACGGGCGCCGCTACATCGGCCGCTCGGACCTGCGCAACTACGGTTTCTCGGCGCAGGAAGCGCTGGGCGGCACGGGCGCCATCACCACCAACAACGCCGCCGGCAGTGCCGTCAACGGCAATGTGCGCAATCCTGCCACGCTCGACTATTACAACCGGGGCAACCTCGCCGGCCTGGGCTTTACCCGCACCTTTCCCGGCGCCGACTGCCGCAACTTCACCACCCACCCGCAGGGCGACCCGGGCGGCGGTTGCCTGACCGACGCCCAGCGCGAGTACAGCCAGATCCAGCCCCGCCAGAACTCGTACAACCTGTTTAGCCGCGGCACGTTCCAGATTTCGCCGGCCATGCAGGCCTACGGCGAGCTCAACTACTACTGGAGCGAATCGAACTCCTCGACCACGCCGTCGACCATCAGCGGCTCGGTGGGCTATCCGGGCGGCCCCGTCAGCAACGCCGCCGTCGCCCTGGGCGCGAACCACCCGGACAACCCGTATTTCGGCAGCGTGGCGCGGCTGCGCTACCTGGCGGCCGATGTGGGTCCCCGCACCAGCGACATCAAGTCCAAGTTCGGTCGCGCGGTGGCCGGCATCAAGGGCAGCTGGTTCAACTGGGACATCGACAGCGCCCTGCTGTTTTCGGCCAACCGGGTCTCCAACGACCGTGACGGCTTCCTGCAGCGCGACGTCACCTTCGCCCTGCTCAACCCGACGGTGGCCAACATCGCCGCTGCCAGCGCCAATCCCCGTTATGCGGCGCTGCCGCCGGGCAGCATCTGGCGCATCGGCGAGAACGCCGGCCTCAATTCGGCGGCCTTGTACGCCGCCCTGTCGCCCACCATCAGCAACCAGGCCGAAACGCGCATCGCCCAGATCGATTTCAAGGCCACGCGCGAATTCGGCCAGTTGCCCGGTGGTCCGCTGGGGGTGGCCTTGGGTGCCGAGTACCGCCGCGAGCGTACCGAACTGAACCCGACCGCCGGCACGGAGACGGGCAACATCATCGGCCTGGGCTATTCCGCCTACTTCGGCAAGCGCAACGTCACCGCCGCCTACGCCGAAGTGCTGGCGCCGGTGCTGAGCAGCGTCGAATTATCGGGCGCCATCCGCGCCGACCATTTTTCCGACGTGGGCAATGCCTACACGCCGAAGATCGCCGTCAAGTGGACGCCGCTGCGCGAACTGGCCCTGCGTGCCAATTTCGCCAAGGGCTTCAGGGCGCCCAGTGCGGCTGAGAATGGCGTGGGCGGTCTGGCCGCGTTTTCCACCGCCAGCGATCCGCTGCGCTGCAACCTGGGGGTGGCGGCGGCCTGCGACCCTGCCTCGATCGCCATCATCACCTCGCCCAACCGGGCGCTCAGTCCGGAAAAATCGCGCAACTGGTCGATCGGCGCCATCTGGGACCCGCTGCCGCGCACCAATGTATCGATCGACTTCTGGCAGATCAAGCGCAAGAACGAGATCAACCAGGAGCAGACCGACGCGGCCATTGCGGCCGGCAGTGTCTCGCGCGACCCGTCCACCGCCACGGGCATCCCTGGCGACCCGGGTGCCATCACGGCCGTGCTGGCGCGCTACGTCAACTCGGCGCAGACCAAGGTCCGCGGGGTCGACCTCGATGCGCGCACCGCGTTCAACCTGGGCACGGGGCGGGGCACGCTGGGCATGGACGTCAAGTGGACGCACCTGTTCAAGTGGCAGCGTACCGAGCAGGACGGCAGCACGCGCGACTTCGCCGGCACCCATGGCAACTGCGACGTCACCAATTGCATCGGCACGCCGGACGACCGGGTCAACCTGGGGGCCACCTGGGACCTGGCGCCGTGGCGTTTATCGGCCGTGGTCAATTACCGAGCGCCCATCAAGAACGTGCTGTTCAAGAACGACCCGGACGGCTGCGCCTCGCACTTCGCCAACGGTGCGGACGCACCGAACGGCTGCCGCATTGCCTCGTTCACCACGCTCGACCTGACGGGCCGCTGGACCCTTGGCCCGAACAGCGAAATGTTCGCCACCATCCAGAACGTGTTCGACAAGGTGGCGCCGCTCGACCCGCTGACCTATGGCGCCACGTCCTATAACCCGCTTGACTATAGCGGTGCGCTGGGACGGTATCTGAGTGTGGGGTTCCGTCACAAATTCTAAACATTCAGACAAAAGTGGAAACCTACTTTTGAAGCGTTCAGACAAAAGTGGAAACCTACTTTTGTCTGGCTTGATCGGTAAGAACCTTAAACGTGAAGATCAGACAAAAGTGGAAACCTACTTTTGTCTGGCTTGATCGGTAAGAACCTTAAACGCCAAACGAAAGTAAAAAACAACTTTCGTTTGAATTGGTCAGGCAAATCTTTCCCGGCAGAGCCGGGAAAATTTGGGGTGAACGCAACCCCGATTTGTGCAAGCTTCGCCGCGATGATGGACGTTATCGGCGTGCGAGATGCCAGGGACTGGACCGAACGAGAATTAGCTGCGAGTCGTTCCTCGACGCTCACGGCAGAACGCAAAAGCATGTATTTCACGCTCTAAAAGTTAGCAGCCCACTCCAGTCCATCATCGCGGCGGAGCGCGCATAAATCGGGGTTGCGTGACTGAAAAAGCCTCGGCTTTGCCGAGGCTTTTTCTCTGACTGTACCAGGGCGAAAGTGGCGTTCACTTTCGCCCTGCCGTTTAAGGTTCTCTCCAGTCAGTCCAAAAAAAGTAGGTTTCCACTTTTTTTGTGCCCTTCCTTTTAAGGTTCTCTCCAGTCAGTCCAAAAAAAGTAGGTTTCCACTTTTTTTGCCTTCTTTTGAAGGTCCTCTCCATTCAAGCCAAACAAAAGTAGGTTTCCACTTTTGTTTGATTATCCCGTCCCCCCCACCGTCACATCTTCAATACGCAAAGTCGGTTGGCCCACGCCCACGGGCACGCTCTGGCCCTCCTTGCCGCACACGCCCACGCCCGAATCGAGGCGCATGTCGTTGCCAATCATGGAGACGCGGTTGAGCACGTCCGGGCCGTTGCCGATCAGGGTTGCGCCCTTGACGGGGTAGGTCACCTTGCCGTTTTCGATCATGTACGCTTCGCTGGCCGAGAAGACGAACTTGCCGTTGGTGATGTCGACCTGGCCACCGCCGAAATTGACCGCATACAGGCCATTCTTGACCGAGGCGAGAATTTCCGCCGGGTCCTTGTCGCCGGCGAGCATGTACGTGTTCGTCATGCGCGGCATCGGCAGGTGGGCAAACGATTCGCGGCGGGCGTTGCCCGTCACCGGCATTTTCATCAGGCGCGCATTCATCGTGTCCTGGATGTAGCCACGCAAAATGCCATCTTCGATCAAGGTCGTGCACTGGGTCGGATTGCCCTCGTCGTCCATATTGAGCGAGCCCCGGCGGTCCTGCAAGGTGCCGTCGTCGACCACCGTGACACCCTTGGCGGCCACGCGCTCGCCAATGCGGCCGGAGAACGCCGAGGAACCCTTGCGATTGAAGTCGCCTTCAAGGCCGTGGCCGATCGCCTCGTGCAGCAATACGCCAGGCCATCCCGGCCCCAGCACGATCGTCATGGGACCCGCCGGCGCCGGACGGGCGTCAAGATTGACGACGGCCGCCTGCACCGCTTCAGTAGCGTAACGATCGAGCACGGCGTCGCTGAAATAACCATAACTGAAACGGCCACCACCGCCGGACGACCCCATTTCGCGGCGGCCGTTCTGTTCGACGATGACGGTGACGGACACGCGCACCAGCGGCCGGATGTCCGCCGCCAGCACGCCGTCGCTGCGCACCACCAGCACGACATCGTATTCGCCGGCCAGGCCCGCCATCACCTGCACCACGCGGGGGTCCTTGGCACGGGCCATTTTTTCCACGCGCTCGAGCAGTTTCACCTTGGCGGTGGCGTCGAGCGAATCGAGCGGGTCGTTGGGCAGGTACAGCGAACGCCCGCCCGTGGGCACGGTGGCGCCAGCGACCTTGATCTTGCCGCTGCCGACGCGGGCAATGGTGCGGGTGGCGGCGGCCGCTTCCAGCAGCGCACTTTCGGAAATTTCATCCGAATAGGAAAAGGCCGTGCGATCACCCGACACGGCGCGCACGCCAACGCCCTGGTCGATCGAGAAACTGCCCGTCTTGACGATGCCCTCTTCCAGGCTCCAGCCTTCGCTCTTGGTAAACTGAAAGTACAGGTCCGCGTAATCGACCTTGTGGGTGAACATCGTCCCCAGCGTTTTCAGCAGCTTCGATTCATCGAGGCCGAACGGGGTCAGCAAAATATCGCGGGCCACCGCCAGGGTGGACAAGTTCGGTTCAAATGGGGTCATGGTGCATCCTTAAGTAATCACCCAAAAGTATAAACCACCTTTTGGTTGGGGACAGTCAGACAAGGCCCCCGGCGACGCCGGGAAAAGGCGAAGTGACGTCAATCCGGTTCAGTTGCTTGTTCACCGCGTGGAAATGGCGCCCCGGTGCGCGCACCTGGTCGCCATGAACGCCGGGCCGGGCCCGGACAGGGCAGCCAGGTCACCCGCTCAAACGCCCCTTACATGCGGCGATGGCGCAGCGCCGGCAAGCTCGCGCGCACGCTGTCGATCAGGGCCTGGTCGATCTCGCCGGCCACCACGCCCTCGCCTTCTTCGAGCATGGCCGTCACTGTACCCCACGGATCGATTAACAGGCTGTGGCCGTACGTGCGGCGGCCGTTGGCGTGCAGGCCGCCCTGCGCCGCCGCCAGCACGTAGCACTGGTTTTCAATGGCGCGGGCGCGCAGCAGCACTTCCCAGTGGGCGCTGCCGGTGGTGTGGGTGAAGGCAGCCGGCACCAGCATCAGGGCGCAGTCGCCCATGGCGCGAAACAGCTCGGGAAAGCGCAGGTCGTAGCACACGGCCAGACCCACCTTGCCGAACGGCGCGGTGAAGGTGACGACGTCGGCACCGGGCACGATGGTGCGCGCCTCGTCGTAGGCTTCGTCGCCTTGCTGAAAGCCAAACAGGTGGATCTTGTCGTAACGGCCCACCGCCTCGCCCTGCGGGTTGTAGACCAGCGTCGTGTTCATTACCTTGCCGGCGCTGGGCGAGTGCAAGGGCAAGGTGCCGCCGGCCAGCCAGATGCCGTGCTCACGGGCGGCGCCGGCCATGAAATCCTGGATCGGACCGGCGCCGTCGTGCTCGGCGTGGTCGACCTTGTCGGTGTCCTGCAAGCCCATGATGGGCCAGTACTCGGGCAGGCTGACCAGGGTCGCGCCGGTGGCGGCCGCCTGCGCGACCAGGCGACGCGCGGTGGCGATGTTGGTGGCGACGTCTGGCGTCGAAATCATTTGAATGGCGGCAACTTTTGTCATGTTTTACCTTCTTGAATGGACACCGTTCATGGGGCGGGCGGTACGCCAGCGGGGGCAACGACGGTACGCTTGGCCAGCTTGGTCACCACCGGCGCCTTCCACGGCCCCTCCACCTTCATTTCGTAAGTCAACGCCTCCATCATGGGTGCGCGCAGGAAAAGCTGGGCCAGGAAACTGCCCAGGCCGATCACGGGATTGACCGCCAGCGCATACACGAGCGGGCCCGTGCCCAGGTTAAATTCGGGCACCACCACCACGCGCAGATTGGTCGATTCGTTGGCGATGTCGGCGCTGCCGTCCATCAGCACGGTGGCGGCCACCCCGTACATCTTGAGATTGTCGGTTTTCAGCACACCCTTGGCAATCACGGCCGTGGCATTGATGCCGTCAAACGCCAGGCCTTCGGAAAAGACGTCGTGGAAATCGAGCTTGAGCAGGCGCGGCAAGGCTTGCAGGCTCAGTACGCCCAGCAATTTGGCGGCGCCCGGATCCTTCTTGAGGAACTGGCCGGCCGCCACATTGAGGGCAATCGTGCCCGACAGGCTGGGCGCGTCGAGCGAGTACGGCAAGCCATTCCAGCTGACGTCGCCCGATAGCTTGCCCTTGCCCCGCTTTAAGGTATCCGGAAAGCCCAGCCGGTCGAGCAGGCGGCCGGCGTCGGCGATGTCGAGGTTGAAGTTGAGATTGGTGGTGCTCTTGCCTTCGCGGATGAGCCACTTGCCGGTCGCCTTGAGCTCGCCATCCGGATTGACCATCGACAGCCGGTTGATGCGCCATTCGCGGCCGGCCGCCACCCGTTCGTTGCTGGCGACCAGTTCGAGCTTGCCCAGCGGCTTGTTGAACAGTTCGAAGCGGTCGGCGACGATGTCGAGACCGGGAATGGTGGCGGCCGCGCTCTTGCTGCTTTCCAGCAAATCCTTCACTTCTGCGGCGGCCGACTCGGGGATGATCAGGGTGGCCAGGCGCGCCGTCACCTTGCCCAGGCCCTGGCCGTTGGCCGGCTCGTTCCAGGTGATGTGGCCAGAGGCCTGGCGCGAGTCGATGTTCGCTTGCCAGCTCGACTTGAGGTGCGACACGCCCACCACCACGTTGTCGAGCTTGCGCTCGGCGATGATCAGCTCGTCAGCGCGACCGGACAGGACGTCGGCCGTCACATACTGGGCCAGGCCCTGCGGACCGGCGGCCGCGGTCGCATCCGCCGCCGCCGGCCCCGCCACCGCGCTGCCCAGGGCCATCCACTGGTCGACATTGAGCGACTTCATATTGACGTTGAACATCACGCCGCTGTCCGGTTCGGGCGCCGGCACGTTGACGCCGATGCCGCCCCGCAGCACCGTCCACGGCCCCTTGCCCTGCCGCTGGCGCAGGTAACGGGCGGTCATGGCCGAACCGATCGACAGGCGAATTTCATCGCGCGCCAGCGCGGCGTCACCGGTGGCCTGCCCGCTCAGGACAAACCGCAAGGGCATGGTGTCGACGGCGGCGCTCTTCGACAGGGGCGCGGGAAACCCCAGGCCCATGCCGGCCAGGCTGGAGTCGACCGTCACGTCGACCCGGTGGTCGCGCACGGCGACAGCGCCCGTAAAGCGCGTCTCGCCGCTGAAATACGCGGTCAGCCGCTGCACCGCCGGCGCCGGCCAGGCCTTGCGCAAGCCGTCGGCGCTGAGCTGGCCAGCGAGCTTGATGAGAATGCTGTTGTCTTTCTGGGTGCCCCCCGTCAGCGCCAGCGGTCCGCCCAGGAAACTGGCACCAACGCCGTTGAGCGAGACGCCCCGCTCGGTAAATTCAATCTTGCCCAGGGCCGCCTGCAAGGGTGGCAGATCGTCGAACAGGGTGATGTCGTTGTTCATCAGTTGCAGCACGCCCTGCACCTTGGTGTCGGGCAGGTGCGCCAGCGGCAGCCGCAGTTTCAGGCCCAGCCGGGCGCCGTTGCTGGCGCGGGCGTCGTCCGTAAAGTGGCCGATCCAGTCGGTGACGGGGCTGGCGCCCACGTAGCGTAAAAATTCCTGCAGGGGCCCGCTGGCGCTGCCGTCGATTTCCAGCTGCATGTCGCGCGAGAGCAAATCGGGGATCACCGCCTTGACGTTGCTCAAGGCGACTCCCGCGGTGCTCGCACTGTCGGCCTTGATGTCCATGCGCGTGCGGTCGAACACGATGCTGCCATTGATACGTTCGGCCAGCGGCCACAGGGGCGACTTGCCGTCCTTGCCCAGGTGGCCCGGGGTGTAATTGAGGCGGGCGTTTTCCAGCCGCCCGGCGACGCGGAATTCGCCGCGGTTGCGCTCGAACGCCGTGTCGGCCTGGAACGGGAAATGCGACAGGTCCCCGCGCAGGCGCACGGTGGCGTCCTGCAGCATGCCGTCCTCGAGCGCACCGACCAGCCACGCGCGCAGGTGCGCCGGCGTTTGCAGGGGCAGATAGCGATCGAGCGACTTGATGGAAAAACCCGTCAGCTCTCCATGCAGGTCGGCCTCGCCCGCCCCTTTGCCATGCACCAGGGGCAATACATGCTTGCCGTGCAGGCGCACGTGCAAGGCGCCCTGGGCGGCCTCGAACTGGTCGATCTGCACGGCCACCTGGTCAGGGCGGGGATACTGCCAGCGCGCGCGCAGGTCGAATTTGTCGAAGTCGATGGCGGGGTCGGCGAACCACTGGGGCAACTCGATGCGCAGTTGGGGCGAATCGAGCTCGACAGTGCCGCCCCGCTCGCTGGCGTCGATGGTACCGGACAAGTGATCGAAACCGGGAATGGCCGGCATGGCCGTGACCGCCTCGCGGCTGGCCGTTTTTGCCACCGCCAGCCGGGGTGGCCGGGCATTGAGGCCCAGTTGCTCGAGCTGACCGCGCACGCGCCAGGTCGGCAAGGACGGATAGCGCCCTTCCCACTCCGCCGAAAAATTGCGCAGGCGCCCGCGCGGCGCCAGTTCGGCCAGCAGGCTGCGCTCGGCCGGCGAGAGCGGGGCCTGGGCGGCCAACTGGGCCACCAGCGCCAGGTCCAGCGCGCGCGCGCTGATCACGGTTTTTTCGCGCTTGCCGCGCGCGGCCGGCGTGTACGACTGCGCCAGCGTGGTGGGCGGCAGGCTGACACCGTCGGCCGTGACGACGGCGAACTGATCGAGCGAGATGCGGTGGCCGTGCTTGCCAAAAGTGGGCGTGCCGGCGGTGGCGACGGGACCGATGGTTTCGCTGGCCGACAGGCGCCCGCTGACCTGGCGCAGGGCCAGCGGGGGCAGCTCGGGCCCCAGCCGCAGCGCCACCGCGCTCAGCGCCAGGTCGGCGGTAAAGCCGGCCAGGCGCGACTGGTCCAGCGTGAGCCAGGCGCGCACCGAGCCCTTGCCCTGGTTGAGCGCAAACGGATAGTCGAGGTACGGTTTCCAGGCGGCCAGGTCGGTGTCGCGCAGGTCGGCGTACAGTTCGCCCTTCCACAGGGAGACGGCGGCGCGGCTGACGGCAAAGCGGGGACTGCTGAAATCGGCACGCACGTCGAGCGGCGCCGACAGCGCCGGCGGCGGCGTGGCGTGCATGGCGAAGCGGTGGCGGTTCCAGTTGTTGGTCAGGCTCAGCTCGACCCGCTCGAGCGCCAGCGTGGGCGCCTGGCGCTGCAGGTCGGTCCAGTCGATGCGGCCGTCGCGGATCACGATATGGTGCTGGCGCAGGGCCCAGTCATTCGGGGCGCCGCCCTTCTTGTTGTCGAGCACGATGCCGGCCACGCTGAGGCGGCCGCTGGCATCGCGCCGCACGTCCAGGCTGGGCCGGATCAGTTCGAGCGATTCGAAGCGGGCATCGCCGGCCAGCACGGTCCACCAGGCGAAGGTGGCCGACACGCTGGGCAGGCTGAGCACGGCGCGGCCCTGGCCGTCGCGCAGCACGACGTCGCCCAGGAACAGATTCGGCCGCAAGCCCTGCCAGGACGCGTAGATCCGGGCGATCGACACCTGGTTGCCCACGGCGCGGCTGGCCAGGCGCTCGATATCGCCCTTGTAATAGTCGATATTAGGCAGGACCACGTAGCGCAGCAGCAGGAACAGGATGGCGAAGGCGAAATACACCAGCAGCGCGAAGCGCACGGTCCAGCCCAGGATGTGGTGCGAGGCCCGATCGCACAGCCGCCAGGCCGCGCGCAGACTGCGCCAGCGCTGCGCCAGGGGCGGGTGCGCGCTGACGCCCTCGGTTGCCTGGCTGTCGATCAGATGGTTAATAGGGGTACTCGCGTAAAAGAACCCCTGGCGTCGGCCCGCGCGCAGCGCGCAAAAAAAGGCCGGCCTCGGCCAGGGGTTCGCAATCAATGTGGTGCGGGCGGCGCGCTTGCGCCAACGCCGCCGCCTGGCTTACCATCGTTCTGCTGCAAGCACGGTCGCAATTTTACCGCATCGCCCGGCCGGCAGAAGCGCCATTGATGAAGCTGGCGCTTGCGTACGACCGCGCTATCGACCGTGCCTCTCCCTCAACCGTAAATAAGCGCCCCGCCTCCCATGAACGCAGCCCCGCACGCAGCCCCGCACCTTGTCGATCCCGCCAGTTATTCGCACTTTTACCAACGCTGGCTGGCGGCCGACCCCGCGCGCGCCGCGCGCCTGAGCGCCCTGGCCCAATTATCGCTCGAACGCTGCGATTTCGGCGCGGAACTGCAGCGTGAACGGGATGCGGGCGCCGCGCCCTTGCCCTTGCCACGCGGCCTGCGGCGCCTGCGCAACCTGGTCGTGTGCACGCTCATCGAGCGCGACCTGGCCGGCCAGGCCGACCTGGCCGAGGTGGTGGCGACGATGACGGCGCTGGCCGACTTCGCCATCGCCTGCGCGCTGGCGCCCCTGATGGACGAGATGGTGGCCCAGCACGGCATGCCGACGGGCGCCGAATCGGGCCTGCCCCAGCAACTGATGGTATTGGCGATGGGCAAGCAAGGCGGCGGCGAACTCAATGTCTCGTCCGACATCGACCTGATCTTTGTCTATCCGGAAGACGGCGACTGCGCCGCCGGCGCCGGCCAGCGCCCCCTGTCGAACCACGAGTTTTTCAGCCGGCTGGGCAAAAAACTGATTGCCTCCCTGTCTGAAGTGATCGAAGACGGTTTCGTGTTCCGCGTCGACATGGCCTTGCGGCCGAACGGCAACTCTGGCCCGCTGGTGGCCAGCCTGTCGATGGTCGAGCACTACCTGATCGTCCAGGGCCGCGAATGGGAGCGCTACGCCTGGGTCAAGGCGCGCGCCGTCACCGGCACGGCGGCCGACATCGCCGCCCTCGACGCCATCGTGCGCCCGTTCGTGTACCGCCGTTACCTCGATTTCGGCGTGATCGACGCCATCCGCACCATGCACGGCCAGATCCGCGCCGAAGTCGACCGCCAGGAACGCTTGCACCCGGACCGCAGCAACAACGTCAAGCTGGGCCGCGGTGGCATCCGCGAGATCGAATTTCTGGCCCAGGTGTTCCAGCTGATCCGGGGCGGCCGCGACGCCGCCCTGCGCGATCGCTCCACCCGCGCCACGCTGGCGGTGCTGGCCGAGAAGGAACTGCTGCCGCGCGACACCGTCGGCACCCTGCTCGACGCCTACACCTTCCTGCGCAATCTCGAGCACCGCCTGCAATACCGCGACGATGCCCAGACCCACACGGTGCCCGGTGGCGAGGCGGAACGCGCCCTGCTGGCCACCATGATGGGCCTGGCGGACGCGGCCACCCTGCTGGCGCAGCTGGACGGCCACCGCCGCTTCGTGGCCGCCCAGTTCGACGCCATCTTCAGCGAGAAGGTCGCCGGCAGCGAAGACGGCGAAGAGAGCATGCAGCTGCACTCGAGCGGCGGCGAGGCCGACATCGACAACCTGGCGGCGATCGAAGCGCGCCTGGCCGGCCTGGGCTTTGACGAGGCCGGCGCCGCCGCCCGCCGCCTGATGGCGACCTGGCACGCGCCGCGCCTGCAGGCGATGCCGGAAGCGAGCCGCACCAGGCTGCTGGCCCTGCTCAACGCCGCCCTGCCCCTGATCGCGCGCGTCATCAAGGAAGCCGGGGTGGGCCGCCACGGCGCCACGCTGGCGCGCCTGCTCGACTTTTTCGAGGCGGTGGCGCGGCGCGCCTCCTACCTGTCGCTGCTGACCGAATACCCGCACACGCTCGAGCGCGTCATTCGCATGATGAACGCGTCCGGTTGGGCCGCCACGTTCCTGTCGCAGCACCCGATCCTGCTCGACGAACTGCTCGACGACCGGGTGAGCGGTGCCGGCCCCGATTGCCCGGCATTGGCGGCCGAACTGCAGGGCCAGCTCGACGGCGCCGCCGGCGACACCGAGCGGCAGATGGACATCCTGCGCGACTTCCACCACGCCCAGCTGTTTCGCCTGCTGGCGCTGGACCTGGCCGGCGAATTGTCGGTCGAGCGCCTGGCCGACTACCTGTCGGCGCTGGCCGACCTGATCGTCGAGGCCACCATCAAGGCGGCCTGGCTGACCGTGGCCAGGCGGCACCGCGAGGTGCCCCGCTTCGCCGTGATCGCCTACGGCAAGCTGGGCGGCAAGGAACTCGGTTATGTCTCCGATCTCGACGTCATTTTCCTGTTCGACGACGACGACCAGGAGGCCGCCGCCCACTATGCCCGGCTGGCCCAGCGCTTCATCACCTGGATGACGGCGCACACCTCGGCCGGCATCCTGTTCGACATCGACACCGCGCTGCGCCCGGACGGCGCCTCCGGCATGCTGGTGTCCTCGCTGTCCGCCTTCGAGCGCTACCAGACCAGCGCGGCCTGGGTGTGGGAGCACCAGGCGCTCACGCGGGCCCGTTTTTGCGCCGGCGACGCCGCCATCGGCGCGCGCTTCGAACAGATTCGGCAACTGGTGCTGATGCGCGAGCGCGACGACACGCTGCTGCGCCAGGAAGTGCTGGCCATGCGCGCGCGCATGCACAAGGCGCAGGCGCCCGGCAGCGGCTTCGACCTCAAGCAGGGCGCCGGCGGCATGATCGACATCGAATTCATGGTGCAGTACCTGGTGCTGCGCCACGCCCACGCCTGGCCCCGGCTGACCGCCAACAGCGGCAACATCGCCCTGCTGAAAACCTGCGGCGAACTGGGCCTGATCGATCCTGCCCTTGCGCTGGCGGTGGCCGACGCCTACCGCGCCATGCGCCGCCTGCAACACCAGGTGCGCCTGCAGGGCCAGGACAATGCGCGGGTGGCGCCGGCGCTGGTGGCCGGTCACGCGCAGGCGGTGACGGCGCTGTGGCAGGCGATGTTCGGCGCGGCGGACTGAACGGGCCATGAAAAAAGCCGCCCCGGAACTGCGGGCGGCTTTCGATGGCACTACAACTGCGGCAACTTAAAACGTGTAGGTCGCGCTCAGCTTGAAGAAGCGGCCATAGCCGTTATGCAGCTGGGTGTTGTAACCGCCCACCGCGTAACGTGGATCGTACGGCGCTGCCGTGTCGAGCAGGTTGCGGATGTTGAAGTTGACCGACAGGTTTTTCACGCCCGTGTAGGTGTACGACATACCGAAGGTGGTCCAGCTGTTGACGCCGCAGGTACCGTTCGAGTAGTCGCTGAATTTCGCCAGGCCACCCAACTGGTAGGCCGTGCTTGGCTGACCGACGCCGTAATGGCAGTATGGCACCGCGTAGACGTTGGTGTTTTCCGAACGGCGCAGCAGCGACACGGGACCGACGTAGTCGACCGAACCGCTCAGGGCGTGCACGCCGCGCGTCCAGTTCAGGGTGTACGAACCACGGTTGCGGGGAATGTCGCCCACGCTGGTGGCCCAGTCCGAGATACCGCCGGCGGTGCCGGCCGCATTCGCTTCCGCCTCACCCGGGCGCTCGGCGCGGGTGTAGTCAATGACGTATTCCCAGTTCAGCTTGCCCGACAGGGTGCCCTGGTCGCCCAGCGACTTGCGCATGGCAACTTCGAACGCCAGGCCCGACACTTGCGTGCTGCCCTGGTTGACGTAGGAACGGTTGACAGCGGTCAAAGGACCGGTGCCCGGGATCGGCTTGCCGCTGCCATCGACCAGCAGGGAACCGACGTTGGTGGCGCGCACGGCCGCACCTGGGTACAGGTCCGGGTGATCGATCACGTACTGGGCGCTCAGCAAAGCCGTTTCCTGCTCTTTGCGGATGTTGTAGTAGTCGATCAGCACGTCGATGTCGCGGGTTGGCGCCAGGATCAGGCCCAGCGAGTAGCTCTTCGATTTTTCCGGGGCCAGGCCGGGGGTGCCGGCGGACAAGCTGGAAATACCTTTCGAGCAATCGACCTGGTCGGCGCCGGTCAGCGGCTTGACACCATCGGGGCAACGGGCCGTGTCAGTCACGGTCGAGAACGACTGGACGCCGCCTGGCGAGACCTGGATCAGCGCTGGCGCACGGAAACCGCGGGCGAAGGTGCCGCGCACGGTGGCCATCGGGCTGATGTCCCACTTGGCGCCCACTTTCGGCACGAAGCTCTTGTCGTTCGGGTACTTGTCGTAACGGGCGGCGAAGTCCATTTCGAACGTCTTGGCGAACGGCGTGCGGGTTTCGACGAAGGCCGAATAGACCTTGCGGCTGCCGTCGATGGCCGAGTTGGCCAGGCCGACGATGTCGCCGCGCTGGGTCAGCACGTCGGGGGTCAGGCCGATTTTTTCCTGGCGTCCTTCAACACCGAAGGCCAGGCCGATATCGCCACCAGGGAGCTTGCCGATGGTGGTGGAGGCCTTGGCGTCGAGCTGGACGACCTGCGAGAAATTGCGGTTGGTGACGGTGGCGGTCGAGGTCGGATCGGCCAGGGTCGCTGCCAGGGTCCGGTTTTCCGTCATGATGCGCGCCAGGGTCGGGCGGTACAGCAGGCCGAAGTAGTTCTCGGTGCGCTCATTGCGGTTGTACATGGCCGCCGTTTCCCAGTCGAAGGCGCCGGTGGTGCCCTTCAGACCGGTGACCAGGCGCACGGTTTCGTTCTTGTTGTCCGAACCGCCCTTGGCGTTCATGCGCAGGCCAACGGCCGAACGCGAGGTCGGGAATGGATTGTCCGGGTGACCGATTGGCAGGATGATCTGGAAGTCCTGCGCGGCGCCGGTCGAGAACACGGTGCTCGGCGAGGTGCTCTGGAACGAGCGCGGCGCGCCCAGGTAGTCGCGGTCCGAGCGGCTGTAACCGAATTCGGTGAACGACTGCACGTCCGGCGACAACTGGATGGTCGCGCGCGAGAGCACGTTGTAGTCCTTGCCGGTGCCCTGTGCTTCGGTGTAGTCGTTCAGGTTGAAGTTACAGAACGTGCGGCCGACCAGGGTCGAGGTGGCCAGCAGATTGTTGGCGGCCATGTCACCGGTGACCTGGTTGCCGGTCGGGCAATTGGTGCGGTTGATGACGTCGGCGCGCAAGGCGTAGCTGTTGGCAAAATTGCGCAGATTGGGGGTGCGCTCGCGGTAGAAGAAGGCCTGGTCGCTCAAGTTGCTCGACAAGGGATTCAAGCGGTTGTTGATGGCGGCCAGGCGCGTCTTGTCGATTGCATCGACGTCGCTGATCATGGTGCGGCCCCGCTCGGCGATATCGGCGCTGACGAAGACGTTGTAGCGGTCCTTGTTCAGGTCGCCGAAACCGAAGATGCCGTTGACGGCCTTGCGGTTGAATTCATTCTTGCCGTTGCCGGAATAGTTGGCCGACAGTTGGGCGCCCTTGTATTCGGACTTGGTGATGAAGTTGACCACGCCGGCGATGGCGTCGGAACCGTAGACGGCCGACGCGCCGTCCTTGAAGATTTCCACGCGCTCGATGGCGGAAATGGGAATCGTGTTGAGGTCATACACGGCCGATTTGCCCTGGTTCGGGTCGGCGTAGGCGGACGCGGTGATGCGACGGCCGTTCAACAGGATCAGGGTGGAGGACGAACCGAGACCGCGCAGCGAGGCGGTCGAAGCGCCTTTCGAGAAACTGCCGTCGACGACGTCGATCGACGAGCCCGAACCGAAGGCGGGGATCGAGTGCAGCAAGTCCTGGACCGTGCTGGCGCCGGTGGCGGCGATCTGCTTGGCGGTCATCACTTCGACCGGCGAAGTACCTTCTTTTTCGGCGCGCTTGATGTTCGAGCCAGTGATGGTGACCTTGGTGATGGGCTGCGCGGCTTCCTGGGCCTGGACGAACTGCGACGATGCCATCGTCAGTGCAACTGCTACAACACTATGCTTGAGTAAAAACTTGTGATTCAAAAAATTCCCCTGTGAAAATTATTCTCGGTCTTGTCGAGTAAGCGACTACACCGTCGTCGTCTGCCTGCGCAGTAAGTACGCAGGGGGAGAAGAATCGCACAGGATGTTAATTTTCGTAAAGATCGCGCTGACTAATTAGTGGAAATGTCACGAAATGTGTTGTTATTTTATGCAAAATGCCTAAACCATTTTACAATTGAAGACCAGTTTGCACAGGCGTAAAAAAACCCGGACCGCAGTCCGGGTTGATTGGCCAGCGCGACGCTTACTTGGCGTTCATCAGTGCCACGGTGGTGTCGAGCATGCGGTTCGAGAAACCCCACTCATTGTCGTACCACGACGACACCTTGACCAGGCGGCCCGACACCTTGGTCAGGGTCGAATCGAAATTCGACGAGGCCGGGTTATGGTTGAAGTCGATCGATACCAGCGGTTCGGTCTGGTACGTCAGGATGCCCTTCAGGGGACCTTCGGCAGCGGCTTTTTCCATCAGTGCGTTCACTTCCTCGACCGTCGTGTCGCGCTTGGCGATGAAGGTGAGGTCGACCAGCGAGACATTGATGGTCGGCACGCGGATGGCGAAACCGTCCAGCTTGCCATTGAGTTCCGGCAGCACCAGGCCCACCGCGGCGGCAGCGCCGGTCTTGGTGGGGATCATGCTCATCGTGGCCGAACGGGCGCGGCGCAAGTCTTCGTGCATGACGTCCGACAGGACCTGGTCGTTGGTGTAGGCGTGGATGGTGGTCATCAGGCCCGTTTCGATGCCGATGGCGTCGTTGAGGGGCTTGACCAGCGGTGCCAGGCAGTTGGTGGTGCAGGAGGCGTTCGAGATGACCGTGTCGGTGGCCTTGAGCACGTCCTGGTTGACACCGTAGACGATGGTGGCGTCGACATCCTTGCCGCCCGGGGCCGAGATGATGACCTTTTTGGCGCCGCCCTTGAGGTGGGCCGAAGCCTTTTCCTTGGTGGTGAAAAAGCCCGTGCACTCGAGCACGACGTCGACGCCGAGCTCGCCCCATGGAATTTCAGCGGGGTTACGCTGGGCGAACACGCGGATCGGATCGCCGTTGACGATCATATTGTCGCCATCGACGGTGACGGTGCCGGGAAACTTGCCGTGGGCGGTGTCATAGCGGGTCAGGTGGGCATTCGACTTGGCGTCGCCCAGGTCGTTGATGGCAACGATCTGGATGTCCTGTTTCTTGCCGCCCTCGTAGAAAGCGCGCAACACGTTGCGGCCGATACGGCCATAGCCATTGATGGCAACTTTGATCGTCATTTTCTGCTCCTCAGTAATAAAAACCGTTTTATAGGCCACTGACCGGACGGGCCGGCCGCGGCCGCTCTTGTTTTATTGGGCCAACACGATCATGGCCTTGGCCACGACGTTGTCGACGGTAAAGCCGAAATGCTTGAACAACTCGGGTGCAGGGGCCGATTCGCCGAAGCTGTCGATGCCCACCACGGCGCCTTCGAGACCCACGTATTTGTACCAGAAGTCCGTCACACCCGCTTCGATCGCCACCCGCGGCACGCCGCGCGTGAGCACGCTGGCCTTGTAGGCAGCATCCTGGCGGTCGAACACGTCGGTCGACGGCATCGACACCACGCGCACGGCCACGCCTTGCGCCGTCAGCGCGGCGGCGGCCTTGACCGCCAGCTCGATTTCGGAACCGGTGGCGATCAGGATGATCCTGGCACCGGCGGCATCTTGCAGCACGTAGCCGCCGCGGGCGATGTCGGCGATCTGCTGCGCCGTGCGCTCCTGGTAGGGCAGGTTCTGGCGCGAGAAGATCAGGGTCGACGGGCCGTTATGGCGGCGCACGGCCGCACCCCAGGCGACAGCCGACTCGACGGTGTCGCACGGACGCCAGTTGTCGAGTTGGGGGATCAGGCGCAGGGACGAGACGTGCTCGACCGACTGGTGGGTGGGGCCGTCTTCGCCCAGGCCGATCGAATCGTGGGTGAACACGAAGATCGAACGCCGTTTCATCAGCGCGGCCATGCGCAGGGCATTGCGGCTGTAGTCGGAGAAGGTGAGGAAGGTCGCGCCGAACGGAATGTAGCCGCCGTGCAGGGCGATGCCGTTCATGATGGCGCTCATGCCGAATTCGCGCACGCCGTAATTGATATGGTTGCCCGGCTTGCCGGAACGGACGTTGACGCTTTCTTTCCAGTTGGTCAGGTTCGAGCTGGTCAGATCGGCCGAACCGCCCAGGAACTCGGGCAGCACGGGCGCCAGCGCCTGGATGGCGTTCTGGCTGGCCTTGCGGGTGGCAATGTTTTCTTTCTTGTCGACGCAGGTGGCGATCGCCGCGGCCAAGGTGGACTCGAAATTGTCGGGCAAGTTGCCGGCCATACGGCGTTCCAGCTCGGCCGCCTGGGCGGGGAACTGGGCGCGGTAGGTGGCGAAGGTGGCGTTCCATGCGCTTTCGGCGGCGGCGCCGGCAACTTTCGCGTCCCAGGCAGCGTAGACATCGGCAGGAATCTCGAACGGCGCAGCGTCCCAGTGCAGGTAGGCGCGCACGGCAGCGACTTCGGTCTCGCCCAGCGCGGCGCCGTGCACCTTGTCGCCGCCCTGCAGGTTGGGCGACCCCTTGCCGATGATGGTCTTGCAGCAGATCAGGGTGGGTTTGCTGGCCTGGCGCGCCAGGGCGATGGCGGCGGCGACAGCGGCGACGTCGTGGCCGTCGACCGCGCGGATGACGTTCCAGCCATACGCTTCGAAGCGGCCCGGGGTGTCGTCGGTGAACCAGCCTTCGACTTTGCCGTCGATCGAGATGCCGTTGTCGTCATACAGGCAGATCAGCTTGTTCAAGCCCAGGGTGCCGGCCAGCGAGCACACTTCGTGCGAGATGCCTTCCATCAGGCAACCGTCGCCCAGGAAGGCATAGGTGGTGTGGTCGACCACGTCGAGGCCCGGCTTGTTGAATTCAGCCGCCAGCAGCGATTCAGCCAGCGCCATGCCGACCGCGTTGGCCAGGCCCTGGCCCAGCGGGCCCGTGGTCGTTTCGATGCCGGGGGTGACGTCCACTTCCGGGTGGCCCGGGGTTTTCGAGTGCAACTGGCGGAAGGCGCGCAGGTCGTCCATGCTCAGCTCGTAGCCGGACAGGTGCAGCAGCGCGTAATGGAGCATCGAGCCATGACCGTTCGACAACAGGAAGCGGTCGCGGTTGGCCCATGACGGGTTGGCCGGATTGTGCTTGTAATGCCCATCCCACAGCGCCACGGCGATGTCGGCCATGCCCATTGGCATGCCAGGGTGGCCGGAGTTGGCTTTCTGGACAGCGTCCATTGCCAAAGCGCGGATTGCGTTGGCCATCTTGGTAGTGGTTTGCATAGGTTTCATGGGTCGAATAGGTCAGGTCGTGGAACGGGAAAGCGGCACGCCGGCGGCGGGAACCGGCGGCGCTGAGCCAACTATTTTACCAGAGTGAGGGGCTGCGCCTTAAAATGCGGCAGATTATTCAGCCCGCCATTGCCCTCATCGACAGGTCTTTCATGCCACGTTTCTACTGCCCCCAACCGCTCGCCGCCGGCGCCACCATCGACCTGCCTGCCGCCGTCGCCCACCATGCCTGGGTGGTGCGCCTGCAGCCGGGCACAACGCTGACCCTGTTCAATGGCGAAGGCGGCCAGTTCGACGCCGAACTGCTCACGCTCGACAAGAAAGGCGCCAGCGCCCGCATCCTCGCCTTCACGGCGCGCGAGTGCGAACTGCCCTACCCGCTGACGCTGGTGCAAGCCTTGCCGGAGGCGGGCAAGATGGATTGGATCATCGAAAAATCGGTCGAACTGGGGGTGGCGGCGATCGTGCCCGTGCTGGCCCAGCGCAGCGTGGTGCGGCTGAGCGGCGAGCGCGCCGAGAAACGCCATGCGCACTGGCAAGGCATTATCGTCGCCGCCGCCGAACAAAGCGGTCGCAACCGCTTGCCAGCGCTGGCGCCCCTGTCCCAACTGCGCGAGTTCACTGCCAGCGCCGGCGGCGCGCAGCGCATCCTGCTCAGTCCGCGAGCACAACAGCCACTGGCCGCATGGGCAGCGGCGCGGGCGCCGCAGGCGCTGACGGTACTGATCGGACCGGAAGGGGGCTTGACGGACGAGGAAGAAGCGGCAGCGCTGGAAGGCGGCGCCATCGCGCTGGGCCTGGGACCGCGCGTGCTGCGCACGGAAACGGCCGGGCTGGCCGTGTTGGCCACATTGGCCGCCATCTGGGGCGAACACTGAGATACAACCGCGCCACGGGCAGGCCGTGGCGCACAGCGAGGCATTGAGGGGCAAGGCGCCATGCGCGAAAAAAAACCGCCAGCGCGATGCTGGCGGTTTTTTGCAGTCAAGTGCTGGAGCGCGGCGGCTCCAGCAGACCAGGACGATCAGAACTTGTGATCGTATTGCACGGTGAACTTGGCCGAACGCGGGGTCTGGTAAGCACGAACCCGGTTGTAGCTTGCCTGGACAGCGCCATCGCCTGCATCGTAGGTTTCCTGACGGGTCAAGGCTTCCTGCTTGTTGAAGACGTTGAAGACGTCAACCTTGAATGCCAGGCCCTTGATCAACGACGGCGAGTACACCAGGTTCATGTCCAGACGTTTTTCGAAAGGCATGCGACCGATGGTGCCACGTGGTGCGGCCGAACCGTTGCACCACATGTAGACATTGCCGTAGCCAGGACCACCGTAGGTCGCGCCGTACAGTGGGTTCTTCAAGCCATCTTCAGCATCGAGGTCGGTGCCGATACAGACTTTAGGACGACCCGACTGCACCAGGGCGTTACCACCGATCGACCACTCAGGGGTGAGCTGGTAGAAACCGAAGGCTTTCAACTGATGGGTACGGTCATTCGGCAGCACGCCGTTGGTGCCGGCCATGAACTCTGGATAATCCCAGTTAGCCGTGGTAGCGACGTCGAGCTGGCCGGTATCCGAGTTGGTCTGGCCTTCCATGTTACCGGTGCTGCGCGACCAGGTGTAGTTGATCTTGCCATACCAGCCGTTGCGCATTGGGTGCTCGGCGAACAGATCGACCGCCTTGTACTTGCGTTCCGCTTTCGGGAAGCCCAGTTGCTCCTCGGTGAAGGTCACGTAACGGCCCGAACCTGGAATGGCCAGTCCGTTGTTGTCATGGCCCTCGACCCACAAGGTGGCAGCCGAACCCGGATTGAAGATGTAGCAAGGCAGGTAGTCACGACCTTTTTGTTGCAGGCCGACCTTGTCCGAGTACGCCAGCATTGGGCGGGTGTCGCAG
Source organism: Massilia sp. DWR3-1-1 (assembly GCF_049898325.1). NCBI lineage: Bacteria > Pseudomonadati > Pseudomonadota > Betaproteobacteria > Burkholderiales > Oxalobacteraceae > Massilia > Massilia sp. DWR3-1-1. The sequence continues at coordinate 63,654 of NZ_JAFCXL010000017.1, read as the reverse complement.
CTGTCATCGATACCAGCGCCCAGTTTGCGGTAGGTCAGTTTGGCGCCGAAGTTCAAGGAAGGATTGAAGGACTGCTCAAAACCCAGGGTGACTTCATCCTGATAGTTCGGCTTGAGGTCTTTCATGACGACGGAACGTGGATCTTTTGCCTGGCCCAGTTCGCCATCTGGCGAACCTGGCTGGTTGATCGCGGTCAAACCGGTCGGCTGACCCAGGGCGTCGATACCGGTGTAGGTAAAGTCTTGCTGGATGTAGGTCGAACGGCTGGCGGCACGGGCTGCCACCTGGGTTGGCAGTTGCAGGTAGTAACGACCGGCGCTACCGAACACTTTGACGGACGAGTCACCGTTGACGTCCCACGATGCGGCCAGGCGCGGTGCGATTTCACGTTTCATGTCGATGAACTTGACGCCATCGCCATTGCTGTTGGTGTACTGGTCGTTACGAATACCGCCAGTGACCAGCAGGTTCTTGGTGACTTGCCAGCGGTCTTCCAGGTACTGGGCTTGCTGCGATGCGCTTGCCGAAGTCAGGCTGGAGAACTGGAACTTGGTCACGTAGTAACCCTGGGTACCGAGGCCACCGTAGTTGGCGACGATGGCAGGGCGGCTGAGCGAGACATTGTTCGACACGGTCGCGCCGGCGGTGCCGTTAGGAACGCGACGGAAGGTCCAGGTGCCGCCGCCAGCGGTGAACAGGCCGGCGTTGGTCGAATCCATGTCGTTGCGGTCGAGACCGGCGCGGACGGTGTGGCTACCCAGTTTCCACTCCAGGTCGGCACGGTAGGACTTGACGTTGTCGGTGCCGGGCGGCGTGATGTTACCCGAGAATTTCTGGAAGTTGGTGTAACCACCAGCGGCCAGCAGGCCAGGTTCGCGGCCGGCCACGGTCGACGAGACCGCGTACAGCTGGCTGTTGACGTCGTAGTTCTCGAACGTCACGCCGCGCGGATTGCGCAACTGGCCGTACAAACCGGTGAAGGTGACGTCGTCGGTGATCTGACCGACATACTTGAGTGCGTTCGAGTACGAACCGGTCGAAGCCGCATTGCGGTCCGTGCGCTCGCTGTACTTGGTGCTCGTGTGCGAGCCGTCGGCGTTCAGGCCGTAACGACGCAGATTGACGTCGGAATTGTCGCCGATCGAGGTGAATTCAAAACGGTTGTTGTCGTTCAGATTCCAGTCCAGTTTCAACACGTAACGGGTTTGTGCCGTCTTGGTGTCGAACCAGCCATCACGCGCGAGCGTGGTGCTGTCGGTGGAGTTGGGGTTGCCGGTGCGCGTTTCGGTCTGGTCGATCGCGTAGAACATGAACAGCTTGTCCTTGATCAGCGGGCCGCCCATGTACACGCCATACTGCTGGGTTCCGGTGGTGATCAGGTCACGCTGCTGATACAGCTTGCCATTGGTCTTGACGTTGTCCGCATTGCCGGTTTCATCGTAGTAGATGTTTTTCGACTTGGAACGCGCCGAGTTCGGCTGGGTGCTGAACAGTGCGCCCGCTTCCCAGTTGTTGGTACCGCTCTTGGTGGTGACGTTCAAAACGCCACCGATCGAACGGCCGAATTCCGCGCCGAAGCCGCCGGTGATGACCGATGCCTGGGCAATCGCGCCAAACGGCAGTTCCGTCGAGCCCGTCTGCGTCAGCGGATTGGTTACTGGCAAGCCGTTGATGTAGTACGAGTTTTCCGACACGCCGCCGCCACCGAAGCTGTTGGCATTGCCGTAGGCAGAGTCGCCCTTGGTGGTGTTAGGGGCCAGCAGAATCACCGCGCTCAGGTTGCTCGCAACCGGCAGCTTGGCCAGTTCGCGGGCGGTAAACACGGCGCCGTTGTTGGTATTGGAAACGTCGATGCGCGAGCGGCGGCCGCTCACTTCAACTTTTTGCACGGCACCCGTGCTTGCCACGAACGACGCTTCGACACCCTGGCCGATGATCAGATCGACTTCGGCCGTCTGAGCAACCTTACCGGCGCGAATCAGTTCGACGCGGTAGTGACCGATTGGCAAAGCAGTAACCGAGTAACGTCCTGCTCCGTCGACGCTGGCGGTACGACGCAGGCCAGTGTCGGTGTTGAGCAAATTGACAGTCGCACCAGCTGGCGCATCGACCGTACCGTAGACATTACCGGTTGCGCTGGACTGCGCCATCACCGGCTGCATCACTGCCACCGACAAAGCAGCCGAGCTGAATGCGATGGTAAGTGCGCGCGCCACAACAGTTTTTCTAAACATGTGATTTCCTAATTGTTTTTTAAGCGTCTCTAGTGGATCGGCTTGGGTAAAGGTTTACGTGGCTTGGGTAAAGGTTTACGTTAAATCACGGTAAATCTGCGTCGTTCCCCACTACTACAAAACCGCTCGCCCAATGGACGAAATGATAAACATCGTTTGATTGCTATCAACAATATTTAAGTTGTACATGGAACCATATCGAAACGAGCAGTGTCAATGTTCGCCATTTACCAGCGTGCATATAAACAACACTTCAATTTCGCCTGTTTTTTTGGTGCAGCAAACGCCCCAAATTGGTGCATTGCACCAGATGTTTTCTGCGACGCCTGTTTGCGGGCGTGGCAATCGCTTCGTTTAAGCGACGTACGTGCAATTTTCGGAGAATATCGGAGAAACAGGGCGGGCCTGTCCATTTTCCGATGTGCCTGGCCCTCAGTGCGATGCAGCACTGATGCGGGCCCGGCTCAGGTAAAATGGCGGCCTCCTCCCTCTCTGCCCTGCACCGCCATGTTGCGTATTAATGAACTGAAATTGCCTCTCGATCACGCCGAAACGGCCCTGCGCGCAAGCGTATTGACCCGCCTCGGGGTCGACGACAGCGACCTTTTGGCACTGTCGATCTACAAGCGTAGTTACGACGCCAGAAAAAAATCGGCCATCGTATTGATTTATTCGGTCGATGTGTCGGTACGCGATGAGGCGGCGGTGCTGGCGCGGCTCAAAGCCGACGCCCATGTCGGCCCCTCGCCCGACACCAGCTACCAGTTTGTCGCCGGCGGCCTGCAGGCGGCCGGCCATCACACGGGCGAGCGCCCGGTGGTGGTGGGCACGGGGCCGTGCGGCCTGTTTGTGGCGCTGGTGCTGGCGCAGATGGGCTTGCGCCCGATCATCCTCGAACGGGGCAAGCAAGTGCGTGAGCGCACGGTCGATACCTTCGGCTTCTGGCGCAAGCGGGTGCTCAACCCGGAATCGAATGTGCAGTTCGGCGAAGGCGGCGCCGGCACGTTTTCCGATGGCAAACTGTACAGCCAGATCAAGGACCCCAAGCACTACGGCAGGAAGGTGCTGATGGAGTTCGTCAAGGCGGGGGCACCCGAGGAAATTTTGTACGTCAGCAAGCCCCACATCGGCACCTTCCGCCTCGTCAAGATGGTCGAGCAAATGCGCGAGACCATCACCGCGCTGGGCGGCGAGTACCGTTTTTCCAGCAAGGTCAGCGATGTCGAGATCGAACGCGACAGCAGCGGCAATGGCCAGGTGCGCGGCGTGGTGCTGGCCGACGGCGAGCGCATCGCTACCCGCCACCTGGTGCTGGCGATCGGCCACAGCGCCCGCGATACCTTTGAAATGCTCTACGAACGGGGCGTGTATATCGAGGCCAAGCCGTTTTCGATCGGCTTCCGGGTCGAGCACCCGCAGTCGCTGATCGACACCTGCCGCTTCGGTCCCAACGCCGGCAACAAGATCCTCGGCGCGGCCGACTACAAACTGGTGCACCATGCCGCCAACGGTCGCTCGGTCTACAGTTTCTGCATGTGCCCGGGCGGCACCGTGGTGGCGGCCGCGTCCGAACCGGGCCGGGTGGTCACCAACGGCATGAGCCAGTATTCGCGCAATGAACGCAACGCCAACAGCGCCATCGTGGTGGGCATCACCCCCAGCGACTATCCGGACCATCCGCTGGCCGGCATCGCCCTCCAGCGCCGCCTGGAAGAAGGCGCTTTCGCCCTCGGTGGCGGCACCTACGATGCGCCGGGCCAGTTGATGGGCGACTTCGTCGCCGGCCGCGCCTCCACCGCCTTCGGTTCGGTGGCGCCCTCCTACACCCCGGGCGTGCACCTGACCGACCTGGCCAGCGCCCTGCCCGCCTATGCGATCGAGGCCATGCGCGAAGCCTTCCCCGCCTTCGACAAGCAGATCAAGGGCTACTTTCATCCGGACGCCCTGCTCACGGGCGTGGAAACGCGCACCTCCTCGCCGATCCGCATCAAGCGGCGCGACGACGACTTGCAAAGCCTCAACACCCGCGGCCTGTTTCCCGCCGGCGAAGGCGCCGGTTACGCCGGTGGCATCCTGTCAGCGGCCGTCGACGGCATCAAGGTGGCCGAAGCGGTGGCACTGGCGATGGCGCCCTGAGCAGGCTCGCCCTCGCCTGCCGAACCGGTCCGTTTAGTTAGAGCCAGCCGGATTTCTTGAAGCGGCGGTGCATGTACAGGCACACCACCACCATGCAGGCCACCGCCATCGGATAGCCCCACTTCCACTCCAGTTCGGGCATGAACTTGAAGTTCATGCCCCATACGCCGGCGAAGGCGGTGAAGACGGCGAAGATGGCCGCCCAGGCCGCCAGCCGCTTGTTCACTTCGCTCTCATCGATCGCCACCATCGACAGGTTGACCTGGATCGCCGTGCTGATGGTGTCGCGGATGGTGTCGAGGGTGGTGGCGATGCGCACCAGGTGGTCGTGGATGTCGCGAAAATAATCCTCGGTGTTCAGGCACAGGGCCGGCACGCGCCCGCCATACAGGCGCCCCACCGCTTCCATCAGGGGCATGACGGCATGGCGCAAGGTCAGCACGCGTGCCTTCAGTTCGTACAGGCGCTTGATGTTGGCGCGCTGGGCGCCCTGGGTAAAAATATTGCTCTCGATGGTTTCCAGTTCCGCTTCGAGCTTGTCTGCAACGGGAAAGTAACGGTCGACGACGGCATCCATCAGCGCATACAGGACAAAGGCGGAGCCCTGCGCCAGCAGGTGCGGCTCGCGCTCGGCGCGCGCGCGCACGCCCAGAAAGCCCTGGGTGGTATTGCGGCGCGAGGACAGCACGTAATTGGGGCCGACAAACACATCGACTTCGCCCACGTGCAACTCGGCCTCCCCCTCGACCAGCTCGACCGTCTGGATGACGGCGAACAGCGAGTCGCCGTATTCCTCGATCTTGGGCCGCTGGTGGCCCCGCGCGGCGTCTTCCACGGCCAGTTCATGCAGATTAAATTCCAGCTTGGCTTCGGCAAGCTCGCTGGCATCGGGGTCGCGCAGGGCCACCCAGACGAAGGTCTCCGGCTTTTCCAGGTAATCGCTGATATCGGCGACGGGGATATCGGAGAGCTTTTTGCCTTCCTGGTAGGCGACACAATTGATGAGCATGAGGTTCCGTAAATAATCCAGCGACAGCGATCCCCGGCCAGGGCCAGCGATATCAGGGAGGGAGCGGCGCACCAGCGATGCGCCCCAGCACGTTTCAGTACTCTAGCAGGCGCCAGACGGCAGCGGCAACGCATTGCTGGGAAGCGAACCGATCAATGGCCCCCGAGGCGAAGCATGAACAGCATCGGGTTTGCGTAAACTGAAAATGCCCTCGGCTTTGCCGAGGGCATTTTTATCTGACTAACCCAAGCAAAAGTAAGGGTTCACTTTTGCTTGATGGTCTACTCTTCGCGCGCCCCGTCGATCCCCAGTTCGGCGATCTTGCGGGTGATGGTGTTGCGGCCGATGCCCAGGCGCACCGCGGCGTCGTTCTTGCGGCCGTGCGTGTGCTTGAGCGCCGTCTTGATCAGCGCCGACTCGAACTGCTTGCCCAGTACGTCCATCACCTCGGACTGGCCGGCGCTGAGCATCGACGCCGCCTGCAACTCGAGCAGGCCGACCCAGCCGCCAGCGGCGCCCAGTTGGGCCAGCGTGGTGATCGATCCCGGCAGCGTCAACGGTACTGGCAGGGGCCGCACGTCGCCGCCCGTCTGGCCGCCCAGCGGCGAAGCCGGTACGGCAGCGGCCAGCGAGGACGGCGTCGGCGCACTCGAGGCCCATTCCGACGGCGTCTCCTGGCCCTGGGTCAGTTCCAGTGGCAAGTCCTTGACCTCGACGGTCTGACCGGGCGCCATCACGGTGATCCAGTTGCACAGGTTTTCCAGTTGGCGCACATTGCCCGGCAGATCGCGGCTGGCCAAAAAGTGCATCGCCACGTCGCTCATGCGCTTGACCTCGACACCCAGCTGGTGGGCGCTTTGCACCAGAAAGTGGCGCACCAAAATGGGGATGTCTTCGCGCCGCTCCCGCAAACTGGGCAGGCGCAGGCGGATCACATTGAGGCGGTGAAATAAATCTTCGCGGAACAAACCGTCGCGCACGCGCTGCTCGAGGTTCTGGTGGGTGGCGGTAATGACGCGCACCGACGCTTTCATGGGCTGGTGTCCGCCCACCCGGTAGAAATGGCCGTCCGACAGCACCCGCAACAGGCGCGTCTGCAAATCGAAGGGCATGTCGCCGATTTCGTCGAGAAAAAGGGTGCCGCCCTCGGCCTGTTCAAAACGGCCGCGCCGGGTCGCCTGGGCGCCCGTGAAGGCGCCCCGCTCGTGGCCGAACAGTTCCGACTCGAGCAGGTCCTTGGGGATCGCCGCCGTGTTGAGGGCAATGAAAGGCTGGCCGGCGCGCGGGCTGTGCTTGTGCAGGGCGCGCGCGACGAGTTCCTTGCCGGTGCCCGATTCACCCGTGATGAGCACCGTCACGTTTGACTGCGACAGGCGGCCGATGGCGCGGAATACCTCCTGCATGGCCGGCGCCTGGCCCAGGATTTCCGGGGTGTCGGCGGGCGCCGACTCGACGCTGGTCTCGCGCAGGCTCTCTTCGAGGGCGCGGCGGATCAGTTCGACGGCCTTGTCGATGTCGAAGGGCTTGGCCAGGTATTCGAAGGCGCCGCCCTGAAAGGCAGCAACGGCCGAGTCGAGGTCGGAGAAGGCCGTGATGATAATCACCGGCAAGCCCGGGAAGCGCGTCTTGACTTCCTGCAGCAGGGTCAGGCCCGACTCACCGGGCATGCGGATGTCCGACACCAGCACTTGCGGCGTGTCGGTCTCGAGTGCGGCGATGGCGTCGCGAGCGTTGGCAAAGCTGCGCGTGGCGAGGTTTTCGCGCGCCAGGGCTTTTTCCAGCACCCAGCGGATGGAGGCGTCGTCGTCGACAATCCAGATTGGTTTCATGTAATGGCGCTTTCCCGCATTTTGGATCTTCAATGATGTGGGATCTAGAGGTCCGGCGCCACGCCGCGCTTATGGCAGGGGCAGCAAAATCCGGAAATCCGTCAATCCAGGCCGGCTCTCGCATTCGATCACACCCAGATGCTGCTGCACGAAGGTTTGCGCCAATGTCAGCCCCAGGCCGCTGCCGCCTTCCCTGCCCGACACCAGCGGGTAGAAAATACGGTCGCGGATCTGCGGCGAGATGCCCGGTCCATTGTCAATGATATGCAAGTCTAATGCCAGCCCATAACGGACCTTCGCCAGGGTCATCTGGCGCGCCACCCGCGTGCGCATGACGAGCTCGGCGTCACCGGCTTCGATGCGCGCCGACAGCGCCTGGGCGGCGTTGCGGGTGATGTTCAGGACCGTCTGGATCAGCTGTTCCTTGTCGCCCCGGAACTCGGGAATCGAGGCGTCGTAGTCGCGCCGAATCGCCAGACCGCTGGGAAACTCGGCCAGCATCAGGCTGCGCACCCGTTCGCACACTTCGTGGATGTTGACGTCGCCGACGATGTGCGGGCGCCGGTGCGGCGCCAGCAGGCGGTCGACCAGGGTTTGCAGGCGGTCCGCTTCCTTGATGATGACCTGGGTGTACTCGCGCAGGGCCGACAGGTGCGCCTCGGGCAATTCGAGTTCGAGCAACTGGGCGGCGCCACGGATGCCGCCCAGCGGGTTCTTGATCTCGTGGGCCAGGTTGCGAATGAGTTCCTTGTTGACCTGGCTCTGATCGAGGATGCGCTCCTCGCGGTCGAGCTTTAATTGCTGCACGTTTTCGCGCAGTTCGACCAGCACTTCATCGTCGCCCACGGCGCTGACGATCGAGTGCACCTGCAAGGGCTCGCGCCCCAGCCGCTCGAGCGACAGGTCCTGGCGCAGGTCGGTGTACTGGTGGGCCAGCGCCTGGCGGCACAGATTGCGCAATTCGTCGGCATTGACGAACAGCTGGCACAGGTGGCTGCGCACCAGCACGCGGGCGGAATTGTCGAGCAGGTGTTCGGCGGCAGGGTTGGCGTAGCGAATGTTGTCGTCGGCGCCGACCAGCAGCACGCCGGAGGCCAGCAATTCGAGGCCGCCCAGGCGCGCGGCGATGGCGGCGCTGGCAGCAAGGGACGACGGGGTGGCGGGCGCGGGGGGACTCATTTGATATTGGCAATCTCTCGTTTCAGGGCGTCGATGTTCTTTTCGGCGCGGCCGATGCTGTCTTTCAGTTGGACCACGCGCTCCTGGTACTTGGCGTAGTTGCGTTCATTGCCCTGGCGCTCAGGTTCGCCGCCGTTGAATTCGCGGCGCAACTCGGCCAGTTTCTTTTCTTCGTTGCGCAGTTCCTCGTTGAGGATGGCGCGGCGCTCGTCGTCGCGCCCCTTCTGCTGGTAGCTCGACACCTTGGGAAAGTCGGCCGGCGCCGCTGCCGCCGGGGTGGGCGCGCGCCCGGCGCCGGTGGCCGGTCCGCTGCGCGCCTTCGGGGGCGCCACGATGGTGCTGGGCAAATCGAGGCTCTTGCAGTTGCGCTTGGGCGTATCGGTAAATTCGATGCGGCCATCGGCATCGACGCATTTGTAGATGGTGGTGTCGGCGTGCGCCGCCGTGGCCAGCAACGCCGCCAGGGCGGCGAAGGCATGGACGTACGGGCGGCTTGTCATATACATCATCAATAGTCAGGCACGCTGCGCGTGCGCAAAATAGGCTCAGCCCGAATATACCTGAAACGCAAAAAAGCGCGGCGAAAGCTGTCGCTTTCGCCGCGCTTTACCACCGCTGCGCCCGTTTCGATGCCGTTCAGACCAGGTCTGTTGGCAGCGAAACAAGCCGCCTTCTTACAGCGAGTAGTACATGTCGAATTCGGCCGGGTGGGTCGTCATGCGCATGCGCTGGACGTCCTGCATTTTCAGTTCGATGTAGGCATCGATCATCGAATCGCTGAACACGCCGCCGCGGGTGAGGAACTCGCGGTCCTTGTTGAGCGCGTCGAGGGCTTCTTCCAGCGACGAGCACACCGTCGGGATCAGCGCGTCTTCTTCAGGCGGCAGATGGTACAGGTCTTTGGTGGCCGCTTCGCCCGGGTGGATCTTGTTGGCGATACCGTCGAGACCGGCCATCAGCAGCGCGGCGAAGCACAGGTAGACGTTGGCCAGCGGGTCCGGGAAACGCGTTTCGATACGGCGGCCTTTTGGATTGGCCACGTGCGGAATGCGGATCGAGGCCGAGCGGTTACGGGCCGAGTACGCCAGTTTGACGGGGGCTTCGAAACCTGGCACCAGGCGCTTGTACGAGTTGGTGCCTGGGTTGGTGATGGCGTTGAGGGCCTTGGCATGCTTGATGATGCCGCCGATGTAGAACAGCGCCGTTTCCGACAGGCCCGCATAGCCGTCGCCGGCGAACAGGTTCTTGCCGTCTTTCCAGATCGACTGGTGCACGTGCATGCCCGAGCCGTTGTCGCCAACGATCGGTTTTGGCATGAAGGTGGCGGTCTTGCCGTAGCTGTGGGCCACGTTCCACACCACGTATTTCAGGTTCTGGGTCCAGTCGGCGCGCTCGACCAGGGTCGAGAAGCGGGTGCCGATTTCATTCTGGCCGGCGCCGGCCACTTCGTGGTGGTGCACTTCGACGGGAATGCCCAGCGACTCAAGAATCAGGCACATTTCCGAACGCATGTCCTGGAACGAGTCGACCGGTGGCACGGGGAAGTAGCCGCCCTTGACGGTCGGACGGTGGCCGCTGTTGCCGCCTTCGGTCTTGGCGTCGGTCGACCACGAAGCTTCGTCTGAATCGATCTTGACGAAGCAACCCGACATGTCGACTTTCCAGCGCACCGAATCAAAGATGAAAAATTCTGGCTCGGGACCAAAATAGGCGGTGTCGCCGTGGCCGGACGATTTCAAGTACGCTTCGGCGCGCTTGGCGATCGAGCGGGGATCGCGGTCGTAACCCTTGCCGTCCGACGGTTCAATGACGTCGCACTGCATGAACATGGTGGTTTCTTCCATGAACGGGTCGATGTTGGCGGTGTTCGGGTCCGGCATCAGGATCATGTCCGATGCTTCGATCCCTTTCCAGCCGGCGATCGACGAGCCGTCGAAGGCGTGGCCCGACTCGAATTTATCGAGATCGAAGTGCGAAACCGGCACGGTGACGTGCTGCTCTTTACCGCGGGTATCAGCAAAACGGAAATCAACAAACTTGACTTCGTGCTCTTCGGCCATCTTCAACACTTCTGCGGCGGTCTTTGCCATTCAAAATCTCCTAAATGAAATAAGGGGTGCACCAGCCTTGCAGCGGCGCAAACACAAGGACAATCTTAGCAGAATCCATGCCAGCGGGAGCGCTGATCGGGAGGGAACTTTTTGCGGCGAATTACGGCGGCTCGGGGCCAAACGGCCCCATCCGTGATCCGGGGTGCGTGAAAATGCACCAACTAAATGCACCACCATGGTGCGTCAACACAGACTGGCACCGCCATGGTGCGGACCGCCCCACAAGCGTGGTGCGCCGCCGTCGTCATATAATCGCCTGATCGCCGCCGCGCCACTTTCCATGATGGGAATGACTCATGAGCACCACCGAACAGCTGTTAGCCATCGCCCGCTCGCGCGGCGCCGACCAACCGTATGCGGGCGCCGTCACGCCGGCCGAAGCGTGGGAGCTGCTGCGCCTGCAGCCAGGCGCCAGGCTGGTCGACGTGCGCACCAACGCCGAACGCCACTGGGTTGGCCAGGTGGCGTTGCCGCCCGGCCAGCACATGGCGGTCGAATGGACCAGCTGGCCCAGCGGCGTGGTCAATCCCCAGTTTATCGAGCAGCTCGGCGCCATCGCCGCCCGCGACAACGTGTTGCTGTTCCTGTGCCGTTCGGGGGTGCGCTCGCGCCACGCGGCCAAGCTGGCCACCGAGCACGGCTACAGCAATGCCTTCGATATCCTCGAAGGCTTCGAGGGCGACAAGGACAGCGCCGGCCACCGCAAGACCAGCGGGGGCTGGTGCCACGCGGGGCTGCCGTGGATCGGCGGCTAAGAACCTAAACGCGCGCCGGCTCCGGCTCCGGAGCCGGCTGCGCCGCCTTCAGGCTGGCGTTGACGCGCTGCCGCACGAAATTGATGTGACTGCGCAAGCCGTACAGATTGTCGGCGAATGCCAGCGGAATCGACAGGCGGTTGACGCGCTCCTCGATGTCGTCGAGACGCGCGAGCAAGCCCGTGCACACGCCGGCGCGCTGGTCGGCGGCGGCTTCGTCGAGCGCCTGCTCGACCGCGCGCAATTGGCCATACCAGCGGTACAGGCGCGACTTGATGCGCCACACGTACAGGGGCGGCACCACTTTCGAAAACGGCAGGATCAGCGCCGCCAGCGCCACCACCACCACCCACAGGCGGTCGAACAGATTGGCGACCCAGAACGGCATATAGCGCTGCAGCAGCGGCGCACCGTCCTTGTAGAACTTGGCCGCCTCGCGCGCCACGGGAATCTCCGTGTACTGGCTTGATGGAAACTGCCCCTGGCGCTGGAACCAGCCGGCGCCGCCATGGATGTCGCTGGCGGCCTGGACAAATAATTCGATCAGCGCCGGATGCAGGTCGCTGCGCGCCACCAGGGTGGCGGTGGGGGCGATCAGGTGATAGTCGCGCGGCGGCAGGTCGCGGCCCAGGTCGACAATGCCGCGCGGCAGCACCACGTGCTCGAGGAAAGGCAGGCGCCGCGCATAGGCTTCTGCCTGGTCGAAATTGGCCAGCCGGATACCCGGTGTTTGCAGCAGCATCTGCACCAGCAGCGCGTCGGGGCCCGATGAAAACACCAGGCCGTCGATGCGCCCGGCCAGCAGTTCCACCGTGGCGGGGGTGTTTTCCAGCGCGCCGAGGCGCAGTTCTTCCGGCGCCACGCCATTGAGCGCGAGCACCTGCTTGAACAGTTTCGGCACGCCCGTGCCTTCCGGCCCCAGATTGATGTTCAGGCCCTTCATCTCGCTCAGCTGGGTCGCCTTGACGGAATCGCGCAGGAACAGCCACACGGGTTCCGTGAACAGGCTGCCCAGCGAGACCAGGCCCTTGCGCTGGGCCTCGAGCTCGTCGGTCGAGCCGCTCTGCACGAACGCGACATCGACCGTGCCCTCCTGCAGGCGCTGCAGGTTTTCTTGCGAACCGAGCGAGGGCACCAGGGTGACCTTGATGCGGTCCTTCGCCAGCTGCGCCGCATATTTTTTGCCGAAGCCGTCGTAGGCGCTGTTTTCCTGGCCGGTGGCCAGCCGCACCTGGCGCGGCGGCGCCGGATCGACGATGACGTAGGCGAGCAGGCACAGGCCACCCACCAGCAGCATGGTGGGGCCGGCGGTGGCGACCAGGTCGCGCAGCGAGAACTGGGTGAATTTACGGATCCGTGACATCAGTTGGCGTGGTGGCTTCATGGGGGGCTACCATGCCAACAAACGGCGCAAGATGCAAGCGAACGACGCCTCCCCCACGCCGCTTCTTAAAACAATTCTTGCGGCCGTGGGGCGGGCTTGACGGTTTTTTTATCGGCGGCCGGCTTGCTGTCGGCGGGCTTCTTGTCGGCGGCCTTGTTCTCGACTGGCTTCTTGTCGGCTGGCTTCTTGTCGACTGGTTTCTTGTCGACTGGTTTCTTGTCGATTGGCTTCTTGTCGCCATCGGCTTCGTCAGCAGCCTTTTTGTCGGCCGCTTTTTTGTCAGCCGCTTTCTTGTCAGCCGCTTTCTTGTCGGCCGCTTTTTTCTTCGCCAGCGCCTCCTCGTCGCTTACCTTGGGCGCCGGCTTGGCCTCGTCGGCCAGCGCTGGCTTGACAGCGGCGCTCGCCACCGGTGGCGCCAGCAGCGCCGCGGCGGCGGCGGCAGCTTTCGCCGCTGCCGCTTCCTCGGCCACCAGTGCCGCCTTGGCCGCCGCGGCCGGATCGATCATCGGCATCAGGGTGGGCGCCAGCGACACCAGCAATTGCACCGGCAAGGCGCTGGTAAAGTCGTAGTTGGCGGCGTCGGGGCCGTGCACATAGGCCGTCATGCTGCCAAAGAAACGCTCGCCAATATTGAACACGAACGTGGCCGAGCGGTTCACGAAGCGCGATTCGATCAGCCGTCCGCCCGCGCCATACACGTCGAAGCGCTGGTCGCCCGTGCCGGTCTTGCCGCCGACCAGGATGATGTTGCCATCGGCGCCCACGAAGGCCGACTTGACGCGCTTGGCCGTGCCGATGGCCACCACTTCGCGGATGGCGTCGGCGGCCGTGCGTGCCACTTCCGGGGCAATGACCTGCTCGAACTTGTCTGCCTTGGCGTGTTCGACGACGGTTTCGTACGGCGTGCCGGCGGCGAAATGCAGGGCGTCGATTTTCTGCACGGGCTTGCGCACGCCGCCGTTGACGATGATGCCCATCATTTCCGCCAGCGCCGCCGGCCGGTCCGCCGAGGCGCCCAGCGTCGTCGCGTACGACGGCACCAGCGAATCGAAGGGGTAGCCCATTTTTTTCCACTGCGCGTGGATTTTCAGGAACGCTTCCACTTCCAGCAGGCCGGCGATGCGGCTGTCCTGGGCATGCTTGCGGTGGGTGTTGAACAGCCACGCATAGACTTCCTGGCGTTCCTTGACGCTGGCGTCGGCCACTTCTTTCCAGCCGGCGTTCTGGTGCGTGCGCAGGTAGCCCACCACCCACAGTTCGAGCGGATGCAACGAGGACACATAGCCACGGTCGGCCAGCGACATATTGGCCGCCGCGTACTGCTCGTACAGCTTGGGCAGGCGCTCGGGCGGCAGCTCGTTGGCCGACGGCAGGTTGCCGGTGACGAAGGCGCTAAATTGCGCCAGGGTCTGCTCCGGGAACACGGTGCGATGGACGGCGGCCAGGCGCGAGGCGGTGGGGCGGAAACTCGCCAGCAGTACTTTTTCCGCGTCCTGGGGCGACTTGCCCTTGTACTTGTTGAAGAAGCGGGCGAGGAATTCGCGCCCTTCGCGGTCGGCAAAGCGGGCCAGGTACTCGGCGCGGCGGGGATCGTCGGCGTCGGCCAGCAAGGCCGCGGACGAACCGGGCAGCTGGAACATGTAGTAGCGCACGACGTCGCGCATCAGCCGCACGAACACCAGGTTGGTGGAATTTTGCAGCGCCTGGTGGACGGTCAGGATGCGCGCGTCGTCGAGTTTGCTGAAGTTGCCGAAGTGGTGCAGGCCGCCGCCCGTGAAGAAGCCTTCGCCGGGGTTGCCCGAATACGTGCGGTCCATGGCCGCGTCGAGCATGGGACGCAGGCCCCGGTCGGCGCCGCTCTTGAGGGTGAGGAAATAGTCCTGGCCCCACAAGCTCATGCGGTCTTTCGGGTCCGCCACCACCTTGCGCAGTTCGGCCGTCGACATCGGTTCAAAGCGCTTGTGCAACTGGTCGACGATGTCGAGATAGGACACCAGCGTGCGCAGCTTGGCGGTGGAACCGAGGTCCAGTTTGGCGCCCTCGTTGATGTCGAGCGGCTGGTCGTAGTTGTCGGTCTGCACGCGCAGGTAATTGGCGGTGGCGCCCTTCTCGATCAGGGTGAAGCTGTAGACCACGTTGGCCGGATTGCCGTTGCCCAGCATGCCCTTGCCGGTCAGGCCGGCGGCGGTCGCCGTTTCGGTGTCGCGCAGGCTGCGCAGGCGCTCGGTGACGGCCTTTTGCGCGGCCGCATTCAAGGTGCTGGCCACCGACAGGTCGAGCCGGTCGAGGTCGTACAAGCGGGTGTCGCCCAGCAAACCGGCCAGGTGGGTGCGTACGGCGTTGGCCGCCTTGCGCGTGGTAAAGCTGTTGGCCGCTGGCGGCGCGATGCCGGTGCCGGCGGCCGGGTGCAGTTTCTGCCTGGCGGCCAGGTCGCGCAGGCGCGGCGTGATGACGCCGGCGGCGGCCAGCACGCGTAGGTGGGTGTTGGTCAGCTCTTCGAGGTCGGTGGCGCCGGCGCCCAGGTAGTGGGCCGGACGGCGCTGGGCGATGAACAGGCTGAGCGCTTCCTTGTAGACCAGCGCCGCCTCGGGGCTGTCGATGGCCCCCTTGAGGGCGCTGTTGACAGTGGCGAAATCGCGCCCGTACCAGACCCACATGCCATCGCCGATGCCATTGACTTCGCCGTAACCGAGCTTGGCCGACAGGGGCACCGTGTTGATGTATTCGACGACGATCTGGCGGCGCGCATTGGTGGTGTCTTCGCCGCCCTGGTAGGCGCGCAGCGTGGCCGAGAACATCTGGCGCAGCTTGTCCTGGAGCGAACCGGTGCGCCCGTCGGGCGAGTGGCGGTATTTTTCGATCTGGGTGGCCAGCGTGCTGCCGCCGGAGACGCGCTTGTCGCCGCCGGTGACGGTGTGCACGGACTTGTCGAACACGGCCTTGCTGAAGCGGTCCCATTCGATCGCCGGATTGCGTTTCGGATAGGTGGGATCGAGCAGTTCGCGGTTTTCGATGAACAGCAGGCTGCTCACCAGCGGCATCGGGGTGGCGGCAAAATTGTCGTACACGCGCTCGGGGAAGCGCGCGCTGAACAGCGGCTCGCCGCCGCCGTCGCGGATGTCGAGACCGACGCGGGTCTTTTCGCGGTAGGTGGAAAACACCCCCCGGTCGGCCAGTTCCAGCATTTTCGGCGACATCCGCGCCTGCGCCGTGACGACGTAATCGTGCCCTTTGAGTTTGGCCAGGTAGTCGGGCAGCTTGGCGTAGCCGAGCCGCTCGTCGTACGGGCTGTCGGAGGGGAAGCGGATGGCGTTGCTGGGGCCCGGTTCGAGCTTCCAGGAAATTTTACGGGCCATCTGGGAAAACACCTTCGCCTGCATCGCCGAGGTGCGCGATTCGTCCACCACCCACCAGGCCGCCAGCGCGATCAGGATCAGCAGCACCAGGGCCAGCACCAGCTTGAAACGGCGGCGCCGCTTGGGCGGCACGGGTGCCGGCGCGTCCGCTACGGGCGGCGCGGCCGGTGGCACGGGCACCGGCGCGATCGCAGGCACGACGGCCGCGTCAGCGAGGGCGGCGTCGCCGCGCTCATCGACGGTGATTTCGGCGACGTCCGTATCGGCACCAAAACCGGGCTCGATGCGCTCGGCGGTGTCGCCCCCGTTGCTGGTCTGGCCCTGGCGAACGGCGGCGGCGCCGGCGTTCTGGGAGGTGTGTGTCTGACTTTCCATGATGGCTCAACCAATGTAATTCTAACGTTCTGCGGCTCCATGCCGCAGGCGATGATCGCAGGCGACCCGTCGCCATCCTTGCATGGGTTTACCTGCACCGGTGGAGCCGCTGCAAGCGCACCTCGCATCCGGGTTCGGACGAGGCGCTCGCGCGGCTACCATTGCACCACATCGGAACTGTGCGTACGTGGGCAGGAACGACAAAAAACCGCGCGCCGGATTTTTTTCGCAAAAAAACAACGGCGCCCGTGGCGACGAGGCCGCCAGGCATTATCGAAACCACATGAGGGCATCATTGCCCGCTTCGGGCAGGGCGCGGAGATCGGGCGCGACGGTTCAGTTCGGCAACGGCGAGCGGCCCTGGCCAGGACCGCTTGCGTCCAGGCGTTCGCCCTGCTCCGCGGCGCTGCGCAGCACGTGCAAGGCAGTGAGCAGGTAGTGCTGGAACCACAGGCCGGTGAAGATAAAAATCACCACGTAGAGCCAGATCGAGACGATCGCCAGCACCGGGAACAGCAACACGGAAATGAGCGCGCCGCCGATCCACGCCAGGCCCGGCAGCGCGCCCGCCACGCCCGACACCATGCCGATCGCCAGCAGCGCCTTGCGGTGCTGGCGCAGCAGAACGCGCCGCTCGTCGACGCTGGCAAACTCGGCCAGCGCGTCGTAGGCCATCACGCGCGCCGTCAGCCAGCCCCACAGCAACACCTGGGCGACCACGAACAGGGGCGGCAGCAGGTACAGCGGCAGACTGATCAGCCACAGCACGACGAAGATGGCCAGCGCGCCCAGGCTGGTGGCCAGGCTGCCCGCCAGGCTGCCGCCTGCTTTCTTTTCAAGCGGGCCCAGGCGGCTGGCCTGGCGTGCCGCGACATGGCGGCCGATGGCCGGCATGGCGGCCAAGCCCATGAACAGCAGCGCCGTAAAGATCATCAGGGGCAACAGCAACAGCATCGCCACCAGCGGCACCACCACCGTTTTGAGCACCCCCATGCCGAACATGGCCAGCATGCCGGCGCTGGCGGCGTAGGCGCCGTGTTCGGCAAACAGGACCTGGACGGCGTCGACCAGCGGTTGAAAGCCGACATAGAGCAGCGCCGCCCACAGGGCCACCGACAGCAGGCAGGGCAGCACAGACAGCAGCAGCATGCGGCCGCTAAATTGCGACGCCAGCGCGCGCCCGAAGGCGTCGAGGACGGCGCGCATCAGCGCGCTCGCCGACGGGCAAATTCGACCATGCGTTTCAGGCCGTACCACTGCTGCTGCCAGAAGCCGCGGCCGTAGTTGCGCCCGGCGACGACGGTGCCATTGGCATCGACCCGCTCGAGCTGATCGCGCACGCCCGTGTCGGCGTAGCCCTGTTCAAAGCGGGCGGTGCGAAACAGCAAGTCCCACACGGGCAGCAGCACGCCGAAGTTGCAGCCGCCCAGCGAGCCACGCCCCTTCGACTCGTGGCCGACGCCGATCGCGTGGTGGGTGCGGTGAAAGCGGGGCGAGACCAGCAAGCGCTCGCCGATGGCGCCGAAATGGATGCGCACATTGGCGTGCTGGACACTCTGGACGATGCGCGAGACCGACACCAGCAAGATGAACTGGGCGGGCGGCACGCCAATCGCCAGCGCCACCATGGCCATGAAAATGTCGCGCAGCAGATCGTCGAGCAGGTGGTTGCGGTTGTCGCTCCACAGGTTCATGTCGCGCTGGCTGTGATGCAGGCTGTGCAAGCCCCACCACCAGCCGAACTGGTGCTGGGCGCGGTGGAACCAGTAATCGCAGAAATCGAGCACCACCAGGTAGAGCAGGAAGCTGCCCAGCGCCGGCAGGCCCGGCAGCATGGCTTCCAGGTTAAACGGGTGCACGCCCTCGAGCCGCAGCAGGCCGGCCAGGTGGTCCATCAAGGGATCGAGGGTGAAAAATATGGCGATCGGGAACAGGCCGAGGCGGTGCACCAGGGTGTAGAGAAAATCGTTCAGGCGCGCGCGCTTGTCGTGAAAGGGGTGCACGGGCAGCAGCGCTTCGAGCGGGCGCAGCACCAGGTACAGGGCGGCCAGTTCGACCATGCCGATCAAGAACCACTCGGTGCCTTCGAAGGCTTCCTCGGTGTACTCGCCGAGGCCGCTGACGAACAGGAACGGTTCGACGGCGTGTTCAAACAGCCAGCCCTGGGCGGAGCCGAACAGATCGATGAGAAACTGCATCATGGCGCTTTCGGAAAGTCGGGGTGCTCACGCAGTGTAGCGAAACACAGGTGTTTTTGCTTGAGGCCGACGATCAGGGGGTCGAGGTTGGCCGGCGCCCATGGGTCCTTGCGCGACCAGATGCCCATATGGGCGAGGAAAATATCGCCGTCGCGCAAATTCGCCAGCGACTGCTTGAGCAGCGTGGCGTTGGAAACCACCTCGCTCGCCGTTTCATCGCCGGAAAAGCCCGCCGGCGCCCAGCCGAAGTGCTGGTAGCCGCAGGCCTTGCCGGCGGCAATGCTGCGCGCCGAGATCTTGCCGCCCGGTGCGCGCCAGATGGGGTCGAGCGCGCGCCCCGTCAACTGGCGAAAGCGCTGGTCGACGCGCGCGATCTCGCTGCAATACTGGGCCGGCGTCCAGCGCAGGCTCTGGCCCGCCTGCGCGCCGAACTGGGGCTTGACGCGGAGCGCGCCGGCGTCTGCATCGCCCTTGTAATACACGTGATCGAAAGTGTGGCTGCCGAAGGCGTGCCCTTCGGCCACGCGGGCCTTCCAGAACGCCGCCCAGGACGGATCGAGCGACCAGTCGCCCCGCGTGGTTTTTTCATTGGCCAGAAAAAACGTCGCCTTGACCTGGTGCCGCAGCAAGGTCGCGGCGATCAGTTCCGCCTGCGACTGGCTGCCCGTATCGAAGGTGAGATAAATGGTGCCGCGGCAGGCGCTGTCGGCGGCCAGCGCGGGCGGCGCCGAGGCGACGGCGGCACAGGCGGCCACGGCGCAGGCCCAGCTGGCGCGCGCAGTCATGGCGTCACAGCCGCGCGGCCGCGTCCGCGAAGAACACGCCGTGCGGCGAACGGCCGACGGGAATGAGCTTGAGGACCTTGCGGCTGGCGACGTCGATGACGGCCACCTTCTTGATCCACCGCAAGGTCACCCACAGGGTCTTGCCATCCTTGGTCAGCTCCATGCAGTCGGGACCGCCCGGCACATTGATGGTGCCGACGTTTTCGAGCGTTACCTGGTCGATGATGTTGATGGTGTTCGACACCCGGTTCGACACGAAGGTATGGCGCTTGTCGCCCAGCGAGCGGAAATTGTGGGTGCCGTCGCCGGCCTTGATGCGCTTGACGGTTTTTTGCGTGCGCCAGTCGATCACTTCGACGTAATCGGCGCCCATGATGCCGACCAACAGGTATTTGTCGTCCGGCGTCATGACGATACCGGCCGGCAGTTTGCCCACCGGGATCGTCCACTTGACCGTTTGCGTCACCAGGTCGATGGCGCTGACCTCATCGCTGCCCTGGCGGGTGATGAAGACGGTGTCGCTGGCCTTGTTGAAGGCCATGTGGCTGGGCAGCTTGCCAAGCGGAATACGCTTGTTCAGGGTCAGGTTGGCGCCGTCGTACTTGTAGATGTCGACCCGGTCCAGGCGCAGCGAGGCGCTGACGAACCATTTTTGATCGGGCGAGAAGCCGATCTGGTAGGGATCGAGCACATCCTTGATGGTGCGCTGGATCTTGCCCGTGACGGGGTCGAGAAAGATCAGTTCGTTGCCGACCGAGCTGGCCACGATCACCGACTTGTTGTCGGGCGTGGCCATCAGGTGGTGCGGCTCCTTGCCGACCGGGATGGTGGCCAGTTCGGCATAGGTTTGCTGGTCGAGCAGCTTGATGGTGGCATCGCGTGAATTGAGGATGACGACGACATTGGCGTGGGCAGATGCGACACAGCCCAGCAAGACCACACACAGGAAAGACGAGTACAGCCGGTTGAAACAGCGCAGCATGGAGGGGTTTCGCTCGAAAGGGCCAAAATGCATATTCTACGTGGAAATTCACCCCCTCATGGGCTCCATTGCGACAATCGGCGCCCCGCCGCAACAGCGAAAACGGCCACGATGTCGCTGTGGCAAGCTCCCGTCAGCGCATCGTTGGCGGTTTATTTCGTCTTGCACTACAATCCCCCATCACTTTGACCATGAAAGAACGACACCATGTCCACCATTACCACTGATTCGGGCCTGCAATACGAAGACGTCACCACGGGCGAAGGCGCCGAAGCGAAAGCCGGTCAGCACGTCACCGTCCACTACACGGGCTGGCTGCGCAACGACGACGGCAGCAAGGGCAACAAATTCGACTCGAGCAAGGACCGCAACGACCCGTTCCGTTTCTCGCTGGGCGGCGGCCAGGTCATCCGCGGTTGGGATGAAGGCGTGCAAGGCATGAAAATCGGCGGCCTGCGCCGTCTGACCATCCCTGCCAGCCTCGGCTACGGCGCGCGCGGCGCGGGCGGTGCGATTCCCCCCAACGCCACCCTGATTTTCGACGTCGAACTGCTCGGCGTCTGAATCGCCTGCTCGACTTAACTTTCCAGGAGACTCCATGAGCTTGCAAGACCAGTTCGTCCAGGCCCAGGCCGATTCGAAAAACCTGCCCGAACGTCCCGACAACATGACCTTGTTGAAGATCTACGGCCTGTACAAGCAAGCGGCCAACGGCGACGCCGTGGGCGAGCGTCCCGGCTTTACCGACATGGTCGGGCGCGCCAAGTTCGATGCCTGGGACGGCTTGAAAGGCACCTCGAACGAGGCGGCGATGCAGCAGTATGTCGACCTGATTGAGGAATTGAAGGACGCGTGAGCGACCTGACCGTCCCGTAAAAATGGCGCCCGCGGGCGCCATTTTTTTCGCAAGCGCCGCAGCTATCCCGCAAACACCTTCTTCATGCTGGCGGCCAGTTTCGCCCTGATCGCCGGCGCCATCGCGCCCATCAGAAACCCCAGCCGCACGGCCACTGCCGCCCTCCCCGCCGTCAGCACCAGCTCGCCCGCCACGCCGCTGCGCTTGAACCGCAGGGTGTCGCCATCCCACACGCAGACCAGCTGGAAGTCGCGCGCCAGCTTGTCGGTGACGGCCTGGGCCGCCAGGCGCGCCTGTTCCTGGTTCAGCGCGTGCGCCTGGACGATGTGGATGTCTGCCATGAAGTGTGTCTTCCTGCCTAAAATAAATGGCAGCCATTCTAATCGAAACACCATGCCTTGATGCATCTCAAGCAAGGGGATGGCAAGCGGCGCGATCATTCCCCTTGGAAATAGATCGAGGAGAGCACATGGACACCCGCGATGGCGACGGCCAGCGGCCGGCAGGGGCCGCTTCCGCGCCGGGGGCCGTCCCGGTCCCCACTGCCGCCTGGCGCGCCCACCGCAAGGCGGCGCAATTGCTCGAGCAGCCGGGGCGGCCCGGCAGCCTGGGGCCCGGCCAGCAGCACGCGCCCGACATCGCCTCTCCCGTGCCCCTGCAATTTGCCTTCGGCGCCCGGGTGCTGATGTGGAAGCAGGATCCCTCGGTCAGCGAAATCGGCACCCGCAAGGCATTTTTGCCGGGCGTGGTACTCGACGGCCCCCGCGACGCCCGGATCGTCTCGAGCGACCCGGCCATCGCCCCGGTCAGCCCGAATGCGTTCGGCGACTTCGTCACCACCGCCGACACCCCCCAGTTCGACGCCGTCCACGCCTTCGCCGTGGTGCGCCAGACCCTCACCATGTACCAGCGCGCGCTGTCGGCGGCGGGCGATCCGATGCCCTTGCCGTGGCAATGGAACAGCAGCGTCGACACGGCGCCCCTGCAGGTATTCGCCTACGGCTTGCCGAACGTGATGAACGCCTTTTACAGCCGCGCCCAGTGCTGCCTGAAATTTGGCCACTTCGTGTCCGATCAGGACGGCAGCCGCGTCTACACCTGCCGCTCGTTCGACATCGTGTCGCACGAAACGGGCCACGCCGTGCTCGACGGCCTCAAGCCGGCCTGGCTGGACGCGGACAATCCGCCACAGACGGGCGGCCTGCACGAGTCCTTCGGCGACCTGACGGCGATTTTTCTGGCGCTGTCGCAACTGGACCAGTGCGAGGCGGTGATCGCCCAGACCAAGGCGCGCCTGCACGACAAGACCTTCCTGGCCGACATCGCCGAACAGTTCGGCCTGGCGCTGGGCACCGCCACCGGCCTGCGCAACGCCGACAATGACCTCACCATGAGCGAAGCGGGCAGCGAAGTGCATGCCCTGTCGCAGGTATTTACGGGCGCCGTCTACGACATCCTGGCCGATTGCTTCGCCACCGAGCGCGATCCCCTGTTGCGCGACGATGGGCTGGTGCTGCACGAAGTGGGCGCTTACCTGCGCGCGCTGGTGCTGCGCGCGCTGGTGGCGGCGCCCGAGATCGCCCCGGCGTATGCCGACGTCGTCAACGCCATGCTGCGCCTGTCGCTCGAGGATGGCAAACCGGTGGCCTACCGCAACAGCATCCGCAACCGCTTCGCCGTGCGCGAAGTGGTCACCTCGCCCGTGCCCCTGAGCGAAGACCACGCCGACGCCGTGGTGCTGGCGGCGCACGTGAAGGACGCGCCCGGCGTGCAGCAGGACCGGCGCGCGTGCTGCGGCACCATGAACCTGGCCGAGTATTACGCCATCGACAGCGTGCTCGATGGTGAAATGGCCGCCCTGGCCCGGTGGTGTGCCGAGCACGGGCGCACCGGCGCGACCGAAATGGTCAGCGACGCCATGATCGACACGGCGGCGCGGCGCTGAGCCAGCGCCCGCTTTTCCGCACATTTCCCGCACATTTCCCGCCATTTTTCGCCCGATTTCAGTACCGCACCGAGCCGCCATTGCCCACCCGGGCGCTGCCGCCATCGGCCGGCCGGCCGCGCGCCGCGCCGCCGGCCCGTATATGCTTATGCTGAATGTATCTGGCGCGTCAATTGTGGGAAAAAGCGAATTGCCTTAAAATACAGTGCTTTGCCTTGGTTGGCGAACTCATCTCCAGCCCGCTTTTGGCGCGATACCCCCGCATTACCCAATTCTTTGATAGGACTGTTATGACCCACGTTGTCACCGAATCATGCATCGCCTGCCGCTACACGGACTGCGTCGATGTGTGCCCGGTAGATTGTTTCCGGGAAGGGCCAAATTTCCTCACCATCGACCCTGACGAGTGCATCGACTGCGCAGTCTGCGTCGCCGAATGCCCCGTGAATGCCATCTACGCCGAGGAAGACGTGCCGGCCGACCAGGTCAAGTTTATCAAGATCAACGTCGATCTGGCCCGCAACTGGCCGTCCATCACCAAGACCAAGCCGGCCCTGCCGGACGCGGAAAAGTGGAAAGACGTCAAGGACAAGCTGGACCAGCTGGTGCGCTAAGCGTCCGTTCTTCTCAAAAAAACCAGGAATTCAAGCATGACAATTTCTCACGAGGCGGCCATTGTCGCTCCCAACAGTTCGTTCGAAGGCGCCATCGACAGCGATGCCGTGATCATCGGCGCCGGTCCCGTCGGCCTGTTCCAGGTATTCGAACTGGGCTTGCTCGAGATCAAAGCGCACGTCATCGATTCGCTCGCTGCCGTCGGCGGCCAATGCGTCGAACTGTATCCCGACAAGCCCATCTACGACATTCCCGCCGTCCCCGTGTGCACCGGCCAGGAACTGACCGACAACCTGCTCAAGCAGATCGAGCCGTTCGAGCCCACGTTCCACCTGGGCCAGGAAGTCACTGTCGTGCAGCGCCGTGAAGACGGCCGCTTCAACGTCGAAACCTCGACCGGCACGCGGTTCATCACCAAGACGATTTTTATCGCCGCCGGCGTGGGCTCGTTCCAGGCCCGCACCATCAAGGTCGACGGCATCGAAGCGTTCGAAGGCACCCAGTTGCACTACCGCGTCAAGGAACCTGCCCTGTTCGAAGGCAAGAACCTGGTCATCTGCGGCGGCGGCGACTCCGCCCTCGACTGGGCCCTGAACTTTGTCGGCAAGGCCGAATCGGTGGTGCTGCTGCACCGCCGCGACGACTTCCGCGCGGCCCCCGCCTCGGTGGCAAAAATGAAAGCCCTGTGCGACGCCTACGAAATGCAGCTGATCACGGGCCAGGTCACCGGGTTCGACAGCAAGGCCGGCCAGCTGAGCGAAATCAAGGTCACCGGACCGGACGGCGTCACCCGCCGCGTGCCGCTGGACATGCTGCTGGTGTTCTTTGGCCTGTCGCCCAAACTGGGCCCGATCGCCGACTGGGGCCTCGATATCGAGCGGCGCCAGCTCAAAGTGGTCAGCACGGAAAAATTCGAGACCAATGTGCCCGGCATTTTCGCGGTCGGTGACATCAACACCTACCCCGGCAAAAAGAAACTGATCCTGTCCGGCTTCCACGAAGCGGCCCTGGCCGCCTTCGGCGCCGCGCCTTACATCTTCCCGGACAAAAAGATTCACATGCAATACACGACCACGTCGCCGAAATTGCACAAGATCCTCGGCGTCGAAACGCCGGTGTTCGACTAACAACGTTCCGTTTCCGTACGGATACAAATGCCCTGCTTGCAGGGCATTTTTTTTGGATGTGCGCTCGACCACCGACGCGTTGGTAAAAATCGTGATAAAACATTGACTGCCGCAACGCACGACCGTCCAGACAGCGGGCAGAGTTCCTGCCCTCGCACTTGTCAATCAGCAGTAAGGTCCGGCTGCTACGCTGGCCGACCCAAGCTTCAAGCTGCACCGTAGTGATGCAATACAATAATGCAATGCTGGCCTGCGCGGCAATGCCGCCCGCGCGGCCCGCGCCACACACCGAAAGAAAATCATGCTCTACCAATTGCACGAGATGCAGCGGTCCCTTCTGACACCCATGATGCAGTGGGCCGACGCCTCCGCCAAGCTGTTCTCGAACCCCGTTTCGCCGTTCGCCCACACCCCGTTTGCCCAGCGTATCGCGGCCGGTTACGAATTGATGTACCGCCTCGGCAAAGACTACGAAAAGCCGGCCTTCGATATCAAGGACACCGTGATCGACGGCAATACCGTGGCCATCGTCGAACAGGTGGTCGACACCAAGCCGTTCTGCCGCCTGCTCCATTTCAAGAAAGACCTGGCCGAGGCCGCAATTGCGGGGCTCAATCAGCCGACCGTGCTGCTCGTCGCCCCCCTGTCGGGCCACCACTCGACCCTGCTGCGCGACACCGTGCGCGGCTTGCTGCCCAAGCACGACGTCTTCATCACCGACTGGACCGACGCCCGCATGGTGCCCGCCGCCAGCGGCCCGTTCCACCTCGATGACTACATTTTCTATGTGCAGGATTTCATCCGCGATCTCGGTCCCGAGGTGCACGTCATTTCCGTCTGCCAGCCCACCGTGCCCGTGCTGGCCGCCATCTCGCTGATGGCCACCAACAAGGACCCGAAACTGCCGAAGACCATGACGATGATGGGCGGCCCCATCGATCCCCGCAAGTCGCCCACCGCCGTCAACGACCTGGCCACCGAAAAGCCGTTTTCGTGGTTTGAAAACACCGTGATCTACGCGGTGCCATCGAATTTTCCCGGTTTCGGCCGCAAGGTCTACCCGGGCTTCCTGCAGCACGCCGGCTTCATCGCCATGAACCCGGGCCGCCACGCCCAGAGCCACCGCGAGTTCTACCAGCACCTGGTGCGCGGCGACGACGAACCGGCCGAGAGCCATCGCCAGTTCTACAATGAGTACAACGCCGTGCTCGACATGCCCGCCGAGTACTACCTCGACACCATCAAGACGGTGTTCCAGGACTTTTCCTTGCCACGCGGCACCTGGGAAGTGGGCGGCCAGCTGGTGCGCCCGCAAGACATCACCACGGTGGCCCTGCTCACCGTCGAAGGCGAGCTCGACGACATTTCCGGCGCTGGCCAGACCCAGGCCGCCCATGAATTGTGCTCCGGCATCCCGGCCGACATGCAGCAGGATTTTGTCGCCCCCGGCGCCGGCCACTACGGCATCTTCTCGGGCCGCCGCTGGCGCGAGGTGGTCTGTCCGAAGATCACCGAGTTTATCGCGCAGCACCGCTAAGACCTGATAGCGCGACCCAGTCGACGGCGCCAGCTTGCACGAGCTGGCGCCGTTTTTGCGTTTTTTACGTTTTTTGCGCGATGGCCCGGCGTGAGATAATGGTGTTTTGCCAGTGCCCGCACCGTGACCAAGACCTTAGCCGACCTCATCGAAGACGCCCTGCCGCAAACGCAATGCACGAAGTGCGGCTATCCGGCGTGCCGGCCGTATGCCGAGGCCATCGCCGCCGGTGAGGCCCACATCAACCAGTGTCCGCCCGGTGGTCAGCAGGGCATCGAGCGGCTCGCCGCCATCACTGGCCAGCGCGTCATTCCCCTCAATCCCGTCAACGGCTTCGAGCGCCCCCGCTCGGTCGCGTTCATCGACGAATCGCTGTGCATCGGCTGCACCCTGTGCATCCAGGCCTGTCCCGTCGACGCCATCCTGGGCGCGGCCAAGCAGATGCACACGATCCTGCCCAGCCAGTGCACCGGTTGCGACCTGTGCGTGGCGCCCTGCCCGGTCGACTGCATCGTCATGTTCCCCGTCACCGGCGACGCCACCGGCTGGAACGCGTGGACGGCCGAGCAGGCCGAGGCGGCCCGCGCGCGCCACGATTTCCGCAGCGCCCGCCTGCAACGCGAACGCGAAGAAAACGACGCCCGCCTGGCCGCCAAGGCCGTGGCCAAGCTGCGCGACGTCAACGCCGAGACGAGCAATACGCCAGCCGAACTGGCCGAGAAAGAGCGCAAGCGGGCCATCATCGCCGCCGCCATCGAACGGGCGCGCCAGAAAGCGGCCAAGCCATGAACGGCGCCAAGCGCCTGGAAATATTTACCCGATTTCGTGCCAACAACCCCCACCCCACCACCGAGCTGGCCTACACCACGCCGTTCGAATTGTTGATTGCCGTGCTGCTGTCGGCGCAGTCGACCGATGTGGGCGTCAACAAGGCCACGCGCAAGCTCTATCCGGTGGCAAACACGCCGCAAGCGATGCTGGCGCTGGGCCTGGACGAACTGAAAACCTATATTTCCAGCATCGGCCTGTACAACACCAAGGCGAAAAATGTACTGGCGACCTGCCAGATCCTGGTCGACCAGTACGGCGGCGCCGTGCCCCATTCGCGCGAGGCGCTCGAATCCTTGCCGGGGGTGGGCCGCAAGACGGCCAACGTGGTGCTCAACACGGCCTTTGGCGACCCCACCATCGCCGTCGACACCCACATCTTCCGGGTGGCCAACCGCACCGGCCTGGCGCCCGGCAAGACGGTCGAGATCGTCGAGCAGAAATTGCTCAAGTTCGTGCCGAAAGACTTTCTGCAGGACGCCCATCACTGGCTGATTTTGCACGGCCGCTACACCTGCATGGCGCGCAAACCCCTGTGCTGGAATTGCGTCATCGCCGATCTGTGCGAGTACAAGCAAAAAACCGCCGCGCCCGAAGGGCTGCTGCCGCCGCAGCCGGTGCCCGCCTAAAGCGCCGCAGCGCCGTGCTGCCTACATCAGCACCATATTATCGCGGTGAATCAGTTCCGGCCCCTCCAGGAAGCCGAGAATGGCCTCGATCTCCGACGACGGCTTGCGCATGATGCGGCGCGCTTCGCTGCTCGAATAATTCGACAGCCCGCGCGCTACCGCCACGCCGTCCTCGCCCACGCAGGTGACCACGGCGCCGCGGCCGAATTCGCCACTGACGGCGATCACGCCGATCGGCAACAGCGATTTGCCCTCGCGCGTGAGCTTTTGCACGGCGCCCGCGTCGAGCGTGACGCTGCCCGCCGTGTGCAAGTGGTCCGTCATCCACTGCTTGCGGGCGGTCATGCGGCCCGTGTCGGCCAGCAACTGGGTACCGATCGCCTCGCCCGCCGCCAGCCGCGTGAGCACGTCGCTGTCACGGCCCCAGGCGATGATAGTGTGGGCGCCCGAGCGGGCGGCGCGCTTGGCGGCGAGGATCTTGGTGAGCATGCCACCGCGGCCCAGGCTGCTGCCGGCGCCGCCCGCCATCGCTTCGAGCGCCGGGTCGCCCGCGCGGCCACTGGCCACCAGCACGGCCGCCGGGTCCTTGCGGGGATCGGCGCTGAACAGGCCATGCTGGTCGGTGAGGATGACGAGGGCATCGGCCTCGATCAGGTTGGCCACCAGCGCACCGAGGGTGTCGTTGTCGCCGAACTTGATCTCGTCGGTCACGACGGTGTCGTTCTCGTTGATGATCGGCACCACGCCCAGGCGCAGCAGGGTAGTCAGGGTCGAGCGCGCATTGAGATAGCGTTCGCGGTCGGCCAGGTCGGCGTGGGTCAGCAGCACCTGGGCGGTGCCCAGGCCGTGGGCGCGAAAGCTCGTTTCATAGATTTGCGCCAGGCCCATCTGGCCCACCGCGGCGCAGGCCTGCAATTCGTGGATATCGGTGGGACGCGATTCGAAACCGAGCCGCAGCATGCCCTCGGCGATGGCGCCGGAACTGACCAGCACGACCTGCTTGCCCAAGGCGCGCAGGGCCGCGATCTGCAGGGCCCAGCGGGCAATGGCATCATGGTCGAGGCCACGGCCGTCATTGGTGACGAGGGACGAACCCACTTTGATGATAATGCGCGAGGCAGTGTGCAAAACAGATTTCATCGGCGGCCCGTAAGACTGAAATAAACGTTACTCGATTTTAACCGGCCCGGGTCGTAGCGCCAGCAAGCCCACGCCGATAGCTACCTCGAGCGCGCACACGGCCAGCAGCACGCCGTGCGGCAAGCCGATCAGGGTGGCCGCCGCCAGGCGTCCGGCTGGCTGGGCCAGGATAAACCATGCGGTAAGGTCGCCGAGGATGGGTGCTTGACCCGGCCTGGCCGCCAGCAGCGCCAGGGCTGCGGTAGCGAGCCTGGTGCCGACGTAGATGGCGTAAAA
This sequence comes from Massilia sp. DWR3-1-1, assembly GCF_049898325.1. NCBI lineage: Bacteria > Pseudomonadati > Pseudomonadota > Betaproteobacteria > Burkholderiales > Oxalobacteraceae > Massilia > Massilia sp. DWR3-1-1. The sequence continues at coordinate 34,368 of NZ_JAFCXL010000017.1, read as the reverse complement.
CTGGCTGTAGCCGTTCACGCCAACGAGAAACAGGCCCATGGCGGCAGCGACCCGGTCAGGGTCGAGCAGGGCCGCCAGGGCCGACAGCGAACCGAGCAAGGCCGTCAGCTGCAGCAGCTGGCGGCGCCATCGGTTCAGCGTCTGGGGAGACGCCAAATTACTCTTCAAAGATCTTGAAACGCGGATCGTCCGGATCGATCGAGGCAATCCCGCGCGCCTCTTCCGTCATCTGGGTTTCTTCGGCGCGGTGTTCTTCGCCCTTTTTCTCTTCGAGGTGGCGATAGATCGCCTGCACGAGATCCTGGCAGCCTTCGTGGCTGAGCGCCGAGATTTCGAACACGGGGCCCTTCCAGGCCATGCGCTTGACGAAATCCTTGACGCGCTTCTTGCGCTCGTCTTCCGGCACCACGTCGAGCTTGTTGAGCACGATCCAGCGCGGCTTGTTGAGCAGCGCTTCGTCGTATTTTTCCAGCTCTTTCACCAGCGCCTTGGCTTCCTTGACGGGATCGACATTGGTCTCGAACGGCGCCATGTCGACGATGTGCAGCAGCAAACCGGTGCGCTGCAGGTGGCGCAGGAACTGGATGCCCAGGCCGGCGCCTTCGGAGGCGCCTTCGATCAGGCCGGGAATATCGGCGATGACGAAGCTTTTCTCGTGCGACACGCGCACCACGCCCAGGTTCGGGTGCAAGGTGGTGAACGGGTAGTCGGCGATCTTCGGCTTGGCGTTCGACACGGCCGTGATGAAGGTCGATTTGCCCGCGTTCGGCATGCCCAGCAGGCCGACGTCGGCCAGCACCTTGAGCTCGAGGCGCAGTTCGCGCCGTTCGCCTTCCTTGCCCTCGCCCTTTTGACGGGGCGCGCGGTTGGTCGAGGACTTGAAGTGGATGTTGCCCCAGCCGCCCTCGCCGCCCTTGGCGAGCGCCTCGCGCTGGCCGTGTTCGGTCAGGTCGGCGATGATTTCGCCCGAAATATTATCGACGATCAGGGTCCCGACCGGCATGCGCAGTTCGATGTCGTCGGCGCCCTTGCCGTAGCAATCGGCGCCGCGGCCCGGCTCACCGTCACGGGCCTTGTGCATCTTGGAGTAGCGGAAGTCGACCAGGGTGTTGATATTCCGGTCGGCCACGGCCCAGATCGAGCCGCCCTTGCCGCCATCGCCGCCGTCCGGCCCGCCGAACGGGCGGAACTTTTCGCGGCAGAATGAGGCGCAGCCGTTGCCGCCGTCGCCGGCGATGACTTCAATACGTGCTTCGTCGATAAACTTCATTGTCTTGTACCGCCATAAAACTAAAAAGGCTCTACCGCGTTAGATAGAGCCTTTCGATGAAAGGCTTGCGCCTTACAAGGATACGCCGGAGACCGGCGATTTTCTGTGCAACTTAAGCTGCGACTGCTTCAACTGCTTCGTTCGCGACGACGGTGACGAATTGCTTCGAGCCGAGGCCTTTTTTGACGAACTTGACTTTGCCGTCGACCAGCGCGAACAAGGTGTGATCCTTGCCGGTGCCGACGTTTTCGCCTGCGCGCACTGGGGTGCCGCGCTGACGGATGATGATGCCGCCGGCGTTGATTTTCTCGCCGCCGTAGACCTTAACGCCAAGGCGTTTTGATTCTGAATCACGGCCGTTGCGCGTTGTGCCGCCGCCTTTTTTGTGTGCCATTTAGAGCTCCTTGATGACTGAATGTACCGGGCAACAGCGATTAGCCGTTGATCGAAACGATTTGGATTTCGGTGAAATTCTGGCGATGGCCTTGATGCTTCTGGTAGTGCTTACGACGACGCATCTTGAAAATCTTCACTTTATCGTGACGACCGTGTGCCACAACAGAAACGGTAACCGTTGCACCTTCGACCAATGGCGCACCAAACTTGATGGTGTCGCCCGCGCCTACTGCGAGAACTTGATCGATGGTGAGTTCGGAACCAATGTCTGCCGGTATCTGTTCTACTTTAAGTTTTTCGCCAGCGACAACTTTATACTGCTTGCCACCGGTTTTTATGACCGCGTACATGATTTGAAACCTCATCAAATGTTTGAAAGAATTTCCCACAACATCGTCTTGCCGCCTCTTGCGAAGCGCAGTACGGAGCCGGGGGAACCGCAGATTATACATGATTCGAGAAATCCGGTCAAAAGCGTTCACAAGTGCCGCAGTTCGTGGTATGTCGGCAACGTATTGACACGACCGCCGCTGGCGAACCCCTGCTGCTGCGGCCCCTCGGCAAGGGCGGGCTTGTCGTATAATCGCTGCAATCCATGTCCATCGCAGGTAAGCCTTGTCAGCCGCTCTCCAACCATCGCACCAGAACACCATCGCCCACGCAATCGCTGCCGACATGGAGGCAGTCAATGTGGTGATCCGTGAACGCCTGCATTCGGACGTCGCGCTGGTCAATCAGATTGCCGAATACATCATCAGCGCCGGTGGCAAGCGCATCCGCCCCACCCTGGTGCTGCTGGTGGCCAAGGCCTACGCCTACCAGGGCAGCGCCCACCACGAGCTGGCCGCCGTTGTCGAATTCATCCACACCGCCACCTTGCTGCACGACGACGTCGTCGACGAATCGTCGATGCGGCGCGGGCGCCAGACCGCCAACGCCCTGTTCGGCAATGCCGCCTCGGTGCTGGTGGGCGACTTTTTATATTCGCGCTCGTTCCAGATGATGGTCGGCCTGAACAATATGCGCGTCATGCAAATCTTGTCGGACGCCACCAACGTCATCGCCGAAGGCGAAGTGCTGCAACTGCTCAACATGCACGATCCCGACGTCAACGAGGACGCCTACCTCAACGTCATCCGCTCGAAGACGGCCAAGCTGTTCGAAGCGGCTGCCCAACTGGGCGCCCTGATCGCCGGCGCCAGCGATGCCGAGGTCGACGCCGCCGGCGAATACGGCCGCTCGCTGGGCACGGCGTTCCAGCTGATCGACGACGTGCTCGACTACGCGGGCGACGCCGAGACCATCGGCAAGAACCTGGGCGACGATCTGCGCGAAGGCAAGCCGACCTTGCCGCTGATCTGGCTGATGGAAAACGGCAGCCAGGCGCAGCGCGAACTGGTGCGCAACTGTATCGAGCAAGGCGACGAGCAGCACTTCGACGCGGTGCTGACGGCCGTCACCACCAGCGGCGCGCTCGACTACACGCGCGAGGCCGCCCACGTGGCCGCGCAGCGCGCCAGCGCGGCCATCGCCGGCCTGCCCGAGAGCAGCTTCAAGCAAAATTTATTGCAACTGTGCGTGTTCGCGGTCGACCGCGACCACTGATAGCCGCACCGCCGCGGCTGCAAGGGCCGCGGCGCCCACTGTGTTTCGCCCTACGTTTGACGCTTCGCAAGCGAGCGCAAGCCGCTCATCGTCCCAGTTGACAGCCTCCCCTATGCCTTTTTACACTGGTCGCTGACCTGCGCCGTCGGGGTGTGGCTCAGCCTGGTAGAGCGCTGCGTTCGGGACGCAGAGGCCGGAGGTTCGAATCCTCTCACCCCGACCAAGGTTCCTCTTAATTCTCAAGAGAACACATTCAAAGGCCTCTCAGCAATTGACAGCAGCGCCCTTGGACGCCCTGCTGCCCGCTTACGGCAGCGCCGCCGTCGGCACGACCTCCAGCCCGCGCGCCCGTCCATGGCGCAACTTGACCAGCACGACGGACACGGCCGCGCACAGCATCAGCACGCCCGCCAGCCGAATCACGTTGTCGGGACGGCCGCCGAGCCAGGCCTGGTAGTACAGGGGCAAGGTAAATATCTGGATGATCATGGGAATGACAATGAACATATTGAAGATGCCCATGTAGACCCCGGTTCGCTCGGGCGGAATACAGCCGGCCAGCATGATGTAGGGATTGCCCATGATGCTGGCCCACGCCAGGCCGATCCCGATCATGGCCACGAACAGCCACACGGGCGCTTCGATCAGCGGGATGCACAGCATGCTCGCGCCGGCCAGCGCCAGGCAGACCCCGTGCACCACCTTCGGTCCGAAGCGGCGCGTGAACGGCACCAGCGCAAACGCGGCGATGAATGCAATGAAATTGTAGAAGGCGCCGATCTGGCCATTGAGCAGGCCGGCGTCGCGAAACCCTGCCGTGAGCGGGTCGCTCGTGTGGTAAATGGTTTTCGCCAGCGACAAGGAAATGTACTGCCAATAGCAAAACATCGCATACCACTGAAATAGCTTCATCACCGCCAGCTGCCGCATGGTGGGCGGCATGTCGCGCATGGCCAGCACGATCTCGGCGGCAACCGCCTTGACCCCGCGGCGGCTGGCGCGCAGCCTGGCCAGTTCGGTGGCGTCGAGCTTGGTCTCCGGTGTCGTCACCAGGCTCCACAGCACAGTGGAAATGGAAAACACGGCGCCGATCAGGAAGGCGGCAATGACAATATGGGGAATGTGGCTGGCGTTGGTGGCGTCCTTGTTCATGCCGAACCACACCAGCAGCGACGGCGTCAGGTAAGCGAGCGTCTGCCCCAGTCCCGTGAAGGCGCTTTGCGTCAGAAAGCCCAGCGCGTGCTGGGGCGGCGCCAGCTTGTCGCTAACGTAGGCGCGGTACGGCTCCATGGTGACGTTGTTGGCCGAGTCGAGTACCCACAACAGGCTCGCCGCCATCCACAGGGTGGGACTGAAAGGCATCGCCAGCAGGCCCAGGCTGCACAGGATGGCGCCGATGAGGAAATATGGCGTGCGCCGGCCCCAGCGGCTGACGGTGCGGTCGCTCATGGCGCCGATGATGGGCTGGACAATCAGTCCCGTCATCGGCCCCGCCAGCCACAGCAGCGGCAAAGTCGCCTCGTTCGCCCCCAGGTAAGTGTAGATCGGACTCATGCTGCTTTGCTGCAGCCCGAAGCTGAACTGGATGCCGAAGAAACCGACATTCATGTTCACGATCTGCCAGAACGACAAGTGCGGTTGATGCGCCATGATGATCTTTCCTTGGGGTTGCTCGGTGCGTTGCTTGGTGTGTTGCGCGGTATGTCAATTGGGTGATCAGTCAGCGAGCCAGCGCGCGCGCCACGGCACGTAAAATGCCAGGTCGGCCGGCACGGCGCCGGCCAGGCCGCAGATGGCGCTGGCGAACTCGTTGGCACGCCGCAAGGTCGTCGCCAGTGCCCAGCCGCGCACGCAGCCCAGCAGGCAGACGGCGGCAAAGGCATCGCCCGCGCCGACAGTATCGACCATGTGCAGCGGCGCCGTCGAGGCCGCGGCGACCACATACTGGCCGTCGGCATCGAGGCAGACGGCGCCGCGCGGACCGAGCGTGACGATCAGGCGGCTCACGTCAAAGCGCTGCATCAGGCCAAGGCAGGCGACGCGCAGCGCGCCATCGTCCATGTCGACCCGCCCGCCCCGCAGCAAGGGCGGCGCCGCCGGTGCGACCCAGCCAAACAGCGCGGCCAGCTCGTCTTCATTGACCTTGACCACGTCCGCTTCGCGCAGCGAGGCGAACACGCAGTCGGCGCTGGTCTGGCCGTCGCGCACATTGAGGTCCAGAAAACGGCGGGCCGGGGTTGCCGCCAGCAGGCCGGCCAGGGCGGCGCGCGCACACGCGCCGCGCTGGACCATGGTGCCGAAATAAATGGTGGAAGGCGCGCAGCACGCCAGCGCCGCCAGCGCCAGCGCGCCATCGATATGGTCATAGGCCTGGTCGGGCAAAATGACAAAGCGGTGGCTGTCGCCGTCCGCCTCGACCAGCACGCGGCCAGTGGGCGCCACCGGATCGCGCTGCAAGCCCTCCTTGCGCATGGCAAAGCGCGCATATTCGGCGCGCACCAGGGCGCCATTGGCGTCGTCGCCGATGCGGCTGACCATCAGAACGCCGGCCTGAAAGGCGGCCAGGTGGCGCGCCACATTGAACGGCGCACCACCGACCACGCGGGTGGCGGGAAATTCATCGATCAGCGCTTCGCCAAACAGGACGATGTCGGCGGCGCGCGGCGATGGCAGCGGCGCGCTCATTGAAGATGGGCTGATCATGTGCTGGTCTCCTTGTGCATGGCGCCATCGCGCGTCAGCCACAGCATGGCCCACGGCGCCAGCATCACCGTCGCGGCCTGCCCGGGCCAGTGGCCCGCCTGCAGCGACGCCAGATCGAGCGTGATGGCGCGGCCGGAAAAATTCGACAAGTTCAAAAAATCCTCGCCGCACAGCAGCGCCAGCACCGCTGCATCGCTGCAGGGCAAGAGGCGGCGCGCGCCGCCTGCCGCCAGCGCCGGCTGCGCACGCCGCTGCGCGCCAAGCGCGCCGAGGGCGGCGAACACGGCGCCGGCGCCGCTGGCCGGATCGTCGCGCTGCGCCAACCGGGCAGCGTCGAGCGGGGACCGCTGTACCCAGCGCGTGTCGAGGGCGCGGACGGGATCGGCCAGGCAGGCCTCATCGTTCTGCATGCCCAGCTCATCGCCCATGTACAACAGCGGCAGGCCGCCAAACGTATAGGCCAGGCCATGGAGCAGCAGCAGGCGGCGCAGGGCGTGGGCGTTGGCGTGGTCCTGCCCGGGCAGGTCGTAGCCCGCCAGCGCGGCGGCGCTGCCATTGGTGGCCTGCCCCGACTGGAACGGCACCCCGCGCGCAAAGCTGCCCGGGGCGCCATGATAGAAGGCGGCGACGTGGTCGAGGCGTGCCTGCGCGTCCGCACCTGCTTCATCGGCCAGCACCTTCCAGCCGATGTCGTCGTGGCAGCGCACATAGGTGATCCAGCTGGCGCCGGGCGGCAGCGGCGGCGTGGTGGCGATCACGGTGCGCAACATGGCGGTGTCCTGCTCGGCCAGGGCGGCCCAGCCGGCCGCCATCAGCGAGCTGTGGTAGGCCAGCTGGCATTCGGGCGCAGCCGGCGTGCCGAAATAGGCCGGCAGGTGGCGCGTCGCCACGATGGCTTCGGCCTTGAGCAGCACGCCGGGGGCGACGATGTCGACCAGCGCGCGCAGCGCCTGCAAGATGGTGTGGGCTTCCGGCTGGTTCATGCAGCTCGTCCCTTCGCGCTTCCACAGGAAGGCGGTCGAATCGAGCCGGAACGCGTCCACCCCGCGGTTGGCCAGGCGCAGCAGGGCCGCCGCCAGTTCGGCGAACACCGCCGGGTTGGCGTAGTTGAGGTCCCACTGGAAGGGATAAAAGGTGGTCCAGACCCAGCCGCCGAGCGCCTCGACCCAGGTGAAATTGCCGGGCGCCGCTTGCGGAAACACCTGCGCCAGGGTCGCCTCAAAGCGGTCCGGCATGGTGCGGTCCGGGTAGACGTGAAAAAATTCGCGCAAGGCGCCGTCGCCAGCGGCGGCGCCTTGCGCCCACGGATGATCGTCGGCCACGTGGTTGAGCACCAGGTCGGCGCACAGGCTGATGCCCGCTTCGCGCAGCGCCGTGCAGAGGGCGTCGAGGTCGTCGTTGCTGCCCAGCGCAGGATCGACGTCGTCGAAGCTGGCGAGCGCGAAGCCGCCATCGTTGTCGCCGTCGCGCGGACGCAGGAAGGGCAGCAGGTGCAGGTAGTTGACGCCGGCCTCCCGCAGGTGCGCGATGCGCCCGGCGACGCCTTGCAGGGTGCCGCCAAACTGGCGCACGTAGGCGCTGTAGCCGAGCATCTGCTCGCTGGCGAACCACTGCGGCGCATTCTCGCGCGCGGCGTCCTGCGCCAGCAGCGGCGCGGGACGCGCGCCGTGCAGGCGGCCGGCGGCCTCGAGCAGGTCGCCATACCAGGCTGAAAAATCGGCGCTGTCGCCGTACAGGTGCGCCAGGCGCCCGTGCAGCACGGCGCCGTGCTCGGCGTAGCGGCGCGCGGCATCGGCGCGCAAGTGCGCTGGAAGAACGGCCAGCAGCCGTTCGGAAAATGGGAGGTGCATGGTCATGGTTTCGATGAAGTGCGCCGGCGTGCAGGCACGCCGGCGTCTTGCGCTACGGGTGACGGGTGATGGCTGACAGCTGACTTAGAACGAATACTTCAGGCCCACCTTGACAGCGCGCCCGGAGACGGCACGCGCGGCGTGGCCGTCGCCTTCCACTTCGGTGTAGCCAAGCTTGTTGAACAGATTGTTGAAGGTCAGCGATACCTGCACCGCGCTGTTGACCTGGTAATTGGCAAAGCCATGGACCACCCGGTAGGCCGGCATCAGGATGGTGTGGGCATCGTCGGCCCACGCTTCGCCGGTGCCGACGACGCTCGCGCCAAAGGTGGCCGCGCCGATGGCGTACGACGGCGCCACCTGGTAGATCACGCGCGCCTGGCGCCGTGGCGTGTTGCCGATCACCGCTTCGCCGCCGGGGGCGGTGGCGGTGATGCTGGCGTCGGTGACGGTCAGGCCGCCGTTGATGCGGAAGGCGCCGACCTGGTAAGCCGATTCGAGTTCCACGCCCTTGGCGTCGTAGCTGTTGGCGGTGGTCTTCTGGGTGGTCGCTTCGAAGTTGGTCTCGACGGTCTTGGCCTGGAAGGCGGTGACGAATGCGCTCAGGCCGCCGCGACGCCATTTGACGCCGCCCTCGATCTGCTTGACGGTGTTGATGTTGATCGGTTTGCTGCCATCGAGCGGGGTGCCGAACAGGATGCGGTCGGCGTTGAAGGCCACGCCGTCGCTGATGCGGGCGAACAAGGCCAGCGCCGGCGTCACCTTGAAGTTGCCGCCGACCGAATACGAGTCGTGGTTCAGGCTGTAGTCGACGAACTGGCGCCTGGCCGGGTCGTAGCGCAGGCCGGCGGTGGCGATGTTGGCCTGGCCATCGGCCTGCTGGCGGTCGCGCCGCACGCTGGCGTCGACGTTGAGCGGGCCGCGCTCGAAGCCCAGGTTCAGGTAGGGCGAGGTGTAGTTGTACTGCATGTCGATGGCGCGCGAGCAGCAGCCGCCAAAGGCCGGGCCGACCAGGCCAGGCGTGCTGCTGGCAGTCTTGAGCAGGGCCGGCTTGTTGCCGCTTGCCTGCAGCAGGTATTCATTGAAGTTCCACGTCAGTCCCAGCCTCTGGTGCGACAGGTACAGGCCGGCGGTGGTGGTCAGGCGCATGTCGTCGGCCAGCGCAAAGGTGCGCGCCAGCCGGGTGTCGCTCATGGTCGAACCGGCGTCGTCGATCGAGGTGTTGAAGACCACGGCGGAAAACGCGCGACCGTTGTAGGCGCTGCCGGCGGCAGGGCCGCTGGCGACGATATAGCTGCCGGTGGCGCCGTTATTGCCGGCGAAGACGCCAATAAAGCGGCCGCTGTTGCTCGACTTGCGGAAGTTTTCCGACAGGGTCCAGCCGGCGCCCAGCTTGAGCTGCGCTTCAAGACCAATCGAGTCGCTCTTGACCGTCAGGCCGTCGTTGACGTTGGTCGCCATGCGGGCGTTGTTCTTGTTCAGGACGACATCGGGCACCCAGTACGGCGAATAAAAACTGACCGTGCGCGGGTCGATGCCGTCGATGGTGGAAATGGTTTTGCCGCTCACGCTGACCGGCACCGGCAGCGCCGTGGGGGTCTGGTCGTCGAGGTGCTTGAGCGAGACGCGCACGAAGCCGCCATCGAATTCGTGGGTGAGGTTGGCGCGGATCTGGCCGCCCTTCTCGCTCGTCACGCCGCTGTCGCGGATGCCTTCGCCGCTGCGATAGAAGCCGCCGACGAAAAAGCGCGTCGTCGCCGACAGCGGCGCGCCGTAGTCGAAATCGACCCGCTTGCTGTCGTAGCCCAGGCCAGTCGACACGCCCACGCTGCCGCCTTTCTCGGTGCCGGTCTTGCTGATGAAGTTGATGATGCCGCCCGGCGAATTGGTCGCCAGCGTCGAGGCCGAGCCGCCGCGCACCGCTTCGAGGTGGGACAGCGAGCCGTCGATGCGCACGTAGGCGTCCGGCGTGATGAAGTTGAAGTCGCCCGACTGCAGCACCGGCAGGCCATCTTCCTGGATCTGCACATAGCGGGCGCCGCCGGCGGAGATGGGCACCCCGCGCACGGTGATGTTGGCATTGCCTTCGCCGCCGGAGGACTCCGAGCGCACGCCGGGAATCGAGCGCAGCACTTCGGCGGCACTGGTGGGCGCGCTGTGCAGGATGGCCGCCTCTTCCATCGTGCTGATCGAGACGCTCGACTTCATCTTGCTCTGGCCGGTGCTGCTGCCGGTGACGACGATGCGCTCCATGTTCAAGCCATCGGCGACAACAACGGGAGCGGCCGGCGCCTGCTGCTGGGCTGAAGCACTCATGTGAAATACGGCGAGCGATACGGCTGCCGCCATGCGGGTGAAATTCGCGTTCATGCTGTCTCCAAAATTTTTATAGTCATCGCCACGGATGTGGGAGGCGTACCTTGCGGCCGCACCGTCCATGCATCTGGCGGTGAAGCGATTATGGCGAGAGTTGACAATTAATGCAAACGATTGCAATGCCGACTAGCACCATGCCTGAATCACGGCAGTGAGCGCTTTTAGCGGTTTTTAGTGGGTAAATATGGAAGCGCGTACGCTATTTAATGAATTTTCCAACGGGAAAAACGGCTTGATGCCGATTTTTATACAATCGTTTGCAAACGCCGACGGCACGGCCGGCGACGTGTTTTTGCAACACTCAGGGTGTCGCCTCGACGCTGCTCGCGCGAATCACCAGTTCGGTCGCCAGCTGCACCGATGGCGCCGGCGTGCCCTGCACCTGCGCCAGCAGGGCCGCCACCATCGCCTGGCCGGCCGCCTCGGTACTCTGGCGCACGGTGCTCAAGCGGGGATGAAACAGGGTGGCCTGGGCGATGTCGTCGTAGCCAACGATGGCCACCATGCCCGGTACGCTCACCGCGCGCACGCGCAGGGCGTCGATGACGGTCATGGCCAACAGGTCGCTGCAGGCGAACATGGCGTCGTAGGCGACGCCGCGGCGGGCCAGTTCGGCCACCGCCTGGGCGCCGCCCTCGGGCAGGAACGGCACCGACACCTGCAACTGCGGATCGGGCGCCAGCTGATACTGCGCCAATGCCGCGCAGTAGCCCTGGTAGCGCTGCTGCGGTTCGGGCAAGGCGATGTCGCCGACAAAGGCGATGCGGCGTCGTCCCAGCGCCAGCAGGTGCAAGGTGGCGAGCATGCCGCCGTGGACGTTGTCGCTGCCGATGCAGCAATAGCGCTGATTGGGCAGCTGGGCGCCCCAGACCACCATCGGCACCTGGCGCGCGGCCATCTCATTGAGCTGGGCGTGGCGCCCCCACTGGCCGATCATGATGATGCCGATGGCGCGGCCGCTGTCGAACGGCGCCGAGGCGGTCTCGAATTCGTCCGTGCTGATGCGCGAGAACAGCATCTCGTAACCCTGCTCGGTGAGGGCGTCGGCCAGGCTGCCCAGCATGGCCAGCAAGAACGGGTCGGACAGATGCTGGCGCGTGGCGCGCTCGTAGGGAATGAGCACGCTGACGGTACGGTTCTGTTTCATGCGCAGGTTTTGCGCGCCCACGTTGACGGCGTAGCGCAGCGAACTGGCCAGATCGAGAATGCGCTGGCGCGTTTCCTCGTTCACCAGCGGGCTGTGGCTCAAGGCGCGCGAGACGGTGGCGGTCGACACCCCCGCCAGGCGGGCAATATCGGCCATCTGCAGGCGGCGCTGGCTGCCGGCGCTGGTCGATGGGGGCCGTCCGGCTTTGGTCATATGAGGCTTTCCGAGGCGCCCCGTGCGGGCAAAGCCTGATTGTAAGCGAGCCGGGCCCTCGCGCAAAGGCGCCGATTGGTCCAGCCCCGCCTGTCCCGGCAGGCTGCGCCGCGCCATGCGCACGCTGTTTCTTGTCCGCGACAGCAAGATTGAATTCCCTCGAGAAATCTTTCACGCCCGACATAAAACTGTTATGGTGCGTCGATGCCCATTCTACGAACGCCAAGGGCGACTGCGCCTCCATTGGCGTTTCCAATACAGCGCGTGGCTACCCATTGCGCGTGGCATACTGACTGGCCGCATCCCGCCCAAGTGCAACATGGGCGACTTCCACCGTCGCCGTCGCCTGACCACTGCACTCTTTTATGCTAGCCGCCACCTTAGACCGACTCGCCTGTCCTGCCTGCCGCATTGCCCTGCGCGCAGTGGGATCGGCGCACCATGCCTCCCGCATGGTCTCGGGCGTGCTGGCCTGTCCGCAATGTGCGCTGCAGGTCCCCGTGGAACAGGGTTTCGCCATGTTCACGGAGGCATTGCCGGGCGCCCTGCCCGCCGCGCCCCTTGAGCACGTCGGCGCGTCGCGCGCCTACCGCGCCTTCGTCCACCAGCGCCATGCGCGCCGCATTCCCGACCGCTACGCCGCGTTCCAGCCGTTCAATGAATCGACGCGGGCGTTTTACGCCCTGCTCGATCTGATCCGACCCTGCCTGTCGCCCGGCGACGCCATCCTCGACACCTGGGGGCGCACGGGCTGGAGTGGCGAAATGCTGGCGGCGGCGTTTCCAGAACAACACGTCATTTCAGTATGGGAGGGTAATTTCGACGTGCTCGGGTATGCCGGTTATGCCCACTGGCTGGCGGCCGGCGCCCGTGCCCCCAATCACGACATCGTCTTCGCCGCCGCCGGCGCCGGCCTGCCCTTCCTCGACCACGCTTTCGCTCTCGTCCACGGCCTCGATTCGCTGCACCGCTATGCGCCGGCACGGTTCGCCGGCGACATCTTGCGCATCGCCCGCGCCGACGGTGTAATCGTGTTTCCCCATGTACACCTGTCGAACAGCCAGCCGCAACCGTTTTTCGAACGCGGCGGCCATATCGTCTCTGGCCGCAGCTACCAGCAACGCTTCGACCAGGCCCACGCGCGCGCGGGCCGCAGCGTGGTGGTGATGGCGGAAACGCGCCTGTTCAACGGCGCCGCCGCCTTGCGCTCCGAGCCCGACACGCCCCATTACAACGCCCTCGTGGCGCTGGTGCCGCGCGCATGGGAAGGCACCCCGCTGCGCACTGCCAACCTCGATATCTGCCTGCCGCAGTCGCGCGCGGTGCGCAATCGCCTGCTGCGTATCGACAGCCTGACGGGCAAGGCCACGCCCGACCCGCAGGCGCTGGGCGCCCTGATGGGTGAGCTGTTGTCGCGCCACCCCTGCTATGCGGCGCGCCTGGACGAACTGGGCACGCAGGTGCTCGATGCCACCGCACTGTGCATCCTGTTCCAGCTGGACCAGTTGCACACGCTCGAGGACACCGCGCAACGGCTGGCGCTGCCTTTTGCCGTGGTGGCGCAGCACGTCGCCCGCATGGTCGGACAAGAACTGCTGCAAGTGGCGCCGCTCAGTGCGGCGATGGCGCGCCTGCAGTCGTACTACGGCGACCAGGTGGTGCGGCCCCTGCCGCAGGAAGCGAACTTTGACTACCTGTGGCAGTTGTTGCCCACGCTGTATGGCGCGCGGCCGCTGCTCGTTGCCGGCGACGACGGCAGCGCCTTCTGCTGGGACGATGTCAACCTGCTGGTCCCGGCCCTGCAACGGGGCTTGCTGGCGCTGGGCGTGAAGCCGGGCGACCGGGTTGCGATGCTCAGCGCGCCCCATCCGGAAGCCGTCCTGCTCAGCTGGGCCATCTGGCTGAACGGCAGCGTACTGGTGCCGCTCCGCAAGGAGCTGGCGGACAACCCGGCGCCATTGCGCGCCCTGTTCGACCGCATCGCGCCAGCGCTGCTGGTGCTCGACGGGCCGCGCGCGCTGGCGGGGGGCCTGGCTGGCTGCCCCGTGCTGTTGCTCGACGATAGCGGCGAGGGCGACGCCAGTGCGGTGCCCGCGGGCGCGCCGCAACTGGCGGATCTGTTGCCAGCCTGGCTAGAAGCGACGCCGACCGCCACGGCGACGCCGGTGGCCGCCGACGATCCCGCCGTGATCTTGTTTACGTCCGGCAGCACCGGCCAGCCCAAGGGCGTGGTGCTCAGCCAGCGCGCCCTGCTCTACAGCGGCCAGCTCGCCGCCACCGAATTCGGCTGGCACGACAAGGACGTGCTGTTGTCGCTGGGCGAGCAACACACCATGAGCGGCTTGCGCAACCCGGCCGTGGCGGCCCTGTTCGCCGGCGCCACCGTCTACCTGCCAAGCGCGGGCGAACGACAGAACGCCGGCAGCACCTTGACGGCCGCCGCCGCGCAGGGCGTGACGGTGCTGGCCGCGGGACCGGCCTGGCTGGCGCAACTGGCCATGCTGCCGCCGCACCTGACCCTGCGTCCTCCCGCGCTGCGCCAGATCGTCAGCACGGGCGCCACCCTGGCGTCGTCGCTGCACGCGACGCTGAGCGCGCGCCTGCGGGTCGACATCGTCGATTATTTCGGGCTGACGGAAACCGGTGGCCTGTGCATGGTGTTCGATCACGGCGTCGCGCCGGTGGCCGGCCGGCCCGTCGGCGCCGTGCTGCAGATCTGCGACGGGGCCGATGCACCAGTCGGCGCCGGCGTGGCGGGCCAGTTGCGCGTGCACAGCAATCAATTGCTGAGCGCCTACTGGGATGACGCCGGCGCCGGCGCCACCGCGCCCGCCGCCGTGCGCGAGGGCTGGTTCTACACGGGCGATATCGCCAGCCACGACGGCCAGGGACGCATCCGGCTGCTGGGCCGGCGCGACGACCAGCTCAAGAACGAGTTCGGCGAAATCGTCCATCCGGCCCCCCTCGAAGCGATCCTGGCCAGCCACCCGTGCGTGCGCGAAGCCGCGCTCGCGCCTGGCGTGCATGGCCTGGTCGCCTTGCTGGTGACGGACGAGGGCTTCGACCTGCCCCACTTCCACGCCTATTGCCTTGCCATCGCCGCCGGCGCCTACCTGCCTCGCGACTTCCGCCAGGTGGCGGCGCTGCCGCAGACGGCGGCGGGCAAACTGGACCGGCGCCGCCTGGCCGAACTTCTTTGAATGCAGGATAATCATGTTTGAACCACGTAAAGCCGCCCAGCAGTTCTTGTGTGGCCCAAAAAGCTTGTCGTATGGGGAGCTGGAAGACGGCATTGCCCAGGTTGCCGCTTACCTGATCGCGCGCGGGCTTGCCGGCCAGCGCATCTTGTTTGCGGTGGCCGACGACCATAACCTGGCGCCGCTGCTGCTCGGCTGCCTGCGCGCCGGCGCGCTGCCCCTGCTGATCGATCCCGGCATGGCGCCGCGCCAGGTGAGCGACATCGTCGCGCTCAATGCCGTCGACGGCGTCATCGCCGACGCCGCTCTGTTGGCCCGCTGGTCGGAGACCGGGATGGCGCTGCCGGCCCGGCAAGTACGCGTCAGCGCCGCGGCGCCCAAGGGCCTGTTGCTGGGCAAACTGCTAGGGCGCCGCGCGAGCGCCGAACCGGACAGCTGGCCCGGCTTGCTGTCCGCACCGAAAGGGCCGCCCCTGCCGCCGCCCCGCCAGCATGGCAGCGCCTATGTCGTGTTTACCTCCGGCAGCACGGCGCGGCCGAAAGGCGTGGAAATGGGCTGGCCGGCCCTGAACAGCCATCTCGATACCATTGCCCGCCATTACGATCTGCAAGCCGATGCGCGCCTGTTGAACCTGATGCCGCTGTCGCATGGCGACGGCCTCGTGCAGGGCCTGCTGCTGGCCTACCGCTGCGGCATCACGCTGGTGCGCCCGGCGCCGTTCAGCATCGTGGCGATCGAAAGCATCCTGATCGCCATTTACCGCGAACGGGTCAGCCACCTGGTGGCGGCGCCGACCGCATTGGCGCTGCTGCAGCAATATGGCGGCCACCTGGCCGACAATTTCGCCAACGAGCATTTCCGTTTTGCCATCTCTTGCAGCGCGCCCCTGAGCGAGGCCGTCTGGCGCGCCTTCAGTGAGCGCTTCAAGGTCAAGCTGATCAATACCTACGGCTTGAGCGAGACCGGCGCCTGCGGGCTGTACGCGGGCCCCGATGCGGCCAGCCACAAGATCGGCAGCGTCGGCATGCCGCGCGACATGCTGGCCAGGATCCTGCGCGCCGATGGCAGCGAGGCCGGGCCCGACGAGGCGGGACAATTGTGCCTGCAGGGCGCCAACCTGATGACGGGCTACCTCGACGACCCCGATGCCACCGCGCGCGCGCTGATCGACGGCTGGCTGCACACGGGTGACCAGGCCAGGTGCGACGGCGACGGGGTGTACTGGATCGTGGGCCGGATCAAGGAACTGATCATCTGTGGCGGCTACAACGTGTCGCCCGAAGCGATCAACGGTGTGCTGATGTTGCATCCGGCGGTGCAGGAAGCAGCCACGCTGGGCCTGCCCGACGCCCTGTGGGGCGAGATCCCGGTGGCCTTCGTGGTCTTGCGGCCCGGCCAGCAAGCCGATGCCGCCAGCTTGCTGGCCCACTGCGCGCTGCACCTGGGCGCGCATGAACTGCCGAAAAAAATCCGCTTGCTTGCCGCCTTGCCGCGCACGCCGTCGGGCAAGGTCATCGTCGCGCAATTGCAGCAAGAGCTGGGCCAGGAAGGCGCGGCCACGAGCGCGGCAGGCGATCTGCACGCGCAGATTTTCGAGCTGGCAGCGGGCCTGTTTCATCTGGCGCCCGGGCACTTGCGGCTCGATTCCGGCCCCGCGAACACGGCTGGCTGGGATTCGCTGGCGCACATCAATTTCGTGATCGCACTCGAGAGCCTGTTCAGCATCCGCCTCAGTCCCTCGGACGTGGTGCACATGGACAGCATGGATGCCACCATCGACCTGGTCAAACGCCGGCTCGCCTGAGATGCGCCAGGCCCCTCCTCTGACCGTCTGGGCGGCCGGCGCCGCGCTGGCGGCGGGCGTGATCGTGCTGGCGTTTCTGCGCCACAATGCCATGGCGGCTGCCCCGCAGCCGCAGCAACTGATGGCCGCTTTCGCCAGCAAGATCCTGGCCGCGCCGCGCCAGCCCGGCGAACTGCGGGTGCTGGGCCTTGGCACCTCGCTGCTGTGGGCGGCCACGCCGCCCGGGCAGATCGACCCGCCGCACCAACCGGCCTGGCTGAACTGGGTGCGCCTGATCAAAGGCGGTCCCGGACTGGGCGCGCTGGCGCAGGCGCTGGCGCAAGTCGAGCGCGCGCCGCCCGATGTCGTGGTCGTTGAAAAAACCCTGCTGTTTGAGGAAGAAGGCAGCGGCATCGACGAACTGGTGAAGATCGACATCAAGCACGCGCTCAAAACGGCGCTGCTCGTGGTGGCCAATGGCGCGCTACCGGCCATGCTTCTGCAATCGAAGGCAAAACTGCCGCTGGCCGAGCAAAGCATGGCGTTCCAGTGCACGCCTGGCTTTGCCGGCCTGAGCCCCCAACAGCGTATTGGTTACGCCACTTACCTGCGCCGCGCCTATGCCCAGCCCACGCCCGACCCCGTGCTGACGGCCGCCTTGCTGCGCCTGGCGCGGCGCGGCGTGCGCGTCGTGATCCTCGATGTGCCCCGCTCGGCCGAACTGGAGCGGCCTTCCGCCGCCGACAAGGCGCGCTGGTACGCCCGCCTGCGCCAGGCGCTGCCGCCCGGCCCCATACTGCGCTATCAGGCGGCGCCGTCGTACCAGGATACCCGTTTGTATTGTGACGGCGCCCACCTCAATGGCGCCGGCAGCCGCCGGTTCGGCCCCTGGTGGCTGGCGCAATTGGTCGCCCTGCGTGAAGGCGCACCCTGATATGGTATGGCTGACCGGTTTCGGCTTGTTCTTCATGGCAGGCACCACGCTGCTCTACTGGCGCGTGCCGGCGCGTTGGCGACCGGGCGTGCTCAGCGCCGCCGGTGCGCTGCTGCTGGCCCAGGACGGCTGGTCCGGGCTGGCTGCGTGGGGTGCGCTGATGGCCTGGCTGGGCCTCGTGTGCGGGCCCCGCTGGCGCCGTCCCGCGCTGGCCAGGCAGCTCGGCCTGACGGGCATCGTGCTGGCGTTTGCACTGTACCAGTACGCCAAGGCTGAGCACGCCCTGGCGCCTTACCTGGGATTCGCCTTTGTGTCGCTCAAGGCCTGGCACATCATTGCTGAACACGGCAGCGGCGCTGGCGCACAAGGCCGGATGGCAAGTACCCTTGCCTACCTGCTGTACCCGCCCACGCTGGCGCTCGGCCCGGTGCAGCGCTTCGACGCCTTCCGGCTCGAGCTGCTGCGCGCGCGCTGGGACAGCCGGGACGCCTCGCGCGCGCTCGAGCGCATCCTGTACGGCTATTGCAAGGTCATCCTGCTGGCCCATTACCTGCTCGCCAATAAACTCCACGGCCTGCAAGGCCTCAGCGGCGTGGTCTGGGTCGATACCTACCTGGGACTACTCGCTTACGGCCTTGACCTGTACTGGCAGTTTTCCGGCTATTGCGATATCGCCATTGGCTTCGCCGCCCTGCTGGGCATGCGGGTGCCGGAAAATTTCAACTTTCCCTTCGCCGCGCGCAGCCTGCCCGACTTTTGGCGCCGCTGGCACATCACGGTGTCCGAATGGTGCCGCGACTTCGTGTTTCGGCCCTTGTTTTCGCGTAGCCATCATTACCTGGCCGCCAGCCTGGCCAGCATGATCGTGCTGGGGCTGTGGCATGAACTGTCGCCGCGCTACCTGGCCTGGGGGGCTTTTCACGGCCTCGGCCTGGGCATTGCCTACCTGTGGTCGAACCACATCGCGCTGGCCGCCACGCTGCGCACTTACCGGGCCTGGCGGGTCGCCTGCAGCTTGCTCACGCTGCAATTTGTGATCGTCAGTTTCGCCCTGACCTCGAGCGCCACCCTGGGCGAGGCCTTCCGGAAAATTAGCGTTTTGGCGGGACAATAAGGAAAACGATGATGTA
Organism: Massilia sp. DWR3-1-1; assembly: GCF_049898325.1. Taxonomy (NCBI): domain Bacteria; kingdom Pseudomonadati; phylum Pseudomonadota; class Betaproteobacteria; order Burkholderiales; family Oxalobacteraceae; genus Massilia; species Massilia sp. DWR3-1-1. Next base: position 15,764 of record NZ_JAFCXL010000017.1, on the reverse strand, counting down.
CGAATTTCTGATGCGCATGCTACCGGCGCCCCTGGCCAATCTGCTGATGGCATGCTGGTACGGCGCCTTGCTGCTGTCGCTGTGGCTGGCGGCGCCGTCGGCGCTGAACCTTGCGTTTCGCTACGGCGAAATGTAGATGCGCCAATTACCTCAGATGCCGCCGGGCCGCGCCTTGTCCAAAAATTCAATGCCCGTGCGCCGTACCAGCTCCTCGTAAGTAATCGGCTTGCTGGCCCGCGCCTGGTCGGTGTTTTCAATCCAGTGCGCCCACGCCCGGTTGGCCACCGGGTCATACACCAGCTTGTACAAATAGCGGGGGACCCACACCTGGTTCGGCCCCAGCGTGCGCACCGGCGCCGTGAACACGGGGCCGGTGAACACATACACGTCGCCGGCAGAGCGCATCACGTACTTGCGGGTGGCCTGTTCGATCGACTTGGCCCAGGCGCCCCGGTTGTTGGCCGGCGCCTGCGGCACCATGTTACTCAGGCTAAACGACTGCGCCATCGCGCGGGCGTTCGGCATGTCGGCCGCCGGCGCCATGTGGCCCCGGTCGAACCGCAGTTCGTCGCCGTGGTCCTCGATGCGCGCCTTGAAATCGACGAGGCGGGCGCGGTCGGCACTGGGCAGGCGCGCTTCCTCGTAAAACTTGTTGGTGCGCTGTTCGCCGTCGGCGTCGGCCAACTGCGCACGGCTGAGCTTTTCGACGACATAGACGGGCGTTTTCGACTCGCCGGAATAAAGCACGGCAAAGGCGTCGAAACACAACAGGCGTTGCCGCGCGGGCGCACTGTTGGGAAGCTTGGGGACGCTGGCATTGACAAAAAACTGCGGGCAGCTGTCAAGGCTTGCTGCAGAAGAAATGGAGGAGATAAAAACGACAACAAGGGCGCTGAAACGTGGGATCTGGAACATCGAACTTCTTAGATTGCTGCGGGGCTAAATTATAGCCGCGAAAAAAGTTCTCCATATGCAATCCATTGCGCAAGCGTCCTGCCCGCGTCAGTCGCCGTCGATCACCCAATCGGCCAGCTTGCCGTTGCGCTGGCGTGGCACGGCCGTGCCGAACGTAAAACTGGCGGGCCGCTCGGCCGGCGCCAGGTGCTGGCGCACATAATCGCCCAGTTGCTGCGCCAGCGTGGCGGGACTGGCGCCGCTGGCGGTGGCGATATACGCTTTCAGGCGCGTGCCCTCGTCGGGCCGCATCAGCCGAACAGCCGCATCGACCACGGCGGGATGCTCGCGCAGCAGGGCCGCCACCCGCTGCGGGAACACATTGATGCCGCCCACCTGCACGGCCGCATCGACCCGGCCGCTGAGCGCGAAGTGGCAGTCGTCCTGCCAGACCAGGCGGTCCGGCAGCCGGACCATCGACGCGCTGCCATCGGGCATGCGGCGCACCAGGCGGGCATCGTCCTTGTCGACCCGCTGCCAGTACGGCAAGCAGCGGTAGGGCGCGCTGACGCCGTCGCGCCAGCCCACACCGGCCGTCTCGGAGCTGCCGTAGATCTGCACCAGGCGCGCCAGGCCGGCCGCCTGCAAGCGTTCGGCCAGGTCCTGCGGACAGGGCGCGGTGGAACTGACGCCGACCACGTCGGCGGCGCACTGGCCAAGGCCGGCCCCGGCCAGCGCCGCCTGCCAGAACTCCGGGTAGCCAATGACCAGGTCGCCCGGCAACAGGGCTTGCCAGACGCCGGCCGCCACCTGGCCGCGCACGTCGACGACAGGCACGATGCGGCCCGGGCCGGCCAGCTGGGGCAGCAACACGGTCCACAAGAAACCGTAGATATGGTGGCAGGGAACGGCACTGACGATACGGCGGCGCCCAGGCAGCAAGGGGGCCAGCGCCGCCACTTCCTGCCACAGATGGGCCAGCGGGTGCACGCTCGAGGTGGGCAAGCCGCTGCTGCCGGAGCTGCGAAACCCCAGCCGGGCCGGCGATGCGATCGGCGCCGGCTGTTCGAGCGCCGCCTGCAGCACCGCCACCCAGGCGTCGAGCGAGCTGTCGGCCAGCAGCGCATCGAGCATGCCCGCCTGCGGCAACTGCAGCACCTCGGCCAGCGCGGCCGTCAGCGCCATCAGCTCGAGCGAATCGGCGCCCAGGTCGGCCACCAGGTCGGGCGCGCCGTCGCCAGCCACCCGCAGGCCGCCACGGCCGGGCCGCAGGCGCGCCAGCTCACCGTCGATCAGGTCGACCGTAAAGCGCTGCAAGGCGCCGGGGGCGCGCCACCAGTGCGGCTGTTGCGACAGTTGCGGCTGTTGCGGCTGTTGCGGCTGTGCCACAGTGACGGCGGCGTGCACGCCAGTTTGTATTTTCGCAATTTCTTTCACACCCATTCCTTATTCCGTCACCAATATATAGACCGATTATAAATTATCCATCCTCACCTACAAGTCCTCGCAAAATCCCGGTCCCCGTGCGAGGATCAATCATGGAGGCGGCGTCCTCAAATTGACACAATTTGTCGCAGGAAGCGCACAATTGTTTCTGTGCGCCAACAACATATGATCAATTCAGATAGACTACCCTGCTAACGGATCTGACCATTTTCAAGGAGTTCACACCATGCCGCACACCGACGCGCTTCCCGCCGTTTGTTCTTTCGCCGCGACCGACCTGGCCGCGCAACTGGCGCGATTGTCGGAGTCGGCACTGGACGGACTCGACTTCGGCGTGATCGGCTTCGACGCCGCCACCGTGGTGACCCGCTACAACGCCTTCGAGTCGAATGCGGCGGGCCTGACCGCCAACCGCGTGCTGGGCCAGCCGCTGTTCACGGTGGTAGCGCCGTGCATGAACAATTTTATGGTGGCCCAGCGTTTCGAGGACGCTTTCGATGCGGGCGAGGCGCTCGACGTGACCATCGATTACGTGCTGACGCTGCGCATGCGCCCGATCAAGGTGGCGCTGCGCCTGCTGGCCCCGTCAGGCAGCGCCGTGCGCTACGTCCTCGTGCGCCGCGCCCAGTGATGGAATTCGACCTGGCACGCTTGAGCGAAGAGCACGAGGCCCTGATCCAGTTCTTGTACCTGGCGCCGGTGGGCCTGGTGCAAGCGTCGCTCGATGGCGCGATTTCGATGATGAATCCGGTGGCGGCGCAGTTGCTGATGCCGCTGGCGACCGACGGCCAGCTCGAGAACCTGTTTACCGTCCTGGCGGGAGTCGCCCCCGACCTGCGCCACCAGTGCCACGACTTTAGCGCGGCGCAGGGCATGGTGTGCGACGGCGCCCACCTGTACCTTGACCCGGACCGCCGGCGTTCGAAAAACGCCCGCGTGCTGTCGCTGTCGGTGGTCAAACTGGGCGAGGCGCGCCTGATGGCGGTGCTCAATGACGTCACCGACCAGGTGCGGCGCGAGCGCGAGCTGCGCCAGACCGGCGCCTGGCTCAACGCCATCCTGACCGGCATCAGCGACTACGCCATCGTGCGCCTGGACCCGCAGGGCATGATCGAATCGTGGAACGAGAGCATCGGCAGGGTCACCGGCTACAACGCCGCGCACACCATCGGCCGCTCCGGCGCCATGTTCTATGCGCCGGGCACCACCACCGACCACCATCTTGCCGACCGCCTGGCCGAAGCCGACCGCGATGGCTGGAGCCTGGACGACGGCGTGCGCGTGCGCGCCGACGGCAGCGAGTTCCGCGTCAGCACCATGATCACGCCGCTGCGCGAACACGACGACGGCGCCACCACCGCCTATTCGATGATCATGCGCGATATCGGCGACAAGCAGCCCGGCGCCGAGCGCGAACGCAACGCCGCCCTGCGCGACTATCTAACGGGCCTGGGCAACCGCCGCGCGTTTTTCGAGGCCGCCGAAGTGGAGCTCGATCGGCACCGCCGCTCGCCCCGCCCGACCGCCCTGATCATGTTCGACGCCGACCATTTCAAGGCCGTCAACGACCGCCACGGCCACGCCGGCGGCGACGCCGTGCTGCGCCACCTGGCAGCCGCCTTCAATCTCACGTTCCGCGACATCGACATCGTCGCCCGCGTGGGCGGCGAAGAATTCGCCGTGCTGCTGCCATCGACCGGGCTGGCCGGCGCCGCCGAGCTGGCCGAGCGCCTGCGCCTGCTGGTCGAGCAGGCCGCCGTGCGCGTCGACGGCGCCAATATCGACTATACCGTCAGTGCCGGCGTGGCCGTGCTCGACGCGAACGTGACGGACCTGGAAGGCTTGATGAAACGGGCCGACCAGGCGCTGTACGCGGCCAAGGCCGGCGGGCGCAACCGCGTCGAATGCTGGCGTGAGGCGCTGCCCGCCCAGGCCGGGGGAGATCGCTCATGAGCCTGGACAACATCGACCCCAACGAGGCGCTGATCGAGTTCCTGTACCGCGCGCCCATCGGCCTGGTGCAGATCACCCTCGACGGCGGCATCGAGATGCTCAACCCGATGTCATCGAGCCTGTTGATGCCGCTGGCGCGCGACGGCAATATGGTCAATCTGTTCGATGTGCTCGACCCGCTGGCGCCGGAACTGCGCCAGATGACGACGCTGTTCGCCACGCCGGCCGGCGTGATCTGCGAGTCGTTTCGCATCATGATGGAACCGCACGACGATGGCCAGGCGCGTCCCATGTGCCTGTCCGTGAGCCTGCTCAAAATCGACGCCAACAAGGTCATGGCGGTGCTGGCCGACGCCACCGCCGAAGCGCAACGCGAGCAGGACACCATCACCCGCCGGCTCAACAGCGCGGCCCGCATCGACGCCCTCACGCAGATGCCGAACCGGCGCGCGGCGCAGGAGCAGATCGGCCTGATGATGAGCCGCCACCGGGGCGCGCCCGGCGGATTTGCCGTCCTGTTCATCAATTTCGACCGCTTCAAGATGATCAACGATTCACTCGGCAACGCCATCGGCGACCAGGTGCTGGTGGCGATGGCGCGGCGCATGCGCGCCGTGCTGCGCCAGCCCGACAGCGGCGGTCAGATGGCCGCGCGCATCGGCGGCGATGAATTCGTCGTCGTCCTCGATGGCATACGTCGCGCCGGCGACGTCGAAAATGTCGCCAGCCGGCTGCTGGAAACCATCCGCACGCCCTGCCTCATCGACGCTCACGAGATCATCTGCAACGTCAGCATCGGCATCGTGCTGGGCGCCGAGGCGGCCGGCGAAGCCGACAGCGTGCTGCGCGACGCCAGCATCGCCATGACCCTGGCCAAGGCCGACGCCTGCGGCTACCTGGTGTTCGACCAGTCGATGCGCGAGCGCGCCGTGCGGCGTGGCGACATTGAAGGCGAACTGCGCCGCGCCATCCACGACCAGCAGCTGTTCGTGCTGTACCAGCCGGTGGTGGGCTTGCTGGCCGACGGCCGCATCGACTGCTCGACCGGGGTGGAGGCGCTGGTGCGCTGGCAGCACCCCGTGCGCGGCGTGGTGCCACCGCTCGAATTCATCGAAGTGGCCGAGCAGTGCGGCTTGATCGGCGCGCTGGGCGACTTCGTGCTGGAACGGGCCTGCGCCGATTTCGTCGCCTGGCAGGCGCTGCTGGGAGAAGCGACGCCGCGCCTGCTGGCGGTGAACCTGTCGCGCGCCCAGCTGGCGCAGACCGACTTCGCCGCGCGCGTGGCGCAGATCCTGCAAACGTGCGGCATGCGCGCGTGCCAGCTGCAGCTGGAAGTGACGGAATCGCTGGCGGCGCAGGACGATCAGGTGCAACACCGCCTGCACGAACTGAAAGCGCTGGGCATCAAGCTGGCGCTGGACGACTTCGGCACCGGCTACTCGTCGCTGGCCAGCCTGCACCTGCTGCCGGTCGACACCGTCAAGATCGACCGCTCGTTCGTCAGCCAGAGCGACACCAGCGCGCACCACCGGGTGCTGATCGAAGCGACCGTCAAGGTGGCGCGCAGCCTGGGCATGGACACGGTGGCCGAGGGCATCGAAACGGCGGCGCAGGCCAGGGTGGTCAACGAGCTGCAGTGCGACAAGGGGCAAGGCTACCTGTACAGCAAGCCGCTGTCCTCGGCCGCGCTGGTCGACTGGATCGGCTGTTCGAGCTCGCTGGCGCTGGTGGCCTGAGCCGGCGCACGCAATCGTGCACAAGGGGTCGATAGGCCATAATAAGGCGATGATCGCTCCCCTTCCGCCAATGCGCGCCGCGCGCCTGCTCGCCGCCCTGTTCAAGCGAGGCGCGGCAGGCGACGTGCCCGAGGGCCGCATCGACGCGCTGCAGACGGTCTTTCTGCTCGCCCGCATCGATGCGCGCCACCTGGCGCGCTACAACACCCTGCTGGGCTTTGCGCCGGCACGGGTGCCGCTCACTTACTATTACCTGCTGACCCAGCGCGCCCACCTGGCCACGCTGCTGGCGCCGGCCTTTCCGTTTCGCGTGGCCGGCATGATCCACGTCGAAAACAGCCTGGTCGAAGCGCAGCCGGCCGATCCGGCGCGGCCCCTGCTGCTCACCACCACCGTCACCATCGCCCCGCTCAGCGCGGGCGGCGCCGCGTTTTGCGAACTGCTGACGGTGGCGGCACAGGACGGCGCCACCGTATTTACTTGCGTCAGCAAATATATGGCGCGGCGCGGCACGCGCCAGGGGGCGGGCGGCGCCGGCGACGACGCCATCGAAGGCAAGCGCATCGGCGGCTGGGCGGTGGGCGGCTCGCTGGGGCGCGCCTACGCCCGCGTGTCGGGCGACTGGAATCCGATTCACCTGTGGCGCTGGTCGGCGCGGCTGATGGGTTTGCGCCGGCCGATCATCCACGGCATGCACAGCGTGGCGGCCGCCTGCGCCCTGCTCGAGCACACCACCGCCAGGCGCGTGACGGCGGTGAGCGCCCGCTTCCGCGCGCCGATCACCCTGCGCGCTCGCCCTACCCTGTACTTCAGCGGCGACCATCACCGCTACTGCATCGGCCTCGATGGCCGGCGCGTGGTCGACGGCAGCGTCAGCCTGGGCTGAAGCGGGCGCCGACGCTGTTCAGTCCCCGGCCCGCTTGTCACCGGTGAGCATCGCCCTGACCAGGTTTTCGCGGTGCTGCCAGCAGGCCAGCGCCACCCCGGCCAGGTGCAGTGCAATCAATCCCACCAGCAGCCAGGCCAGCGCCGCGTGCACTTGCACGGGCCAGGCATAGCCCCACAGCAGATCGGTGGTGGCGGCCCAACCGGACAGGCCCACCAGGGTGACGCAGGCGAGCAGCGCCACCACCATCGCGCCGCCGGCCGGATTGTGGCCCAGGTAGCGCGGCGCGGCGCCCGTGAGCACCTGGCGCAGATAGCCAAGGCTGGCGCGCGGCGGCGTGACGAACTCGCTGAAGCGGGCGTAGGCGTTGCCCTTGACGGCCCACAGCAGGCGCGCGCCGACGATGGCGACGGCGCCGTAGCCGACCCACTCGTGCAGGGGGCCGGTGCGGCTGCTGGTGATCCAGGCGCCGGCGATCGACAGCACCAGCAGCCAGTGCAGCAGGCGCACCGGCAGGTCCCAGATGCGCAGCATTCGCGCGCCCTTTTTACTCTTCAACGCGGGCAAAGGTCACCGGGTCGAAAAACGCTTCGACGCGCTTGCCCTGCGGGTCCTTGGCGTACACCTCGTAGCAGGTTTTCGACACTTCCATGCGGCGGATGGTCCAGCCTTCGGCCACCAGTTTCCTGGCCAGTTCCTCGTGCGACTTCCATTCGGTTTTCGGATAGGCCTTGCACTTGACGTCGCCGTGGGCGCTGGCGCCGGCGGCGGCGCCGGCGAGCAGCACGGACAGCAGCAGGCGGGATGCGAGGGAGTGTTTCATGGTGGTCCTTTGAAGAAAAGTCAGGGTCAGGTGGTGGCCCAGCGGCGCACCAGATTGTGATAAACGTTGGTCAGCTTGAGCAGGCGCGCGTCGTCGGTGGCCAGCACGGGGGTCAGTTGCTGGATCGCCTGGTCAAGGTCGAACAGGGTGGCGCGCGCGCCCTCGTCGCCCACCAGCGACTCGATCCAGAAGAACGAGGCGATGCGCGCGCCGCGCCGCACCGGCGCCACCCGGTGCAGGCTCGAGGCGGGATACAGCACCATGTCGCCGGCGGCCAGCTTGACCGACTGGCCGCCGAAGGCGCCCTCGATCTCCAGTTCGCCGCCGTCGTACTCGTCCGGTTCGGACAGGAACAGGGTGGCCGCCAGGTCGGTGCGCACGCTCACGGCGCTGGCCGGCACGTGCATGATGGCGCTGTCGACGTGGGCGCCGTAGCCGCCGCCGCTCGCATAGCGATTGAAGCGGGGCGGATAGATCTTGCGCGGCAGCGCGGCCGAGACGAACAGGGGATGGGCGCCCAGGGTGCGCAGGAGATGGTTGCCCAGGCTGATCGCCACGTCGGCGCTGTCGTCGACCTGCTCGTTGTGCTTGACGGTGCGGGCCAGGGTGCCGCCGCTGGCGGCGCCGTCCTGCCAGGGGGCGCCGTCGAGGATCGTGCGGAACTGGCGCACTTCGTCCTTGCTCAGTACCTGTTCAATCGAGATCAGCATGGTCGTTCCTGGTAGTCGTTACAGTCGCTACGCCAGACGGTGGCGCCGTCGATCTGCGCCAGCGTGGCGCAGCCGGCCAGCGCCATGCACAGTTCGAGTTCCTCGCGCAGGCACTGGAGCATGTGGGCCACGCCCAGCGCGCCCGCCACCGCCAGCGCGTACACCTGCAGGCGCCCCACCATGACGGCGTCGGCGCCCAGCGCCAGCGCCTTGAACACGTCCAGGCCGCTGCGGATGCCGCCGTCGAACAGCAGTGGCGCGCCATCGCCCAGCGCCGCGCGCACCTTGACGAGCGCGTCGAGGCTGGCGGGCGCGCCGTCGAGCCCGCGCCCGCCATGGTTGGAGACGACGATGCCGGCCGCCCCCAGCGCCAGCGCCTGGCGCGCGTCGTCGGGATGGAGCACGCCCTTGACCCACACGGGCAAGCGGGTTTGCCCCAGCAGCCAGGCCAGGTCGTCCCAAGTGGGCGCGCCGCGCATGATGCCCTGGAAAATCCGGCTGGCGCCCGCCTGCGGCGCGGCCGCCGGCGCCGGCGTGGGCAGATTGGCTGCCACGCAGTCGGCCGGCATGCGAAAGCCGGCGCGCAGGGCGCGCCGGCCGGGCGCCTGGATGGCGGCGTCGAAGGTGGCGACAATGGCGCCGCAACCGGCCGCTTCGGCACGCCGCAGCAGGGCCAGGGTGGCCTCGCGGCTGCCCTGAAAATACAGCTGGAACCAGTGCGACGCCGGGGCCGGCGCGGCCGCGGCGATCTGCTCGAGCGTGTACGAAGCCAGCGTGCTGCTGACGATGGTGGTCTCGAGCGCCGCCGCCGCCCGGGCGCTTTCAAGCTCGCCCCCCGGGTGCGCCAGGGTCTGGAGCGCCACCGGCGCGAGCAGGATGGGATGGGCCAGAGCGCGCCCGGCCAGGGTCAGGCGAGTGTGGCCGTGGCCGACATCGCGCAAGATGCGCGGCAGCACCGACCAGCGCGCGAACGCCGCCCGGTTGGCGCTGGCGGTGGCGCCGGCGCCGCTGCCACCGTCAATGTAGTCGAAGGTGGGCGCGGCCAGGAAGCGCTGGGCCAGCACGGCGTAATCCTCGGCGCAGGCGATCTGCGCGGGGATGCTGGTAATGGCTGGCTGGGCCGGGCTGGCGCTGGTCATGGGGGTGCTCATCAAATTGAAAAAGGCACGCCGGTATTGTACCGGCATGCCTGGGGGCGGATTACGCTGCCAACTCAGATCTCGTAGTTGAGCGTCACCCGGACTGCGCGCGCGTCACCCTTGTACAGGAAGGAGCCGGAGCGGTACACCGCCGTGTAGTAGTCCTTGTTAAACACGTTGAGCACGTTCACGCGCACGTCGAGCTTCTTGTTGAAGCGGTAGGCGGCGAACAGGTCGGAGACGTTGAACGACGGCACCGGCTGCGAGCACATGCCATTGGTGAAGCCGGCGCCGGTGTCGGGCTGGCCGCCGCAACGGCTGCTTTCGTAGCGGTTGATGGCGCCGAACGAGAAGGCGTCCGTCAACTGGTACTTGGCCTGCACCGAATAGGACTTCTCGGCGAAGTTCGACAGCGGGTTGCCGACGTTGGTGGCGACGGCCGAACCGAGCACTTTCGATTTCATGACGGCGGCGCCGGCCTGCATCGAAAACTTGTCGGTGAAGTCGCCCGAGATGCCGATTTCAAGGCCGTGGACGCGGTTCTTGCCCGTGTTGAAGGTGCCGATGGTGTCGTAGTTGGCGCCTTCCATCACTTCCTTCTTGGTGGTCTGGAACAGCGCCGCGGTGGCCAGCAGCTGATTGTTGAGCAGGTTCCACTTGGTGCCCAGTTCCAGGTTGGTCGAGCTTTCCGGCTTGGCGCCGGCGATCTGGCCCTGGTACAGCACGGCGCCGCCGTAGCCGCTGTTGGTGCCCGAATCGGCTTCGCCGCCGTTGATGTCCTGCGCCGTCGACGCGCTGGCATAGGCGATGACGTCCTTGGCCACTTTATAGGTCAGGCCGAAGTGGCCGTTGACCAGGGTGTCCTTGTAGCCGTAGTCGCCGCTGACGGCGCCGGTGGCGGCGGTGAAGCGCACCAGGTCGAGGTCGAAGCGGTCGGCGCGCACGCCGCCGAACGCGGAAAAGCGCTCGGTCAGGTCGATCGTGTCCATCGCCGTCAGGGCCACCGTCTTGACGCGCCAGTCCTGGTTCTTGCCGGCGCGGATCGCGCTGCGCCCGGCCAGGTTGGCCAGGTTGGCCACCGGCGTGCCGTTCGAGGCGGTGAAGCACCAGGCGTTATTGGCGCCGATCGGGTTGGGGGACGTGGTCGACACCGAGCGGCAATTGGCGGCGGCGCCGTTGGTGATGCCGTAGCTGCCCGAAACGACCTTGTGGTTGGTGTACTCGACGCCGAAAATGAACTCGTTCTTCATGCCACCCAGGGTGGTGTCCAGGCGCAGATTGCTCTGGTGCGCGAAATAGTCGACGTCCTGCCAGCCGCTGTGGCCACCGTCGATATAGCCGGTCGTGTAGGCCGCGCCGGTGGCGCCGTCGTAGCGGGTGCCGGCCGAGGCGCCGGTGGTGACGTAGGCATTGTTCGAGGTGCCGTAGCGGGTCAGGCTGGTCAAGCGCATGTTCGGCGCCAGCTTCCAGTTGATGCGGGCGGTGACGGTGTCGATGTCGGATTTTAAAAAGTCGCTCGACTGGGCATACACGGGCACGTCCTTGGCGGGCACGCGGTACGGCAGCGTGCCAGTCAGGTAGGCGCCCAGATCGGGCGACTTGTCGCTGGTGCGCAGGCCGTAGTAGTCGAGCGTGATGGCCAGGTCCTTGTTCACTTCAACCAGGCCGGAGACGGCCACGCCCTTGCGGCTGCGCGATACCGGCTTGCGGTCGGGGACGTCTTCGTCGCCATACAGGGCATTGACGCGCAGGGCGAAGTTGTCGCCGAAGCCCTTGTTGAAGTCGGTGGTGAAGCGCTTCTGGCTGTCGCTGCCGACGCCGGCCGAGAAGCGCGTGAAATCGTGGTCCAGCGTGGCCTGCTTGGTGATGGCGTTGATGGCGCCGCCGGCAGTGCCGCGGCCGGCGAAGCTCGAGTTCGGGCCTTTCGAAATTTCCAGCTGCTCCACCGCGAAGCTCTCGCGGGTGCTCATGCCCGGGTCGCGCAAACCGTCGACGAACACGTCGCTGCGCGCTTCCTGGCCGCGGATGATGTAGCGGTCGCCAAAGGCATTGCCGTTTTCGCCCGTGCCCAGGGTGATGCCCGGCTGCGCGGCGAGGATCTGCTTGAGGTCGGTGACGCCGGCATCGTCGATGGCGGTCTTGGTCAATACCGTGATGGTCGATGGCGTCTCGGCCAGCGGACGGGTGTGGCGCGAGTCGCCCGAAGTACGTGCTTTATACGGCGCGCCCACTTCGGCGTTGGGATTCGATTCGACACGCTTGCCCAGCACGACGATTTCACCGAGCTGCCTGATCTGCTCGCCGCCAGGACCGGTGGCGGTGGCGGTGGCGGCGCCCTGCGCGGCGGCCGTCTGCGCCAGCGCGCTCAGCGGCGCCAGCGGTACCAGCAGCATCGCCGCCGAGACGCTCATGGCGAGCGTCGAGCGCTGCAGCGAAGCGGCAGGTGTGGTGTCGAGATGGCGAAGACGCAGCGGCTGGCGAACTGGCGAGTGATTCATGATTCCCTTGATGGATGGCGTGATGGATGATGTGCTGCAGGCCCGGCGCGGTGAGCGCTGGTGCCAACTTGAATAAATCATAAACGACCAGGGCCACTTCTGTAAATAGGAATCACTCTCATTTCTATTTGTGTTCCACAATTGAACCGATATCGTCGCTTACGCGGTCAAGATATACGCTTTGTGTATGGACGCCATCAGATCTTAAAATTTCCGTTATTGGATAGGCGCACATATACTGCACTGCAACAACGAAACATTCTCAAGGAACGATCATGACCACCGCCACCTATTCGAACGACAGCGCCTCCCTCCGCCACTATTTCTCCGACCTGGGCAACGCTGCCCGCGCCTTCGCCGATGCCCTGTTCGCCGCCCAGGCGCGCCAGTTCGTCGTCCAGGAAGTGCGCGCCAGCGCGCCGGTCGCGCCGGCCGTCAAGGCCCGCGGCGTGCGCCAGTTGTTCTCGCTGGCCCGCGACGTCGAGCATTTTTCGCCGAACCTGGCCGCTGAATTGCGCAACCTCGCCACCCGCGATTAAGCCATGGACATGCTCGAACTGATCCCCGTTGGCCTGGCCGCTGTCGTCGTCGCCATCCGTCTCGCCATGTTCACCCCGCGCAACCGCCGCGCCGCCAAGGCTGGCGCCTGAGCAGGTACTGCCCCCCTCAAAAGAACCGGACGCTGTCCGGTTTTTTTTCGTCCCGCCGGTGCCCCGACCAAGCTGTCGGGAAACCCCTTTCATTGATCTAAAGCAGAGCTCGCTAAAGTTGCGGGGCTAAGGTGTTCAAGCCGGCGCATGTGGCATGCGCGGTCTGTCCCCCTGGACGGGCCGTGACGTGGGTCCGGCCTCACCTTCTGGGAGACGACTATGGCAAGTTTTGGAGTGGAAGGCATTCGTTATTTCAATCACGCGCGCGCCGCCGGCGTCAGCACCGCCGGCGACCTCACTTACACGTTCAACCGCGCCAACGGCATTGACAACAAGCTGCGCTCGGCCGGGCATACGCGGGCGTTTTACTGGGCCAACACCAACTGTTGGGAAACCGACATCCGCGACACCGACAAGGGCGGCGACGACGTCCGCTGGGCCGACAATGTCGACCTGTTCTGGATTGAAACGCATGGCAACCACGAAGCCGACGGTCGCGCCCGCATGCTGTATGACACCGCCCGGGTCAACTGGCGTACCTACTCCGACCAGTGGCAGCTGGGCGAAAACTGGAACGCCGAGTGGGTCATGGCGTATTCCTGCGAAACGGTGGACCGCAACCGGGTCACGGGCTTGTGGAACATTTTTGCCCGACTGCATATCTATTGCGGCGCCTGGGGCAATATGTACGACGGCATCACCACCGACGAGTGCGGCGAGGACGTGGGCGACAACCTGATCCATGGCGACACCGTCAGCCATGCCTGGCACGACGGCGTCTCCGACTGGTGGGTCGACAACCACCCCATCACGGTGTGCGTGGGCGACGCCGCCACCTGGAACAACGGCAATATTCGCTGGGATCGCAGCTACCTCAACCGCGATCATTTCTGGGGGCATGGCAACGTCGACGCCGACCTGGCGCCGGCCCAGCAAGCCTGCTTGTTGTGGTACTGGACGGAGGGCTGAGCGATGAACGGACAATCCCTGACAAGCGTGCTGGCCGCCAGCGCGACACAAGCGCCGGCCAGCGCCGCCATCTACGCCGTGCAGCCGTTCGCACTGGACGAACTGCGCACGCGCGCCAGCGGCCTGCTGGCCCTGCTGACCGGGCAGGACGACAGCGCCGGCGCCTGCCGCAGCGACCGCGCCGACTGGAAAAGCGACGACAGCCAGACCACCATCACCCTGCCGCAAGGGGCGCGCGCCGTGCTCTATCACGCCTCCGGCGCCATCGACTACCGCTCCGGCCTGGCCCCGTTCGCGGCCAGCTTTGCCCAGCCGGTCGAACGCGAGGGCTTGATCCGCCAGCTCACCGAGCGGGCGGCCCGGCTCGAGCTACCCGCCTGGCTGGGCGAACAGGGCTCGCTCAGCTTTGAACGGCTGTGGCAAATGAAAGCGCAGGGCAGCGACCGCACCGGCAAGAACAGCGAGGTGCTGCTCACGCGCGCGGTGGGCGCCTGGCGCCATGCGGTGGCCGGCATTGCCGTGCTGGGCGCGGCCTCGGTGGCGCTGCGGCTCGCTGGCGACGGCACGGTCGATGCGTTCTCGCTGCGCATCCGCCCCAGCGCCGCCGAAACGGTCGACACGGCGACAACCATCGCCCCCGAACTGGCGGCGCGCCAGCTGGCCCAGCACCTTGCCAGCCTGCTCGGCAACGGCCGCGACGAGCTGCCCCCGGACGCCATCGCCGAAGCGCGCATGTTGTTCGGCTACCTCGACCTGGGCAAGCGCAAGGCGCAGCAGGTGCTCGCGCCCAGTTACGTCGCCCAGATCACCGTCGTGCACAAGTTCGAACGGCAGGCCTACGTGCTGGCGGTGCCGGCCACCGAGCGCAGTTACCAGCAATTGCAGGTGGCCGGCAACGAAGGCCTGGCGACGGGCGCGCGGCGCGGCTGCTAACACGCAGGGCAGGCGGTCGGCCACAGGCCGGGTCGGCATCGACCCGGCCTTTTTTTATGGCGCTTTCACCGTTTGCTGTGGGTCGACCCCGAACCGATTTGAATTGCTGAGGTCAAACCTGCTCCACCAAGGTGATGGGAGAGCAGCATGGCACAAGGCAAGCAGGTCCGTCCGAATTTCACCCGTCTGTTCTCCCGGCTGCGCGCCTTCAATACGCAACAAAGGCTGGCCGTGTGCTGTTTCATGTCGGCGCTCGTCAACGGCGAGCGCATCGCCGCGCTGATCGACCAGATCGCCCACGCGCGCAGCGCGTGTCCCCGCTGCGCATCGCGCCAGTTCGGCCGCCACGGCTTCGCCAATGGCCTGCAGCGCTATCGCTGCAGCGCCTGTGGAAAAACTTTTAATGGTTTAACGGGCACGCCACTGGCGCGCCTGCGCCTCAAGGGCAAATGGCTCGCGTATTGCGATTGCCTGCGCGACCCGGCCTGCACCGTCAAAAGCGCCGCCGAGAAAGTGCAGGTGCACGCCAATACCAGTTTCAGATGGCGCCACCGCTTCCTGCACTGGGTCAAGTTCGACCGACCCGCCACACTGCAAGGCATCACCGAGGCCGACGAGACGTTTTTGCTCGAATCGGAGAAGGGGAACCGGCAGGGTAAGAAGCAGAGCAAGCAGCAGAGTAATAAGCAGGAAAGTGATCAGGACAAGGGGCCGAAAAAGGATCAGGAAAGTCAGCAGGAAAATACACCGCTGGGCAGAGCGCCCCGCAAGCGCGGGGGCGTCGCGTCGAAACGGGGCATATCCAGGCAACTGGTCAACATCGTGGTGGCGCGCGACCGGGGCGGCGCCACCATCGATTTTATTGCCGGGCGCGGCGCCCTCCAGGCCGACGCCTTGCACACCCACCTGTTACCAAAACTGCAGCGCGATGTGCTGCTCGTGAGCGACGCCAATGGGGCCTATAAAAAATTCGCGCGCGAGGCGGGCATCGACCATCAAAGCATCAATCTGCGCCAGGGCGTTCGTGTACGTGAAGCCATTCACATTCAAAACGTCAACGCTTATCACAGCCGCTTTAAACGGTGGCTCCATCACTTCAACGGCGTGGCCACGCGCTATCTGGACAA